>PLED01000007.1 GCA_003136355.1 Vulcanimicrobiota bacterium | reverse complement strand
GATCTCGACCTCGGCCACTACGAACGTTTCATCGACGAGAACTTGTCGCGCGCCAACAACGTGACGGCCGGGCAAATCTATAATTCCGTCATCGATAAGGAACGGCGCGGCGATTACTTGGGCGCGACCGTGCAAGTGATCCCGCACATCACCAACGAGATTAAGTCGCACATCAAGCGTGTCGCCGAAGAGAGCCGCGCGGACGTCTGCATCGTCGAAGTCGGCGGAACGGTCGGCGACATCGAGTCGCTGCCGTTCCTCGAAGCGATCCGCCAGATCCGCTACGACGTCGGCGACGAAAACGTCATGTTCGTCCACCTCACGCTGATGCCGCACTTGGGCGCGCCCGACGAATTAAAGACTAAACCCACGCAGCATTCGGTGCGCGAGCTGCGCGGCATCGGCATCAGTCCCGACGCCATCGTTTGCCGCACCGCGACATCGAGTCCGATGGCCGTGGAGATTAAAGAGAAGATCGCGCTGTTCTGTGACGTTCCGCCCAGCGCGGTCGTACAGAACTCCGACGCGCCGACCATCTACCAAGTTCCGCTGAATCTGGAAGCGGAGGGATTGGCGGAAGCGGCAGTCCGCAAGTTGCGCCTTTCAGAGGCATCGCCTGAATTGGAAGAGTGGGCATCGGTCGTTGAACGCGTGCTGCATCCGGAGCGCCGCGTGACGGTTGCGATCGTCGGCAAGTACGTCGAACTCAAGGACGCCTACATTTCGATCAACGAAGCGTTACATCACGCGGGGATCCATTACAATGCCGCGGTCGACATCCGGCGCATCGATTCGGAGACGGTCGAAAACGACGGCGTCGCCGTGCTGCGTGCGGCGCACGGTATCTTGGTGGCTCCGGGCTTTGGCGCGCGGGGTGTGAAAGGCAAACTGAGGGCCATCAAATACGCGCGTGAAAACCGCGTTCCGTTCTTGGGCATCTGCTACGGCATGCAGTTAGCGTGCGTGGAGTTTGCGCGCAACGTCTGCGGCCTGCCGGAGTCCATGACGCGCGAAGTGGACGAGACGACGATCGATCCGGTGATCGACTTCATGCCCGATCAGCGGAACTTGGAAGTCTACGGTGGCACGATGCGTTTGGGCTCGTACGCCTGCGAACTCGAGCCGCAGTCGCATGCGGCGCAAGCCTACGGAGAACTGCAGATCACCGAACGGCACCGGCACCGTTACGAGTTCAACAACCGCTACCGCGCGCTGTTCGAAGAGCACGGTATGCGGTTCACGGGACATCACGTCGTTGGAAAGGCCACGCTGGTCGAGCTCATCGAGCTGCCCGCCGACATGCACCCGTGGTTTGTCGGAACGCAAGCGCACCCGGAATTCAAGTCTCGCCCGACGCGCCCCGCGCCGCTCTATCGCGATTTCGTCGGGGCGGCGCTTGTGCACGAGCAGCGGATGCGGGAAGAATCTTCATTCACCCAAGCGACATCACTGCGGTCGTCCTAACCCGCAACGAAGAGCGGAACCTTCCGCGCGCGCTCGGCTCGCTGCCGGCGGATATGCCCGTGCTCGTCGTGGATCATGGTTCCACCGATCGAACGCGAGAGATCGCGCGCGCACACGGCGCCGACGTACGCGAGCGCGAGTTCGGGGGCTTCGTCGACGCGCGCCGCTTTGCGATCTCTCAAGTTGCGACGGAGTGGACGCTGATGATCGATGCGGACGAAGCGATCGATGCGCAGCTTCGCCACTCCATTGCCGGCGCAGGCACCGGCTGCAACGGCTACTACGTGCGCCGCACGACGTTTTATCGCGAACGGGCGCTGCGCATGTGGCGCGACGAGCTGCTGCTGCGTTTATTCCGCACCAAGAACGTGCGTATCGACCCGTTTCCCTCCGCGGGCGGCAGCGCGCAGCTCCACGAGCGCTGCACGTGCGATCCGCCGCTGGGCACGCTCGACGGAATGCTTCTCCACTATTCGTATCCGACGCACGAAGCCTACACGGTCAAGTACGATTTCTACACGTCCCTCGAAGCGCAAGGCGTACATCCATCGCGCGCGCGCGCGGCCTTCGAAATTGCTCGCGCGGTTCCGCGGTTCGTCTGGTATCTTTTCGGCCGGGGCGCAGTGGCGGACGGAATCGACGGGACGCGCGTCGCTTGGCGCTCGGCGTTTTATCCCGCGGCGGTGCGCCTCAAAGCCCTGCGACGGTGAGAGCGCGCATCGCGCTCGATGCGCGCGTCACGCGCCAGCTCTCGGCGGGAATGCAGACGTACGTGCGCGAGCTGGTGGCGCGGCTTCCGTCAGAAGCGCCGGACTTGGAGTTCGTGAGCTTTGCCGCCGGCGGAAACTTCGGATGGGCGGAGCACGTGCGGCTGCCGTTAACGATTCGCGCGGCCAGGCCGGCGCTCACGCACTATCTGTCGCAGTACACGCCGGTGCTGATGCCGTGTCCCTACGTCGTCACGATCCACGATCTGATCCATCTGCTCTTTCCGGAGAATTTCAAGCCAAAGGTAGGACCGTATTATCGGGCCATCGTGCGCCGCGTCGCCAAACGCGCCGCGCGCGTCATTACCGACGACACGCGTACGGTTGCGGATCTCCAGCGGTTTTTAGGGATCGCGCCGGAACGCGTACGGGTTGTTTCGTTAGGCGTACAAGACGCGTTTCTGCAGCCGGCGGTCCCGCGGCGCGGTGCGCGTCCGTATTTTTTCTATTCGGGCAATCATCGGGAGCACAAGGATCTTCCGACGCTTCTTCAGGCTTGGCGAACGCTGCCCGAAGGCGTTGCGGCCGATCTGCTGATGACCGGCGCCGACGACATCGGCGCATCGCGGTTTACGATGCCGGATCGCAAAGTGGTCATGCTTGGAAACGTTCCGGCGAGCGAGCTCGCCGGATACTACGCCGGCGCGGTCGCGCTGGTGCATCCCGCGCTGCGGGAAGGCTTCGGACTGCCGATGCTCGAGGCCATGGCCGCCGGCTGTCCCGTCATCGCCTGCGCTGACGCGCTGCCCTCGGTGCTGGAAGGCGCGGCCCTGACATTCCCCGCGCGCGATGCGGCCGAGGCTTCCCGCGCAATGCAGCGCGTGCTCGCCGACCAGGGGCTGCGCATGAAGCTCGTTAATGAAGGCCGGGCTCGCGCGGCCGAATTCACGTGGGATCGGTGTGCGCGCGAAACAGCGAACGTTTATCGAGAAGTGCTGGAGGAATCGACCCGGTGAAAAAGCTGGCCTGCGTACTCGCCGCCGTGATGCTGACGGCTGCCGTCGGTCACAAACGTCCTGGTAAAACGATCAGGCCCATCGCGGTGATCCTCAACGGAATGCATCTCTCGGTCAATCCGGCGCCGCAATTCTACCGCTATCATCTGCTGGTTCCGGTACGCCGCATCATCGAAGCGCTCGGACTGCAATTCCAGCGAGCCGGACGCAACGTGACGACGTACGTGGGTGCGAAGCAAATCACGCTCACGATCGGAAGCACGCGCGCTCTCGTCGACGGCGACCCGGTCTATTTGGATGCCGCACCCGTCGAGATCGGCAACACGCTCTACGCGCCACTGCGCTTTTTCACCGCGGCGCTCGACGCGCAAGCGAACTTCGACCGCCAAACCAATAGCGTCGAGATCGTCTCGAGCTTAATCGGACGCAGCGCTCCGGGAACGACCGGAGCGGGAACGAAGACGCGCGGCACGGTGACGGCGGTCGATCTGGACTCTTCGCCGACTACGATTACGCTGACGTACAACGCCTCGATCCGTACGCTTCCGATCGACTCCAACGCGCAGGTCGTCGTTCAAGACGTCAACACCGGCACGTCGAATTCCGGCGACCTGGCCGACATTCACGCCGGCGATTGGGCGGAAGTCATGCTCGATAAAGGCGGTCTGGTGAAACACGTCGTCGACGCGTACGGTTCGCACACCGGCACGATTGCGGCGGCGGCGTCCGGCGTTATCGTACTTGGCGACGGACGCGTCATTAGCCCGAGCCGGGCGACCGCGATCACGCTCAACGGCGATACCGTCACGATCGATCGTCTTCAAGTTGGCGATGCGGTCAGCGTGCGTTACAACATCGACACGTCCGAACCGCGCCAGATCGTCGCCACCCGGAAAAGTTCGGTATCGGCTACGCCGGGGCCGGTTGCGATCGAGGCGCTCACCGTTTCGCCGCAGCGGCCGCTCCGCCGAAACGATACGCTGTACGTGATCATGCACGCGACGCCGGGCGGCGTTGCAAGTTACGATTTAGGACCGTATGTCATGGGCTTGCCGCTGCGCGAAAGCGGGTCCGGCACATACTCGGGAAACTATAAAGTCGGCGCGGGCGTCAACTTTGCCAACGTCCCGGTCTCCGGACATCTCAGCGTGCACGGCGGAGCGCCCACGACTTGGGAGTCACCGGCGCTGGTTTCGATTTCGACCGAACCGCCGGGCATCAGCGATTTCGCACCCGGAAACGGCGTGACGGTGAACAATAGCCGCCCGAGCATTTACGCTACCTTTGTAAGCGGGGTCGTGCCGGTCAACGCTTCGAGCGCGAAGATCGAAGTGAACGGTCACGACGTGACGTCGTCGGCAACGCGGAGCGACCGGTTCATCGACTATATGCCGCAGGTCGACTATGGCAACGGGCCTGTCCGCGTCATCGTGCGGGTTTCAGATGAAGCTGGGAATACGTCTACGAGGAGCTGGACGTTCTACATTAAATCGAGGTAATCGTATGAAAAGGTTGACCGCATGCGCCGCGCTTGCATTGCTGTTGGCGTCGTGCGCCGGGAACCAGAACGCAGCCGGAGGGGCCGCGGTGCCCTTGGTCATCGCCCGCGTGAAGGATGCCGTCATTCTGGATCCGGCTCAAGCCACCGACGGCATGTCGCTCAATCTCACGCAAGAAATGATGAAGGGCCTGGTCGAGTTCAAGCTCGGAACGTTCGACGTTACGCCGTCGATCGCGCAGAGTTGGAAGATGACCGCCGGCGGACTAAACTGGACGTTCGCGCTAAAGAAGGGCTTGAAGTTTTCCGACGGCACTCCCATCGACGCCGCGGCGGTTAAGTTCAATTTCGATCGCTGGCGCCTAACGAAAAATCCGTACCATCAAAACTATCCTTACGGATACTACGCGGATATGTTCGGTGGTTTTCCCGGCTTGATTACCTCCGTGGACACGCCCAATCCGCAGACGGTGGTTTTCAGGCTCTCGCGTCCGCTCGGTCCGTTTCTGCGCGACATTGCGATGCCGTCTTTCGCGATCGCTTCGCCCGCCGCCATCCGTAAGGATCTGGGCGGGTTCGGAAACCAGCCGGTCGGTTACGGCCCGTATATGCTCAAAGAATGGGTGAAAGACGACCACATCACGCTGGTCGCAAATCCCACGTGGCAGGGCGCCAAACCGGCGTATGCGACCGTCATTGTGCGCGACATCCCCGATCAAGCCACCAGCGTGCTCGAGATGCAGCGCGGCGGGATCGATTTTCTGACCGACCCGCGTCCCGACGACGCCGCGCAACTCGCCAAGCAATCCGGTGTCACCGTCTACGAGCAGCCTTCGAATAACAACTCTTATCTCGCGTTCAACGTGCAGAAGACGCCTTTCGGCAATCCCGCGGTGCGGCAGGCGATCGCCTACGCGATCGACGTGCGCGCCATCGTCAAGGCGTTTTACGCAGCGGGCGCGGTGGTCGCTACCAATTGGACTCCGCCGGGAATGCTCGGTGAGGACAAGTCGCTGCAGCCTTACCCTTACGATCCGGCAAAAGCCAAGCAGCTCTTGGCGCAGGCCGGGCTTTCGAACGGCTTCAGCACCGACCTGTACTATCCGACGACGCCGCGGCCGTACATGCCCGAGCCGGAGCGCATTGCCGAAGCGATTCAAGCAGATCTGCAAAAGGTCGGCATCAAGGTCACGCTCGAGTCGTTCGAATTCGGCGTGTTTCTTGAGAAAGTCCGCAACGGCGAACACCAGATGTGCTTGATCGGCTGGAGCGGCGACAACGGCGATCCGGACAATTTTTTCTATCCGCTCCTAGACAAAGACAGCGCGCTGGCAAAACCCAACGGGCAGAACTACTCGTTTTGGGAAGACGAAGCGTTCCACCGGCTGATCATCAAGGGGCAGACGACGCTCGACGATGCGGGGCGCGCGGTCGTTTACCGTCAGGCTAACGACATGGTTCACGCTTTGGTCCCCGCGTTGCCGATCGTGCACACGACCGTCCCCGTTATCGTCAAGTCGTCCATTGCGGGGTTCGTTCCGAGCCCGGATACGCACATCGCCTTTGAGTACTTACACCCGAAGTAATGAGCACCGATTGCGTTTTCTGCAAAATCGTCGCGGGCGAAATTCCGGCGAAAAGCGCGCATCGCGCTAACGGGATCATGGCGATTGAAGACGTCAATCCGCAGGCGCCGGTCCATCTGCTCGTCTTTCCGGAACGCCATGTCGCCGATATCGCGGAGCATACCTTTAAGGGCTCGGCCGACGAAATAGCGTGCCTGATGGAAATCGCCGCTGAACTCGGGGCGAAGAACGCCGGCGGCTTTCGCCTGGTCGTGAATACGGGGGCCGACGGTGGCCAAACCGTCGGTCATTTACACGTACACGTGCTCGCGGGGCGGCCAATGTTATGGCCTCCAGGCTAATGATGTTGCTAAGCTTGCCCTGAGCTTGTCGAAGGGTGTATAAGGTGTGAGTTGTTGTGAGTAACCGCAGTTTCTTGTGCAATGGCTGTGAGTTGCGCCAAAACGCTATTGCAATCGAAATGTGAAATTGATACCATGCAATCACTTCGAGTAACGACGAAGTGCGGAACGTAACAAACCGCGATCGAGCATGCTGAGGGTGTTGCAAGTGCGGCGCCGGAGTGCGAAGGTCGAACCGGAGGCGGGCGTGAGTAGGGGTTCGGAAACGGACTCAGACGCGCGAACCGTGCCGGAGATACAACAAGGCCCGAAGCCTCACGGCAACGGGCCTTGCTATTTTCCGTGCTTTGACTGGATGGCGGCCCTATGATAAAGTCACCTATTGGGCCGCCTGGCCCGATAGAGATTTTGGATGGAAAGGGGGGTTGATTAAATGGAAGTACGCGTAGCTCCAGGGGAGTCTATCGAGAGCGCGCTGCGCCGTTTCAAAAAAGCCACCCAGAAAGCCGGAGTCTTGGCCGAGGCGCGCAAGCACGAACACTACGAAAAGCCCAGCGTCCGCCGCAAGAAGAAGTCCGCGGCCGCGCGCAAGCGCCGCGCTTAGTCCCGCATGGCAAGTCTGAAAGACCGCATCGCCGCCGATCTTAAGGAGGCGATGAGGGCTCGCGACCAGCTCCGCCTCGACACGCTGCGGTCGGTGCTTTCCGGATTTACCTATAAGCGCACCGAGGCCGGCGTCGATTTGAGCGACGCCGACGAGTCCGACGTTGTGCGCAAGCAGGTCAAACAGCGCACCGATGCGGCGGGCGAATTTGAAAAAGCCGGCCGGAAAGAGCTCGCCGAAAAAGAGCTGCGCGAGCGCGAGATCCTGACCGCCTATCTGCCGGCGCAAAAATCCGAGGACGAAGTCCGGGCGATCGTGCGCGCTATCATCGCCGAACTGCCGCAGGGCACCCGTAATCAGGGGGCGGTCATGAAGGTCGCGATGCCGCAGCTCAAGGGGCAAGCCGACGGCAACCTCGTGCGCCAAATCGTCACCGAAGAGATCGGCTAAAACGAAGAAGAGCCCCGTAACCTTCGCGAAGGGCCTAGGTAGCTAAAAGCATGCTTGGGTTCAAGATGGGACTGCTCGCTGCCGCCGGGCTTATTGCAGCCGGGCTCTTTTCCGCGGCCGCCGGACAGCAGCCGGCGAAAAGCGGCGGGACGGTCGTCGTTATTCCGATCACCGGGACCGTCGATGACGGCATGGATCATTTGGTCGTGCGCTCGATCCAAAAGGCGCAGACCGACGGCGCGTCGGCCATCGTGCTCGACGTCAACTCGCCGGGCGGCGTACTCGAAGCCGCGTTCGACATTAAAGACGCTGTCCTCAACTCCAGCGTCCCGACGTATGCTTTTGTAGACGGCCGCGCTTATTCGTCGGCGGCGCTCATCACGCTGGCGGCGCAACATATCTACATGGCGCCAGGCGCTTCCATCGGAGAGGCGGAGCCGTACCCGGTTACTTCCAAACTCATCTCGGCTGTGAAGGCCGAATTTAAATCGACGGCCGAGCGCAACCATCGCGATCCCCTCATCGCCGCGGCGATGGTCGACAAGAGCATCGACCTTCCCAAGTACAAACAGCCCGGACAAAATTTGACGCTCGACACGCAAGCCGCACTGAAGACGAAGATCGCCGATGGTGAAGCGCCTTCGCTCGGAGCGATGCTGGCCGCCAATCATCTGAGCGGACCGCAGGAAACTCCGCAATATACGTTCGCGGAACAACTGGCGCGCTTCGCGACCAATCCCGCGGTCAGCGGGTTGCTGCTCACGCTTGGCTTTTTGGGGCTGTTGATAGAGATGCAGACACTGCACGGCATAGCCGGCGTCATCGGCGTCGCTTCGCTCGCGCTGTTTTTCGGTTCGCACATCTACGCGGGATTCAGTAACGGCTGGGTCATCGCGCTGGCGATCGCCGGCGTCGTGGGCATCCTGTACGAACTGCACATCGTGCCGGGGCACGGCGCGCCGGGAATACTCGGCGGGATAGCGCTGCTCGCGGCGATTTTGCTGGCATTTGGCATTCCGTTCTTTTTCATCGCAATGCAGACGCTGTCGACGGCCATCGTGCTCACCGTCATTTTCTTCTACTTCGCGACGCGCGCGTTTCCACAAAATGCGTGGATGGCAAAACTGACGTTTGCGAGCGCGCAAGGTCCGGATTACGTCACCAGCCGCGATAACTCCGACCTGCGCGGCCAAAGCGGGACGGCCAGCTCGTATCTCCGTCCGGCCGGCGTTGCTACGGTCGACGGCCGCCGGATCGACGTGCTCACACAAGGTGAATTCATTCCGGCAGGTACACCTATTCGCGTGACCCGTGTCGAAGGCGCGCGTGTTTTCGTCGAACCCATCGACATGCCGAGTTACAAGGAGTAAATCTTGGGCGTTACAATCGGCGCGACCATCGTCTTTTTCGTCGCCGTTATTCTGTTCTTTACATTTCTCTACTACTTTCCCATCGGCATGTGGTTCAGAACCGTCGCCGCAGGCGTTCCGCTCTCGATAGGATCGCTGATCCGGATGCGCATCATCGGCATTCCGCCCAGCGTTATCGTCACGAACTTGGTGCGCGCGCGTAAAGCGGGACTACCTCTGAACGTCGATCAGCTTCAGTCGCACTACCTAGCGGGCGGCAACATCGAAAACTGCGTGCTCGCGATGATCGCCGCGCAGCGCGCACAGATTCCACTGGAATGGCAGCGGGCGGCCGCGATCGATCTGGCCGGCCGGAACGTGCTCGAAGCGCTGCAAACCTCGGTCAATCCCAAAGTCATCGAGACGCCGATATTCCAAGGCGTCGCGCAGAACGGCATTCAGCTGAACGTGAAAGCGCGTATCACCGTGCGAAGCAACCTCGATCGCTATGTGGGCGGCGCGGGCGAACCCACGATCGTGGCGCGCGTTGGCGAGGGCGTCGTTTCCGCGGTGGGCGCAGCGCTCGATCACAAACAGGTGCTGGAATATCCCGATCGCATCAGTAAGGCCGTGCTCGCAAAGGGCCTCGATGCGGGAACCGCTTTCGAGATCGTGTCGATCGATATCGCCGACGTAGATGTCGGCAAGAACATCGGCGCCGAACTGCAGATGTCTCAAGCCGAGGCCGATCGCCGAATCGCGCAAGCCAAAGCTTCCGAACGGCAATATGCGGCGCAAGCGGCCGAACAAGAAATGAAAGCCGAGACGCAGCGCATGCGCGCGAAAGTGGTTGACGCCGAAGCGTCGGTCCCGCAAGCAATTGCGGAGTCGTTCCGCAGCGGCAATCTGGGAATCATGGATTATTACCGGATGAAGAACATCCAGGCCGATTCGGAGATGCGCGGCGCGATTTCGGGCAGCGTCTCCCAGACCGATCAAGGTCCGCCTCCAACCGCTCCGCCGCCGCCTCCGGCTAAATAGCGCCGGTGAGACGCCTTCAAGCGAGCACCGTTCCGCCGGAGCGATTAAACATGCCAAAAAGCGAGGGCGGGACGGTGCAAACGATGTTCGAAGATGGGAAGAGTCTATTGCGGGCAGTTATCGCCGCAGAAGTACTTGGACCACCCCGGGCACTGAGGGAGCACGAACTCTGGAGTCAACGACCGAACGAACCGTCGACCTAAGCGAACTCACCGATCAATTCCGGCTGTTCGGAAAATTCGATCAGAATCTCTCGGCTTTGGAAGATGCGCTTGCAGTTTCGCTGCGGGTCGACGGCCACAGCCTGGTTGTCCACGGTGAAAAAAACGCCGTCGAGCAAGCTTACGACGTCGTAAAGCGGATGCTCGACGCAGCTGTGCGCGGCGTGCATCTAACACCCGACGACGTCGCGCTGGCGACCTCGGACGTTCGGCGCGGCAACGAGACGGCGGCGTTGCCGGAAACGCTGTTCCGTTCCAACCGCGGGCATGAGATTAGGCCGAAGACGTCAGGCCAGCGCGCTTTCGTCGATTCGATCGAACGCAACACGCTCACGTTTGGCATCGGACCGGCCGGCACCGGAAAAACATTTTTAGCAGTGGTTATGGCCGTGCGCGCGCTGCGCGCGCGTCAGGTGGCGCGCGTGATCCTTTCGCGGCCTGCAGTAGAGGCCGGCGAGAAACTCGGCTTCCTGCCCGGCGATCTGAAAGAGAAAGTGGACCCGTATCTGCGCCCGCTGTACGATTCGCTGGCGGAACTGATGGACGATCCGCTGGTCTCTCGCTACATCGAGCGCGGCGTCATCGAAGTCGCGCCGCTTGCGTATATGCGCGGCCGGACGCTTTCGGATGCGTTCGTCATTCTCGACGAAGCGCAGAATGCAACCCGCGATCAACTCAAGATGTTCTTGACGCGTCTGGGCTCCGGGTCGAAGATGATCGTGAACGGCGACATCACGCAAGTCGATTTACCCGGCGGCGCACAAAGCGGATTAGTTGAAGCGCCGCGGCGTTTTAGCGGCGTGCGGGATATCGGCATCGTGGAGCTGGGAGAATCAGACGTCGTCCGCCATCCCCTGGTGGTCGAGATCATCCGCGCGTACGCAGCCGATCGCGGACAGCGGTGATCGATCTGCGCGCTGACGTTGGCGACCCCGGCATTAACGTGCGCCGCCTGAAAAGCACGGCGCGGAAGCTGCTTCGTTCGGCCGGACATCCTGCCGGTGAACTTTCGCTGCTGTTGACGGGCGACGCGCAAGTGCGCGAGCTCAACCGGGCGCATCGCGGAAAAGATAAGGCGACGGATGTCTTGAGCTTTCCGGCAGAAGGCCGGGATTCCAAGGAAACATTCCTGGGCGATATCGCGATCAGCCTCGATACGGCGCGGCGGCAGGCGGCCGAGTACGATGCGCCGCTGCAAAACGAAGTCAACCGGCTCCTCATTCACGGTCTGCTTCATTTGCTTGGCCACGATCATCACGAACCTATCGAACGCGCCGTTATGGAATCCGAGGAGCGCCGGCTTGCCGCCGCTATTGCAATGCCGTGGCCGTATGACTGAGAATCTGCCGCCGCCTTCGCGCGAACACCCTCAGCCGGAATACGCGCGCATCACCGAATCGAAATTCTGGAGCTCGTTTCATTACGCGTTTTCGGGCATCATGTACGCGACGCGGACCCAGCCGAACATGCGCGTGCACCTGATTATCGCGGCGCTGGTTCTCATCGCGACGATGCTCCTGCGCCTGGACCGCCTCTACGTGATCGCCGTCATCGTCATGATCGTGATCGTGCTTTCGCTCGAGCTGTTCAACACGGCGATCGAAGCCGTGGTGGATCTGCTGACCGTTGCTCATCATCCGCTGGCAAAGACGGCCAAGGATGCGGCCGCGGGTGCCGTTTTTATCGCAAGCGTCGGCGCGGTGCTAGTCGGGTACCTCGTCTTCTATCAAGGGATTCAGCGCGGCGGACCGCGCGTCTATTCGGCCGTCGCCGCCGTGCCCGCCAACGTGGTCCTGGTGATGTTCGCAGTGGTCTTGATCGGAGTGATCCTTGCCAAGGCTTTCACTGGGCGCGGCACGCCATTCCAAGGGGGCTCCGTTTCCGGACACACGGCGCTCGCATTTGCCGCCGCCACCGGGCTCGCGCTTACCATCCAAAGGCCGCTGGTGGCCGTGCTCGCCTACTTCGTGGCCTTCTTGGTCGCGCAGAGCCGCGTGGAGGCCCGCATTCACAATGTCTTTGAGGTCTCGTGGGGCGCCGTTTTGGGGAGCCTCCTGGCCCTCGCCGTCTTTCTGCTGGCGCGCCCCGGGGGTGTGCTATAATGGCCGCGCATTGGACACCCCTCGACGAAGCCGCCCGGGCCCTCGATAGGCCCGGCTAGTCAATGACCCCCGTAAGCGCTCCCCACGTCTCAGCGTACGAGATTGCGACGCTCGTCATCCTGGTGTTGCTGGCGGCCTTTTTCGCCGCCTCGGAAGCCGCGCTGGTGGCCGTTTCCCGCCTGCGCGCCCGCACCATGGTCGAGCGCGGGCTGAAGCGCGCGCGCGCGGTCTTGGCGCTCACCGAGGACCGCAACCGGTTCCTGACGTCGATTCTGATCGCCAACACCTGCGTGCTGCTGGCCGCCGATTCGCTCGCGACCTACATCTTTATTCGCATGGGCATTCCCGACGCCGCCGTGATCTCGACGATCGTGATGGCGTTCATCTTGCTGCTCTTCGGCGAAATCATTCCGAAGACGATCGCCGTTTCCGACAGCGAGCGGTGGGCGCTCCGGCTCGCGCCGACGATGCGCCGGATAGCCGGGCTGCTCAATCCGCTCGTCTTCACGTTCCAGGCGCTTTCGAGCATATTCGTGCGTCCGTTCGGCATCAAGCCGACGCGTCAGATTTTCGTTACCGACGAAGACATTCGGACGATCGCGACGGTCGCCGCCGAACAGAACGTGCTCGAAGAGCAAGAGCGCGAGATGATCCATTCCGTGATAGAGTTCGGCGACACGATCGTACGCGAAGTGATGACCCCGCGCCCCGAAGTCGTCGCGGTCTCGGTCGAGGATTCGCCGCGCCGCGCGCTCGACATCGTGATCTCCGAGGGCTATTCGAAACTGCCGGTCTACGAAGAGTCCAAAGACGACATCATCGGCGTGGTGCACGATCGCGAGCTGCTGATCAGTCTGGCGAACGGAACGATCAGCTCTGTGCCGATCCGGTCGCTGATGCGGCCGATAGCGCACGTCCCCGAAAACAAGAAGTTGGCCGAGCTGCTGCGCGAGATGCAGCGTGACAAATTCTCGATGGCCATCGTCGTCGACGAATACGGCGGCACGGCCGGGCTGGTGACGATGGAAGATCTGCTTGAGGAGATCGTCGGCGAGATCCGCGACGAACACGACGAGGACGAGCAAGAGCCCGTGCGCGTCCTCAGCGACCGCGAAGCGGTGGTGGATGCCGGCATGAACATCGAAGACGTCAATGCGAAGCTTGGAACGGATCTCCCGCACGAGGAATTCGAGACGATCGGCGGATACGCGGTCGGCCTTTTCGGCCGCCTTCCCGGTGAGGGCGAAGAAATCCAGGCCGACGATCACACAAAGTTGAAGATCGATCGCATGCGCGGCCGTCGAATCTTGGCGCTGCGCATCTATTCCAACGGTTTAACTCAAGCAGCTCAGGAGCGCGCGCGCGCGGAGGAAGATGCAGTCTAAGGATCGGGTTCGCTTTGAAGGCATTTCACCTGAAGATTTCCGCAGCCGCGCCGGAATGGACGTTTCGGAGTTTTTAGAATTGGCGCTGCCCAAAGCGCGCGACGTTCGCGACCAGGCCTACGCGCCATATTCCGGCTTTCGTGTCGGCGCCGCGCTTCTGGTCGAGGGTGGGGATGTTTTTTGCGGCGCAAATGTGGAGAACGCCAGCTATGGTCTGGCCATCTGCGCCGAACGCAGCGCGGCAACCGCAGCCATTTCGCACGGCAGGCGTGGCTTCAAAGCGATCGCCATCGTCGGCGCCGACGGAGTCGGGACCGCTCCTTGCGGTACATGCCGGCAATTCTTAAGCGAGTTCAACGCTCAGCTGCCCGTCGTCTACGCGACCGGCGAAGGTTACACGGTCACCGCGGTCGACCAGCTGTTGCCCGACGCGTTCGGGCCGGCCTCATTTAGCGCCGAACGATGAACCGCGCCTACAAGACGACCGCCGTCGTCTTGCGCGGACGGACGTACGGAGAAGCGGATCGCATTCTCACACTCTTTTCTACCGAACGCGGAAAGATGGACGCGATTGCCAAGGGCTCGCGGCGCACCAAGAGCCATCTCGCCGGCCGGCTGGAGATGGGCAACGAAGTGGCCTTAACGATGCATCGCGGCCGGAATCTCGACATCGTCGTTTCCGCCGACATCGAAAACGCCTACTGGCAGAACCTGGTCGCGCCGGAGAAGTATGCCGCGGCAAATCTGATCATCGAGCTGGTCGACGCATTCTGTGAGCCCGACCTCGCTATGCCGGAGATCTATGCGCTTTTAACCGGGGCGTTGCGCGCGATCGGCCGCAGCGACGAGTCGCTGGGTCTGGTGCCGCGGTTCTCGCTCCTGTTGCTCGGCGCGCTGGGGTTAGCGCCGCCGCTGGACACGTGCGTGCTGTGCGGCGCGTCATTAGTGGAGAAAAACGCTTGGCTCGATTCCGAACAGGGCGGATTTGCCGGCGAAGAGTGCCGCCCGAATTGGCGCGATCCGCTGGCGCTGAGCGAAACCGACATGGAGAATCTGCGCGCGCTGGCAGCGCCGCGCGGAACCGCGTCGGCTGCCGTGCATGCGACGCCTGCGGTAACGCACGCGATCGAAACGCTGGTCAATCATCACCTGGGACGCCGTCCAAAATCCGGCGCTCACGCGGCAGAGTTCGCAAAGAGCTAACGGATGCCCGTTATGGCGCTCGACGTGGGAACCAAACGCATCGGCGTGGCGGTGGCCGATCCGAGCGAAAGCTTTGCGCTGCCGGTTGCGGTGTTGGAGCGAACGAATCTGCGCGCGGATTTGGAACGCATTGCGGATCTCGCGCGGGATTACGAAGCGGGCGAAATCGTGGTGGGCGATCCTCTGCGGCTTTCCGGCGAGCGGGGACCGGCCGCCGTACAGATCGATCGATTTGTGGAGCAGTTGGGAAAACGTTTCACCGGCCCGATTCACCGCGTCGACGAACGCTTGACGACCGCTCAAGCGCAGAAGGCGCTTATCGCCGCGGACGTGAGCCGCGCAAAACGGAAAACCATCGTCGACAAGATGGCGGCGGCGTTGATTCTGGAGACGTTTCTCGCGCGGCGGCGCCGAAGTGGGCAGACTCTCCCATGATGCGCGCGCTCCGGTTTCTCTTTCTGGTCGTCGTGTTGGTGCTGGCGGCGGGCTCGGTTTGGATCGCTTACGATATCTTCGGAGATCGGTCGCGGCCCGCGTCGACCACCGGCGTCGTCGTCCCGCAAGGCTCGTCGTTTTCCGGTATTGCGTCACAGCTGCACGCCGCCGGCATCATCGGCAACACGCAAGTCTTCCGCCTCTACGCCAAAGCGCTGCACGCCGACACGCAGGCTCGCGCCGGAGAGTTTCGATTCGCGCCGCACCAGACGGAAGCCGAGATCTTGCGCCGCTTGCAGACTGGTGGCGCGCAGATCGCGAAATGGATGACGATCCCCGAAGGTTACACGGTCAAACAGATCGCCGCCCAGTTGGAAAACGAAGGCTTCGGCGATGCGCAGTCGTATGCGACGGCCTTCTTGCACGATACGATCGTCGTCGACGGCTTCCGTACTGCAAACATGGAAGGCTATCTCTTTCCCGACACCTACTTGATGCCGCTTGGAGCCTCGCCTTCGACGGTCGAGGCGATCATGAGCGCGCAATTCCTCAAAGAACTTCCCGCGGATGCCGCCCGCAAAGCGCGCGCACGGGGACTCACGCTGCCGCAGATCGTGACGCTCGCCTCACTGATCGAACGGGAAGCCAAAGCCGACGACGAGCGCCCGCTTATGGCCGGAGTCTATTACAATCGTCTGCGGCTGGGTATGCCGCTCGAAGTGGACGCGACCATTGAATATGCGCTGCCCTCGCACCAAACCGTCATCACGTACAGTGATTTGCGGCTCGATTCGCCGTATAATACGTATCTGCACCAAGGGCTACCGCCGACGCCCATCGCAAACCCCGGCCGACCCTCGCTCCTCGCCGCACTCAATCCGCGAGCCTCTGACTACCTTTACTACGTGTATAAAGGCCACGGACATCACGCATTTGCAAAAACGCTGTCCGAGCAAAATGCCAATGTCGCCAAATATGTGAAATAGGAGACCGCTATGCCAACCGACGGCGAATCCGGCCAAACGCTGCGCAATCTCGAATTAAAGGACGTCCTCGTCATCAAGACGACCGGCGAGGATAAGGAACTGGAGTTCGAAGTCGTCGGTTTGGTAGAGGATGAAGAACACAATGCGTTCGCCGTGTTGTACTGCGAACCTCAAGACGAATTCGTCGTCACCGACGCGCAAGGAAGTTTGCTGACGGACGAAGCGCTCGCGCAAGAGATACTGGACGACTTTTTCGTACTGGCGGAAGAGTCGGGCGCGCCAGGAGGCGAGTAATCCGCGCCCTTTTTCTGTCGGCCAACGTCGGAGTTGGTCACATGGCCGCGGCTTCGGCGCTGCGCGCCGAGCTCGAACGCGAGGATCCCGCGTTTGAGTCGACCGTGGTCGACTCGTATAAGTACGCGGCATCCGTCGTTTCGCGGGTCGTCTCAGACGGCTACCTTGGAATGGTCAAGACGCTGCCGCAGATGTACCGTTTCTTATATAATCGGGCCGAGCAGGCGACCGAAGTCGGCCCCTTCCGCACGTGGATCCATCAGTTCACCGCCGGGAATCTGCGCGCCATGCTGCTGGAGATGAAACCGGACGTCGTCATCTGCACGCATGCCTTTCCATGCGGCGTGATGGCCGAATATAAGAAGCAATTCGCCGGCGGTCCACCCACGGTTGGCGTGGTGACGGATTTCGCGGTGCACAGTTTCTGGATGCATGAGAATATCGAACGGTACGCCGTCGCCACGCCGGAAATGCGTGCAGCGATGATCGCACGGGGGATCCGTCCGGGGCGCGTGATCGTTTCGGGCATACCGGTGAGTCCGTCTTTCGGACATCTGCCGGCCGATGTTCCGGGGCTGCGCGCGAAGCTGGATCTTCCGCGCGATCGTTCGATCGTCTTGATGATGGGCGGCGGATTGGGAATCGGGCCCCTCTCGACCATGATGCAGGCGCTCGACACGCTAGATCAGCCGATCTGCGCAGTGGCGATCGTCGGCCGCAGCAGCAGCTCGGCCCAACGTGTACTCGAAGCGGCGCACGACGTTCGCTATCCGATGCGCGTAATGGGATTCGTTGGAAACGTAGATGAGTACATGCACGCCGCCGACGTGCTGGTCACCAAACCGGGCGGGCTGACTTCGGCGGAGGCGCTCGCGGCCGAAGTTCCGATGGTGCTCTTTAAACCGTTGCCGGGGCAAGAGGAGCGTAATACGCGCTATCTCGTCGACCGGCAAGCCGCGATCCGCGTGAAGCGCGCGCACGATCTTCCGCGGGCCATTTCAGGGCTGCTGTCGTCGGAAGTAGGAAGAAGCGATATGCGGTTGGCGATGCGCGCGCTCGCTAAACCAAATGCGGCTCGTGAAGTGGCAGGCGTGATTCGCGAGCTTGCCGCAGAAGGTTCACAGGAGGCGATCGCATGATCGTTATGCGCCCGGCGGTTTCAGGGTGGCTGCTGATTTTCCGGCTGTATGCCGGAGCGTTCTGGCTGGCTCACGGCATCCCGAAGTTTTTGAACCCTTCAATGTTCATGCCGCCCAACGGCTACATGGGCCAAATGATCGCGCACGCGACGCAAACAAGCGCGGCATTCTATCACGACTTTTTGGTCAACACCGTAACGCCGAACATCGGTGTATTTGCGGAGCTGGTGCGCCTGGGCGAAGTGCTCACGGGCGTCAGTCTCTTGCTGGGGTTTCTCACGCCTCTTGGCGGACTCGCCGGCTGCTTCTTGGCGCTAAACTACCTGGCGGCAGCGGGGGAGTTCCACTGGTCGGGAATCGGGACGCTCAACGGCGCGGCGTTTGCGCTTTCGTTTTTCTGTATGGTTCTGCCGGTCGGACGCTTTGCCGGGATCGATTCGCTCATCGTGCGCCGGCCAAACACGCGTGCCGTGCAACCGGAGTTCGTCGACGAACCGATCGCGGCGCCCCGCGCGCCGCCGGACTAGGTAGGCCCGCGCCCGTTATGGTATAGTGCGGGTGGCTTTGTCCCAAAATGGGACGCATTTTGGGAGAGGTGGGTGAGTGGCTGAAACCAGTCGTTTGCTAAATGACCGACGGCTAAAAACTGTCCGAGGGTTCGAATCCCTCCCTCTCCGAATTTGTTGCGCGATGACAGGGAAAAAATAAACCCCGAGGTATCACTCGGGGCTGTGCGGTCGTAGCTCAATTGGATAGAGCAACAGGCTACGAACTTGTAGGTTGGGGGTTCGAGTCCCTCCGACCGCATATCTTACGGTTTTTTGCGGCTCCAATAGCCGCTGCTCTCCGCGCCCGGATGCATGCCGGTGCATTGGTCAATATCCGGGCACGTCCCTACGCCAAGTGTGATCTTTCCCTTGTCCTGAACGAAGCTGTATTGGATGGAATCTTCCTCACGCGTCGAGCCGCGAATAAACGTTAGCGTGCCGTGACCTGAACGATCGACTTCCTGGAGTTTCTGAAGTCTAGTTTGGCTCAAACTGCCGCACGAAGAGGATGCCTGCGCGGGCGGCGCTGGTACCGCAATAGCCAGCGACAGAATAACGATCGCGGAAAGCAACCGAAGCTTCATCGTCGCATTGCTCTTTCTTACGGTTTCTTGCGCGACCAGGACCCATCGGAAACGGAGCCTGGATGCATTCCGGTGCATTGCGCGATATCCGGACACTTCTGACCGCTGCCGAGAGTAATGGTCCCCGTATCTTGCACCAAGTGGTACGAGATCGTGTCGCCCGAGCCGCCGGTGTAATGATTCAGCCTCAGTGTCCCGTGACCGGATCGATCGACCATCTTACCGCCGTCATGCGTCGGCGGAATGTCATTGTAGAGCGAATGCCACTTGCACTCGGCGGTATTCCCCTTGACGGTGCAGGTGCCGCTGCCTTTATCCACGAGCGGACAGCACGTCCCCACGCCACTGGATCGCACTGCCGTATATCCCAAAGATCCGCTTCCCCCGGAAACCTGGATCGTATACGGCCCATCGTACCACGCCCCGCTCCAATTGGTTTTTTCGGTTTTCTGTTTGATGTAGATCAGGTAGCGCGGAGACTCGCCGTTTATCAGCGATGCCGATATCGTTTGCGTCGAGGATTCCCATCCGCCGTGCGTTGCCTCCACGCGAGCCTCACCGTTCAGGAGAGCTTCATCGATGTCTTGCGCGCCGAATGCCACCTCTCCGTTGCTTCCGGTCGTTCCCCGGCCTATGAGCGTACCAGGGTAATGGTTAGGCTTGTAAAGGGACACCTCGACGCCGTGAACCGGTTCATTGGTTTCTCGATCGAGAACTTCGACCGTGAGGTTGCCGTGTTCTTCGGCAGGTTCCAGCATGAAGTCGGCGCTTTCGTGCGCGTAGGTCACGCCCACGCCCGACGCGGTGCCCGACTGAAGCTGCTGGGTTTGCGGCTTCCAGTGCTGCGCTTCGGCCTTCACCTCGTAGGTTTCGCCCAGAGGCGCCTCAACGGTGGCGCGAGCTGCTCCCGTCGCGTCGGTCGTGGCAATCACGTGCCCCGATGAATCGAAGATCCGCGCGCCGGCAATGCGTTGGCACGCGCACGCGTTGTGTTTGCTCGGATTATGGCCGCGAACAAGTATGTCGATCTGATGCCGTTCGGCGTTGGAATTGTTACCGCCGAGGATGATGTTGACATAATCCTCGTTACGTGTCGTGCGCAATCCGCTTTCGGCTGCCCCCACGATGAATGAGGCGCTCGCCGGCTCCCAGCTTTCTTCGTTTCCGGGCATCGCCGCCGGAACGGCTCTCAGCGTCACCGTTTCTCCTAGTACTTCCTTGTGCTGGACGACAGCGACGCCTTGATAATTGGTATGGGCGATGAGCTTGTCGCTTCTATCGTAAATTGCGGCGTAGTGAACCGGGACCAAGGCGTTCCCCTTGCGGCCCTTTACGATAATGTGCAGCGTTCGCGTTTTCGGATTCATGAATTTGTTTGAATTCAGCGACGAGCGTTGCGCGCGGGGCTCGAGGGAGAGTTCGAGTTGGTAATCCGTCACGCCGGTTTCGACCGTAAACTCGGTGCGATCGCCCTGGAAGAACTGTCCGGCATTTACGTAGATCACAGCCGGTCCCGGGCAGGCCGGCTCGCTGATATCCGCTACGCCTTCAGGATTGGTTTCGCCGCCGCCCAAATAATTAGCTTGAGGAAGTGGTGAGTGTTTGGTGGGGCCGCACCGGGTGAAGTCCTGGTAGAAAACGGTCACGCCGGGCACGGCGGTGCCGTCCTTCTGGTTGAAAACGTAGACTTGGATCCGGATCCGCTGATAGCCGCTACTGCTTTGCGCAGAAGTCGTAAGCGGGCTCGTTTGTAACGCAAGAAGAAGAACGAGCAGCAAGCATCCCATATTTTTCAAGGGGCTGATCATGTGGTTACGCTCCTTGTAAAAGTAGCCATAACATGTGCGCGTACTGACATTCGGCGAGCCGGCAGCGTTTGCGAACACCAATAGCGCAAACATGCCAAAATGCACCTCTGTGAGAGCGTGTAAAAACTTAGGGCGCCCGGTGCAAAGTCCTTTCAGCTAGGACTTTTGGTTCATTGGGGCTCGGTTCGCTATGGGAGATTGTTCGGAGTCAGGACGAATGTTGCGTCCGGATAGTCGATCGTCCAGTCAAAGTGACGCAAGAAATCATTTCCGATCGCGCCGCCGTCCTCGCCAAAAACGCCGGAGCCCACAAAGCATAGCGGTGGGCTTTGATACCGGTAGGGGCCGATGAGCGCTTCATTCAGCAAGACGCAGTTGCCGACGCCGTAGGCACCGGTGTAATCAGAGTATCCGAGCTGCACAGGATCCGATTCGATCATCGTGCCGAAGAAACCGCGACTGCCGGCGGTCGGATTAAAATGTTCGGTCGACATGTCGCTGGCCGAAACGGCGCCCGATTCGCGCAATCGCTGCGAGAGCAGCATGAAGTACGGCTCACCGGTCGAGAAATATGGAAAGCCGTACGCTTTGCCGGAGAGCCGCATGCCGATCACGGGCCGGTGCGACGTCAGGTCGATCGGAAAGGCGTGGCCCTCGGGCGGGACTGTCGGCTGCGTGGTCGCCGGATTGTAAATCTGCATATGGCGGCTCGACAAGTCGACTTCGGCGATGATGCCGGCATAAAAATCGTATCCGAGCAGTCCGGCAATGCGATTGTTCGGATCGGCGATCCGTTCGATCATGACATTATGCAACGTGCTGTTGCCGGCGGTAAGCGTCTGCACGAGTCCATAACCCAGGTAGCGCGGGTTGCCGGCAAACGGCGAGAAGTCCGCTCCGTCGATCGCCGTCACGCCGGCGCGGCCGGCGAAATCGCCAAACAAGACGATCGACTGCGTTCCGGTGTCGAGCACGAATACGCCGGTAATGCCGTTGACCGTCAGATTCACGCGCGGCTGGTAGCGTTGCGAACCGGCCGAAAGATCGAACAGGTCAACCGGAATGCCTTGATCGCCGAACGTCCACGTGGCAGTGGGCTGCGGCGCGTTCAGCTCGGCATCCGTAACGTTCGCGGCTGAGATCGACGTCAATGTGTACTGCGTCGTGCCGACAGTCCACTGGCTCACGGCTTTCTTCCCGGAGACGACGTCCGCATAAGCATCGATCGAGACGACCGTGCGAGCCGGACCGTTCGGGTCAACAATCGCCTGTAAGAACGCGCCGGTAGTTGGATCTTCGTAGATGTCCATCGGCGGCGCGACCGCCGGCTTGGCCGTAAGTATCTGCACCGCGGTTCCGCGGACTTGCCCAGAGCCGGTAACACTCACATTCGGAACCGAGGCGAGCGTTTCGGCTCGAAGCAGATTCACATCGTAGGCGATTTGCGCCGGCGTGCCCGACTGCTTGACGAGGAAGCCGTTCGGATCGCTTTCCCAGAGCACCGTTCCGGTGAAGCCGGTCTGGATGCTGACCCGCCCGGCCGCTGCCGTCAGCGTGTCGCGGAAAGCGATTCCCCTGCGTTTCTCCGCGAACGTATCATTGGCGTGACCATTGGTACGCGTCCCGGACGCGTTCCAACCTCGCAAGATTGGGTCGCCCGCTTGCCATCCGACGTACTGCGTATGTTTTGCAAGTAGTACCGAAGCGTCGTTAGCGGAAACGGAAATAAACGTGGCTCCCAACAACGCAGCCAAAAGAGTCATCCGGCCCTCCCATAGGCGAAGGAAATGGACCTTAGCGTGCGGGAGCGTGAAATCATCCTTGAAAGGTCGTGCCGGAGGCCTTAGCTGCTGGGGGGACGTGGCAGCAGCAGCATTTTCGCTTGCGGGTAGTCGAAGATGATGTTGAAATTCTTAATGAAATCGAATCCTACGATTGCGTCGTTGCCGCTCATGCTGCGCGACTTGCATGCGGGGGCATTCTGATACACGATCGGGCCAACGCTGATCGAATCGACGCGTCCGCACTCCTCGCGCTCGACGCCGCCAACGCCCGAAGCAAACCGGACGCCGCTTGTGATCCCTTGGATGCTCGTATCCACGAGCATGTTCAGACCGTACTTGCTGGCTAGTTCGAAGGAAAATGTGGCTTCAGCCAGATCTCCCGAGTCCAGTAGCGCGTTGATGCCGATCTTGCCGTTAACGGTCATCGGAATCGAGGGCACGAGATTTTCGAGATCGACAGTAAGCGGAATCGCACCCGAGTCCGAGAGCTGCATGCTGGCCGGGTCGAAGATCGTCATTTGCTGCGAATCAAGGTTGATGGCAACGATCGCGCCGCCAAAGAGATCGTACCCGATGATGCCGTCGATCTCATTGCCGTTCTGATCTTTGCCGTCCCAGAGATCATAACTGAGACTGCTCACGATGACATTCGAAAGCGTGTTTCCGCCAATCTGAAACGTGTCGATCTTACCGATCTCCGCTTTGGTGGCCCCGCCGATTCCGCTGGCCATCTCCGATCGCAACGGTTTCATGTGCACGCGGCCGGCGAAGGTGCGGTTGAGTGCGATCTCCGACGCGCCCGTGTCAACAAGAAAGCGGCCCTTGACGCCATTGAAGGACGCCGCGACGAAGAAGCCGCGCGAGTTATCGTTGTCGTGGAATTCCATCGGAAACGACTGCCCGCCGGCAAACGTCCACGACGCGGTTTGAGCCGGCGGATGCAAATCGGCGTCGGTCACCAAGTGATTCGCAGCGACGTTTGTCATCAGGTGCGTATAGTCGCTTCCCTGGAAGCGCCATTGCGAAATGACTTTCTTTCCGGGTCCCGCATCGGCATAAGCGAGTATGTCAACGGTTTGTTCGTAGGTACCGCCCGGGTCTATCACGGCGCGCTTTACGGCACCGGACTGCGGATCGATGCACAGGTTCAAAGGATCGGAGGCATCGGCTTTCACTTGTACGATAGTGCAAGGAACGCCGGCGACGGTATCAGTTCCCTCGATCGTTCCGGCGAGGGCGGATGCCCCTTCGTTGAAGAGCAGCTCTTGGGCGATGGCAAATTTTTCGGCTTCGCCGACGATTGGATGCGTGAAGCCGTTTTCGTTCGTTGCCCAAAAGACGCTGCCCGTAAAGCCGGCGTTTTCGATTGTGCCGTCGGCAAGCGTTCGCGTTTCGCGTTCCGCAAGCCGGCGCCGAACCTCGTGCACGGTAGCGTACGTTGCGGCGGATCCCGTTCGCTGCGACGTCATCGTACCGTCAAGGACGATTGAGCCGAGCGAACCGTCTCCGGCTTGCCACCCGGCGAAGGTTTTATGTTTGGCGAGCAGGTCCGAGGCGCCGTCGGCGCGTGCCACGAGGGGAGAGAGCGCGAACAAGGCTCCCAGCAGTGTCGAAAGTATCCGCATGAGTCACCCGCTTTGGAAGGAAGAGTCGGTTACAGAGAATTTTCCGGGGAGTGGCCTTGAACCCTCGCTCCGAGATTTGATACAGTAGAGCGTCAGACGAATGCGGCTCGGTAGCTCAGTGGTAGAGCGGGGGACTCATAAGCCCTAGGTCGTAGGTTCAAATCCTACCCGAGTCACCAATTCCTCGTCGCGTATTGCCGCAGGTGCTTCCAAAAAGCGCTCTGAAATGATGTCGTATGTCAACTGTTCCGTGCGACTTCTGTCCGCACGCCGTCGATCGCAATCAGATGGAAGAGATCGAAATTGCGCACTACGTTCCCGATAGTGCCGGCGACGATTTAGCTGACGCGCGGACCTATTTTTTCGGACACCCGGATTGCGTGCGAAAATTCTACCGCTCGCTGATCGATCACAAACTCGATCTGTTCAAGCATATTCCTAGCGCTGGAAATACTCCGGAAGCGTCCCGTTAGTCGGTCATTTTGCAACGTGCGCTCGTAGCTCAGTTGGATAGAGCGCTTCCCTCCGAAGGAAGAGGCCGCGAGTTCGAGTCCCGCCGAGCGCACCATTTACTTTAACGCATCGTACAACTTGGATGTTTCACGCAAACCATGTGGTATAATTTACCACATGGGCGCTTGCGTCAACTGCGGAGAAGCATTTGTTGCTTCCGCTGACAAGTCAGGTAAATGTAAGCCGTGTAAACGCGCTTACGGCCGGCAGCATTACCTCGAAAACAAAGAGGCATACGTTGCAAAGGCAAGTAAAAATAAATTCAACGCAAAACTGACAAACTATCAACAGATGAATGAGTATTTAGCATCCCATCCGTGCGTGGATTGCGGAGAATCAGACCCGCTAGTGCTTGAATTTGATCATGTCGGAGCGAAAGAGGCCGACATCGCGTATCTGGTCCAGCGGCGATCGTGGAAACGAATCATGGAGGAAATCGAAAAATGCGAGGTCCGTTGCGCGAATTGTCACCGTAAAGTTACGGCGCAGCGCGCGGGATGGCTGCGATTTCGTATTATGGGCGGTTCTGTCCTGATATATCAGTGGACTCCGGCGACAAGAACGGCATAGAGCGCGCCATGGTGTTGGCCGCGTCCGCCGAGGCTAACGGTGACGTTCCCGTCGGTGCCATCCTGGTGTGCGATAATAAAATTTTCGAGGGAAAAAATGAAAAAGAACTGCGAGGTGACGCTACCGCCCATGCCGAGATGCTCGCGCTGCAGCGGGCAGCGTCTGAATTAAAAGCTTGGCGCCTGCCCGATGCGACGATGTATGTGACCAAAGAGCCGTGCGTCATGTGCGCCGGAGCGATGGTAGCGGCGAGGATCAAGCGGCTGGTCTACGGATGCAAAGACCCCAAGGGCGGCGCGGCCGGCAGCGTCGTGAACCTGGTTCAGAACCCCGAACTCAATCACCGGATCGACGTAACCGGCGGGGTATTAGAAGAAGAAACGGCAGCTCAACTGCAGGCGTTCTTCCGGAAGCGAAGGAAAACGGGGCCCCCGTAAAACCTTCGGCTTTACGGAGAGGTGGTCGAGTGGTTGAAGGCACCCGCCTCGAAAGCGGGCGAACGTGATGAGCGTTCCGAGAGTTCGAATCTCTCCCTCTCCGAATCATAAGGGGCCTGGCTCACAGCCGGGCTTTCTTTTTAGGTTCCGAACGGCGGATCGTACTGCTCGAGCGGAACGATGGCTTTGCCATACGCGGCGCCGTTCAGAGCGTCGCCCATGAAGACGCCGTCCCAAAAGCGCAGGTTTGCACTCGAGTAACCCGCGGGAATGTCGAACGCGAGTTTTGCCGTGCGCTCGTCACCGGCTTGCAGGATAAACGATCCGTGCGTTACAGGGAAAAAATCGTGACCGAACCCCCCGCTATCAAACGCGCGCACGTAGGCGATTGCGTCGCGCCACCGATAGCCCACAATCTTCGCTTGATTTTGCACGCGCACGGCGACGAGATAATGCGCACTGCCGCCGGCCAAGCGGCGCCGCTGGACGGAAGTAACCGTGAAGAGAAAATCGTCATGCCGAATTGGCGTTCCGACCGCGACGACATACGGTATTCGCGCCACAGCCCAGGCCGCGAATGCCCCGCCGATCAAAACGACCGTCGCGACCGCAGCGACCACGTACCAAACCTTCGGTTTCACCGTTACTTTGTATCACAAAGTAAGCCGGCCGCGCAAGTCAGGCTAGGGAAAAGACGCGGCGAGCCGCGGGTCGGGAGCGTTGGCCGGAAATTCGAATTGGTCGTACGTCGTGTCGGAGACGACTTGAAACGAGAGCGGGCCGACGTGCTGCCGGGACGTGAACGTGCCGTGCGTGATCACCCAGTGGTTTTGGAGCACTTGGTAGTCGAGCGTAATAATTTCGTCACCATTGGCCGTGCGCATTTCGATGTGCGCCGGCAGATGCGTTCGCGGATCTTCGGTCACTCGCGCCGGGTAGAGCGAATCCGGCGAATACAGGGACGTCGGTGTGATGAGAATGTCCGCGCGCGTGGGTGTGGAGTCGGGCGCATAAGCCGGCGCCCAAAAACTGAAGTAGGGCAGCAGGACGTCCACGCTGGGATCGGCCGCCGGGAAAGACAGAAGGCCGGGTGCCGTTCGCTGGATGGTGATATCGACGCGTTTCAGGTTGGCAAACCATGAAAACGAGAACTGCGTGAACGGATCGAAGTATGGAATGATGGGAAACGCTTGCCCGGTGCGCTCGGCGCCTTGCGGCAAGTCTTGCATGACCGCGTAATTGTCGGCTTGGCGGACTTTCACGGAGCGGTCGATGTCCTGCGTGCGTCCGAGGCTAACGGCGCCGACGTGCGTGTGCTCGCGATAGACAATGAAAGCCGGGGCGTTTTGCACGTACGCACTTGCGGTCCGGTTCATCAAATTCGCCAAGGATACGTCTGCCGAGACCATCACGGCGGTAGTTCGCTCGGAGGGCCGGGTTCACCGCCGCGGAACTGCGTCGCATGACCGTGAGCCTGCAAGACGAGGTCCTGTCGCGCGTTGTGGAACTAAGGCGCGACATTCACCGCCACCCCGAGCTCGGCTTCGAGGAAACGCGTACGCAAAGTCTGATCGAAGGTGAGCTCGACAGAATCAGCGTCGAGCATAGGCGCTGCGCAAGCACCGGCGTAGTCGCTATTGTTCGCGGCACGCATCCGGGACACGTGGCGGGTCTGCGCGCGGATATGGACGCGCTCCCGATAACGGAGCGCTCCGGCGAACCGTTCAGTTCGGAATCCGAGGGAAAGATGCACGCGTGCGGGCACGACGCGCATACGGCGATGCTGCTCGGAGC
>PLED01000074.1 GCA_003136355.1 Vulcanimicrobiota bacterium | reverse complement strand
CGTTGAGCACGGTGAGCCCGTGCCGCACGGCCAGCCCCGAGCGCGGCCGCACCTGCGCTTCGGTGCCGGGCGGCAGCGCGATGGCGATGCCGGTGGGAATGAGCGCGCGCGCGCCGGGCGCAAGCGTCAGATCTTCAACAACTGCCGCGCAAAGATCGGCGCCGGCGGCGTCTTCGCTCATGTATCTTGGAAGTGGAAGTCCTTCGCCTTCAGGCAGCCTCTTGACCGCGACCGTAACGGGAGCCATGGCCGCTCACTTGGCAAGCAGCGATGCCAACTCTTCTTGAAAGCTTTCGACGTCGCGGAACTGACGGTAGACGCTTGCAAAGCGGATGTACGCAACTTTGTCGAGACTTCGCAGCGACTCCATGAGTTTCTCGCCGATCAGCGTCGCGGGAACTTCGCTTTCGCCGCGCGCGAAGAGATCGCGCTCGAGCGAGGCGGCCACCGCCTCCATCTGCGCTTCGGAGACGGGCCGCTTTTCGCACGCCCGGCGCAAGCCCGCGAGGATCTTCTCGCGGCTGAACTGCTCGCGGCGCGCGTCTTTCTTGACCACGAAGAGCCGCGGCGCTTCCATGCGCTCGTACGTCGTGAAGCGGTGCTTGCAGCGCGGATCGAGGCACTCACGCCGGCGGCGCACGACGCTCTCATCGTCGCGCGAATCAACGACGCGGGTTTCGTTCTTGCGGCAGGTGGGACAAATCAGCGGCGAGCCCTCATCGGACGCCCACATATTGTGGGTCCCCCTATTATAGACCACTATCCGTTGAGGCGCAAAGACCGGCGCTATTATATACCTGAGTAAAGTGGGGGAGATGCTATAGAAAAAGGACCGGCAATCGCCGATCCTCTCGATACATTATTGAGTCAGGCTTGCTAGGCTGGTGCGAGGGCCTTTTTCCTGGTCCTTATGATTAGGGAGCCCCCCTGACGGCGCTCCGCAGCAGCGCGAGAGCGACCGCTCTCCCGAAACCGCTCAAGCGGCGGGATGCCCCGTTTTGATGGCGATAGCTCAGTTTTCATCTAGTAGGCCCTCCTTCCTCAAGAACACAAGGGTGTCCTTATCCGCAAAATCCAGCTCCATCCGAAGACTGCCTCCTCGCCTGGCCTGGACCGAACGAATTGCGTCTCTGCCTATCTTATACCCGTCGTCACCCCTGAGGTGTTTCATGGCCGTTCCCGCTACTGGAAGGCTGTGTCTGAACGGTTCCCCATAATGGCTGAGATGAATACGCTCCAAGTCCGCCAGCATAGTTTGCCAATCACGATCTGTAAATTCGAAGCCAAAATCCACCCAAGTATAGGGTCCATCGTACTCGGCATCCATGTAGACTTTGTCGGCCTTCAGAATGGCGTAGTAGTAACGCAGGGCCCGCTTGTAGTGTTCCCAGGCGACTCCGTCGTCGGCATGATCGTCGTCTATCTCGATAACTGCATGGTAGACCCTAAAACGCTTGCCGACCAGCTCGATTTTGCGCCGGAACTTGCCGACCTCCTTACCGTCTTTCTTGTCAAAAAAGCGCCCCTGCACGTCGATTGTGTAGTTGTGAGGATCGGCCTCGACTTGAACCTCTGCGCGGACCCGGTAGTGATCCAGCCTGAAGGCGTCCGCCAAAGCCTCAAGATCGCTGACCGCGTTAAGGGCTGTGACTATGTTGGCCACTACCGCGATGCCCGTCCGGTTACGACGACACGTTCACTTCTTAGCTGGGGCCTTGCGCTTGCGCCTCGCCTTGGCGGCCTTCAGCCGCCTCTGCCTCTGCGCTTCCAGAAAGTCTGCCTCAGCCTTGGGGACGGCGGCTACGGCCTGGACAAAAGCCTCGAAATCAGCCACGCCCGCCGCTGGGGGGCGCCTCTTACTCACGCGGTTCGCCTCGCAGCAGCTAGCACGCGAAGCTGCTCGCGCCGCAGGCGGGCAGCTTCGAGCGCGGCTATCGCGTCTTCCCTGGTGAGACCGAACGTCGTTATGCCGGTCTCGGCATCGTGAGCGTGCCATCCACCTTCGACGACGTATACTTCAGCTTGCATGAGCTCAGCTTACTTTGTATACTCGTTACACATCAAGTAACTTAACTTAATACTTATAACATAAAGAATGTGAACCGTGAACGCGCAAGGCAGGAGAGAGCGCGAATCACGGTAAAAGGAACAGGAAGTCGATCATGTCTGAGTATTACGCCCCTTACGCGCCCCCTGAGAATCTGGACCGGTTGTTCACTCGGGTTCGGGCCAATGGTTGGCCCGCCCGCGTAACTACCGACTATTTGAACGCTTTGGGGCTCAGCGAGGGGAACATCCCTCGCGTTCTCCAAGCCCTTAAGTTCCTCCGAATTATCGATGAGACTGGTGCGCCGACCGAGTTTGGCGAGAGCCTCCACCTAGCCCCCGAAGGCGACTGGTCGCAGGTGTTACTGGACGGTCTCCGCACGGCGTACGCCCCGATCTTCAAAGTGGCGAACCCAGAAACGTCGCCACGCCAGCTCGTCCGGGACGCCTTCCGCCCGATGAACCCGAAAGGGCAGCAAGAGCGCATGACCACGCTGTTTTTGGGGCTTTGTATCATGGCAGGTTTGGACGTTCAAGATCGGCCAAGTCAGCGCCCTGGTCAGGGGGTTCCTCGCAAGGCGGCCAAGCCCGTAACCAAGCGCCAACGTACCACTAATCCACAAGTTACCCACACGAGCCAGCCGCAGACAAGCCCGTCTCCTTACCGCCTCGGGTCTCCAGGTGGGCTTCATCCCGCGCTCGCGGGCGTGCTGGCTGCGGTGCCCGAGCTTCAATCGGAGGATGACCTGGAACGCTGGATTGAGTCTTTTCGCGCCACGTTCCTGATGGTCAAAAACGTCCGTCAGAAAAGCGGCCCGCTGGCGCTCGTAGATTGACCTCTACTTTACACAGTGTCCAAATGAAAGGGGGCGCAAATCCGGTGAAATCTCGTTCGAGCGCCGGCCACATGAGGGCCGGGGGCCGTACCTCATATTAATCGCCCCACCGAGGGTTGAGGTCGGCGTAAAACACCCGGAATAGCGAAAACGACCTTGACGGCCGTTTTCGGGAACCGGGCTGCCGAGATCGGCTAGGCCACAGGGTCGCATCTGTAGTCTAGCTCCTCGGCAGCCTTTCTTCCTCTATCTAAGCCTACCGCGCAGCAGCGCAAGGAGAAGAAAGAATGCGAGTAAGATTCACGGCGGTCCACCTCGTTGGTGGTAGCCGCCACGAGCACATCGACAGCCTCAAGGCAACATCTGCAGGGCAAAACTACGACGACTCACGCGCAGCGTGGGTCGCGTATATCGAACGCGGTAACAGCGGCTACGTCCACGACCCCTACGGTAACGAAGTAGAGGTATACGTCAACAGCAACGGATGGACGAAATGGGTCCAAACGTACGCGGACGGAATCTGGACCGATAATCTGTTGGCGCTTCCCAAGTACTAGGGATCGGACCATAGCTCGGGGCGGTTGTGTAAGCTTCCGCCCCGAGCTAACTCACTAGCGTCAACCCAATGCCCGGGCGTGATCGCCTGATCGATGACACAGCAAACCTCAGAACAAAAACGCTCGCCGTTAGCCAATACCTTCGGCCCCAAGAAAATAACCGGCTCACCGCAGATGGCGCAGCCGGTCATTTTTGCAACCTCGAAAACGACTCGCTTCACTACCGCTGCCTCGCAATCAACTGTTTGTAAGTTATCCGCTTGCCTTCTGACGCTTTGGCTGTCTGCACGAAACGCGGACCATCCTTTTCGTCGCGCCGATTAAACCGGAAGATTTGCTCGTCAAGGTAACGCTGCAAATGCCACGGGCGCGGCGCGACATATGTTCCGCGCAACGTGCGCCGCAGCACGCTCCAGAACGATTCTATCGTGTTGGTATGCACGTTCCCGCGAACATACTCGTAGGCGTGGTTAACTGTAAAATGCGAGTATAGTTCGCGGGCATCGTAGTACGCGCTAAGACTGTCCGTATAGACGATTGATCCCGGCACGACGTGTTCGCGAATCTTGGGCAAGAGCGTGGTCCTTCTTACGTTGTCAATAACCATCGCTCGAACGTGACCGCCGCGCTGACGGAACCCTAAGACGATTGCCTTCCCGCCTGATCGCGGGCCTTGGCTTTTCGTTCCGGTTGGCCCAGGCCCACGATGACGCGGCTTTCCGCCAATGTACGCCTCGTCAATCTCGACCTCGCCAAACAACTTCGTGAAGGTTCCGGTTTCCATGGCGAGACGGATACGATGAAGCATGAACCACGCTGTCTTTTGTGTCACGCCGAGCGCACGGGCTAGCTCGCAAGAGCTGATACCGTTGCGATCCGCCGACAGCATCCAAAGCGCCGGGAGCCACTTGTCAAAGCCGATAGGCGACTCTTCAAAGATCGTGCCCGTCTTTACGCTGAACTGGCGTTTGCAATCGTTACAATACCAACGCCGGTACTTGGGCAAGTGCGCGACGGAAACAGAACCGCAATCGGTACGCGGGCAGGCGACAACAGCGCGCCAACGGAGGCGCGCAAAATAATCCTCAGCGGTCGCCGGGTCTTTGAACATTCGGACGGCTTCGAGTAACGTGCGCGGCTGTTCCATGCCACGATCTTAGTACATTAAGGTACTTTTGTCAAGTATATAATAGCCAAGACCGGCTCTGCCCGGCGTAGTGCTTCGCGTAAAGAATCGGGTGCGGCCAAGCGACCGCCTTCTCGTCGTGGTACACTAAAGTTCGCAACTATACGGTTTGACCGCTCACGCGTGGTGGCCAATGCGCATTCTGCGGAGAGGCCACGCTCATGAAGAGCGCAGACCAACTTTGGGCCCGCCTTAAGGCGGCGGCCGAAGAGTTGGCAGTAACCAGCCCGGGCCTAACCTATACTCAGGCCGAGAACATCGTTCTGCAGTTCAGCCGGTCGGCGCCGGAGCCGCTTCCCGAAGACGCTCGCGTCTACTTGAGCATGCAGCTCCTGAACCTCGTGGCAAAACACAGGCAACAAGCGCACGCAAGCGCCGAATCGCAGAATAGTCCCTAAAGAAAAAGCCGGCGGTCCTGCCGCCGGCTCTTGTTTCTGTAAGCCCGAGCGCTCTTAGCTCGAGGCCCCAATTTTGAACATCTTCGTCCCGCATTCGGGGCATTTGCCCTCGGTAGCAGGACGGCCGTTCTTCATTGTGATTTGAACGGCGTCTTTGATTTCACGCTTGGTCTTGCATTTCACACAGTACGCTTCAGCTGCCACGTTCGATTCCTCTCAAGACCGGTGCCGGCGATGGATAGCCCCTGCCGGGTTGGGGGCCCTATTCCCAGGCGTGCCCGACTTTCCCCCTCGTGGCCACGAGGGAGAGGCCTTCAGGCGACAGGGTGCCCCTTTCAGGCGGGCGCTTCCCGCGTGAAAGGGCCATGGTGAACAAACCGGAGTGGCAATCCCGGGCGGCCTTCGAAGCGCTCCGCGCACCGAGGCCGCTTCCGGCGGTTTTCGACGGGCTTTGGGCGAGCGGCGATCTCGCCGGACTGAGAATTCCGTGCGTTGCGATCGTCGGAACGCGCGCGGCAAGCGAGTACGGCCGCGGTAACGCGCGGCGATTCGCGCATGATCTCGGCGCATCGGGGTGCTGCATCATATCCGGGCTGGCGCTCGGGATCGATGCGGCAGCGCATGAAGGCGCGCTCGACGCTTGCGCGCCGACAATCGGCGTGCTCGGCGGCGGACACGAGAAGTTTTTTCCGCGCCGCAACCGTGCGCTCGCGGATCGTATAGTTGCGAACGCAGGCGCGGTGCTCTCGCCGTTTGCGCCGGAGCATCCGGCAATTCCGCATCAGTTCTTGCAGCGCAACGGCGTGGTCGCAGCGCTGGCCGACGCGGTCGTCGTGATCGAAGCGCCCGCAAGAAGCGGTGCGCTCAACACCGCCGGTTGGGCGGCGGGTCGCGTTCCAGTTTTCGCGGTGCCCGGAGATATTGACCGTCCGCACTCGGCGGGCTGTCACGCGCTCATTCGCGACGGCGTCACGCTGGCGCGCAGCGCGCAGGACGTACTGGACGAGCTACAGATCATGAAGCTCCCGCTTGGCGCGCAAGAGGAACGCGTCGGGCCGGCTGATCCGCTGCAGGCGAAGGTCCTTGCGATTCTGCGCAGCGGTGAGACGACGTTCGACGAGCTCTGCGCAGCCGCGGGCGGCAGCACGCCGGATCTGCTCGCGGCGCTTTCCGTGCTGGACCTGCAAGGCGCAATCGAAGCGCGCGCCGGCCAGCGATATGCTATCGTTTCTGGCGGAAAGCGATGCTGATCCGCGGCTCGACCGCATCGCGCAGTTTTGGAATATGGTGCTCCCAAAAATCTTGCGCGCGGCCACCCATGAAGAACATGCTGCCCGGATCGAGCGCACAGGCGAACGTCCGCCGCGGGCGCTTTTTGCTGCGCACGCGCATCTCGCGGACCGCTCCGAGGCTCACGACCGCGACGATCGCGTTCTCGATGAGATCTTCTGTGTGGTCGCTGTGCCACGAGACGCTGTCGTTGGCATCGCGATAGTATTGAAAGGAGACGGAATTAAAAGACGCCTTCAAAAACTCTTCGACGCGCTTCCACACGGCGGTAACCTCGCGGGGCATGTCGCCCTCGCCGGAAAAGCGCGCAATCAGACGCGGGACCTCGACCGTGTGATCGTACATCCACATCGTTTCGTGCGACCACTCCAGGTTTTTAGAAAAATGCTCGAAGAGCCGTTTGCTTTCGCCGGCGCTAAAGACAGCCGGATAGTACGCGATCTTGCCCGAGTCGTCGTCGACGAATTTACGGTCTCCTGAGCCGAAGAGCACCATCTGCTGCACGTCCTTCTTCCAACACGGAGGCCGCGGACGGCGTTGCGAACCTGAAGCGCATGCATCTGCGAATCGTCGCCGCCGGAAAGCTGCGCGACCCGGCCGCGGCCGCGGTCTGCGCTGAATTTCAGAAGCGCCTGCGCGCCTACCATCGTATCGAGGTTACCGAAGTGCGCGCTTCGAGTGGATCCGATCCGGTTCGGGCGATCCGTGAAGACGGCGAGCGCCTCTTGAAAGCCGCCGGCGACGGCGTGCTCTGGGCGCTCGACCGCGCCGGCACGGAGTTGTCGAGCGAGGAGCTGAGCGCAAAAATCATCGAGCTCGAGTCGCGGGGCCGCCCGTTGACGCTGATCATCGGCGGCACGTTCGGCTTAGCGCAGGACGTGCGGGCGCGCGCCGATTTCGTCTGGTCGCTTTCCAAGCTGACGTTCTTGCACGAGTGGGCGCGCATGATCGTGCTGGAACAGCTCTACCGGGCGGCGAAGATCGCGCGCAGTGAGCCGTATCACCACTGACGCTCTTTCCATTTTCTCTCGTGCGCTGCGCGACGCGATCGCCGCGCGTTATCCCGGCGCGCCCGAAACGGAGGTAGCCTTCGAAGCTCCGCGGCGCCCCGAGTTCGGCGACGTTGCAACCAACGCGGCATTTTCTCTTGCGAAAGTAGCGCGCGCGGCGCCACAGCAAGTCGCTGCGGCGCTTGTTGCCGATGTGCAAGGCATACCGAAACTCGCTGAGCTCTTCGCAGACATTTCAGCGACTGCCGGTTTTATCAACCTACGCTTTCAGCCTGAAATCTGGCAGGCGGCGCTAGCGCAGATTATTCGGGACGGCGCGGCGTTCGGACAACAGCCGCCAAACAACATACGAATTTCGCTCGAGTTCGGCAGCGCGAACCCAACCGGACCGCTCGTCGTCGTGCAAGGCCGCACGTGCAGCATCGGCGCGACGCTGGCCAACGCCATGAAATTTTGCGGCTACGACGTCTTCACCGAATGGATCATCAACGACGCGGGCGGCCAGCTGGATACGTTGGGCCGCTCGGTCTACGCTCGATACCGTCAGATCTACGATCCGAAGTTTCCGTTTCCCGAGGAAGGCTATCCCGGAGAGTATCTCGAGCCCATCGCTCGCTCGATTGCGGACGCCGACGGCGAGCGATGGGTGTATGAAGAGGAAAGCGCGTGGCTTCCGCTTTTTTCCCAAGTCGGCCGCGATACGCTCGTCGAACAGCAGCGCCGCACCGTCGAACGTTTCGGCGTGCATTTCGATCTCTGGCAGAGCGAAAAAGAGTTACAGGATGCGGGCTCCGTGCAAGCCGGCTTGCAGAGGCTCGTTGACGACGGCGTTACCTACGAAGCCGACGGCGCGATCTATTTTCGCGCCACGCAGTTCGGCGACGATAAAGATCGCGTGCTCGTTCGCAGCGACGGCCGGCCGACGTACTTTTGCACGGACGTCGCCTACCATTACGCCAAACTGCAACGCTCCGAGCGCGTCATCGATATCCTCGGCCCCGACCATCACGGATACATCGGCCGGCTCAAAGGACTCGCCGAAGCGCTCGGCTACGATCGCGATCGGCTCGACGCCCTGATCGCGCAGCAGATCACGCTCATGCGCGGCCAGGAGCAGGTCAGCATGAGCAAACGCGCCGGCCATATCGTCACGCTCGACGACATCATCGACGAAGTCGGCGTCGACGCGGCACGATTCTTCTTCGTGTTGCCGGCGCCCGAATCGCCGCTGACGTTCGATCTGCAGCTTGCCAAAGAACAGAGCAACGAGAATCCGGTCTACTACGTGCAGTACGGTCACGCGCGCATCGCTTCGGTCTTTAAGAACGCCGACGCCGCCGATGTTGAAGCCGCCCACGCGGGCGCGCCGCTAGAATCGCTGCGCCATCCCGCCGAACTCGCGCTCATCCGGCGCATCGCCGAACTGCCGAGCCTGGTAACCAACGTCGTGCAACGGCTGGCGCCGCATCGCTTGACGCGGTATGCACGCGACGTAGCGTCCGACTTTCATCAATTTTACACGGAATGCAAGATCCTCGCGCCCGATCGGGGCGAACGGCTGGCGCGTTTGAGTCTGTGCATCGCAACGCAAGCGGTGCTCGCGCGCGTCTTGGGCATGGTCGGCGTCAGCGCACCCGAAACGATGTAGCTACTCCTCTAGCGTATAAAGCCACCAGCGAGGTTTCCCCACCTTTGCCTGCCGGTCGAAATATATCGTAAACCGGCGGCCCTGCGGGTCCTCGATCTCGTACCAGTGACGCGCCAGATACTTGTCGCCGCGATCTTCCCGCAACGTTCGCCAGACTTTCAGCACCTTTTTTATCGGCAGCGTTTCGTTGCGCCATGCGAAGGCGCTCGGCAAACCCGGTTCGCCGTGTTCCATGGCAGCCGAGTCAAAGGACTCGACCACCGGCGTTAACGCTTCGGAAACGAACCGCTTGGTCAAGGCTCGGCGACGATGATTTCCACGTCGGGAAGAACTGTGACCGCGGGCGGCGCCGGCGTGGCGAGGTCGGCAAACTCAATCTGCGCGTGCAGCCACGGTCCGATGAAATATCCCCAGATGAGTTTGATGAGCGCGGCGGCTGGAATTCCGAGAATCAGACCAGGCAGACCAAAAAGTTCTCCGCCGGCGAAGACGGCGAACATGACGCCGATCGGCGAGACGCCGATGCTCTCGCCCATGATTCGCGGAACCAAAATGTTGTCGCTGATGCGCGCGATGATAAACGTGACCGTTTCGACTTCGACGACCATCCAAGCGCCTTGCGGCGCAGCGAGGACGAGGCCGAGCAGATGCGCGACGATCATGCCGACGATCGGGATCGCATACGAAACGGCGCTCACCAATCCGAAGAGCAGCGCGAACTTGAAGCCTAAGATCGCGGTGATGCCCGCAATGAGAACGCCGGTAATCGTGCAGACGATGATCTGTCCCGAAATATAGCTCCCGAACATGTGAGTGGCTTGACTGGCCAGCATCAGCGCCGTTTGCCGCCTGCGCGTGGGAAAAAGCGCTGCGAATCCGCCGGCCATTTGGTCTTGGTTCAGCAGCATGAAGACCGACAGAATCAGTGCCGAGATGGCGATGAACAGCGCAGTCGCGACGTTGAGCGCCAGCGCGCCGACCGAAGCGACACCGGCCGTGAAGATCGCCGTCACATGCTCCACGCTAAACTGCTGCACGTTGAAGACCTGCGACGGTATATTCAGGCTCGGAAAGCGGTGTTGGATACCGGCGCGCATGCCGAGCATCCACGTCTCCGTGGTCTTGATGTATTCAGGCACGTTTGCGAGCAGCGCTTGCGACTGCGCGAAGAGCATCGGCATGACGATGACGATAAAGCCGGTAACGATCACGATCAGCACGGTGAAAACGATCGTAATGGCGAGCGGCCGCGGGACTCGCCGCTGCTCCAGTCGCTTCGAAATCGGGTGAACCGCCGACGCGAGGAACAGCGCGATCACAAAGATCGTCATCGTCTTGGGAATGCGCGCCGCGAACCAAAGCGCGAGTCCAAAGAGCACGATGATCCCGACGACGATGGCGATGCGGCGCCAGTTCGTGCCGACGGCTGCGTTTAGCATGTCTGCTTACCTACTACGCCTGCGCGCCAGGCGTTCCATGCCTAGCGGCGGCGGGATCCGGGATCGTCGATCGGCGCTCCGCGCTCGCATTGCGGACACTCGCCCTCATCGTACGAGACGATCGGCATTTCCAGCAGCGCAACGGTGGGCACGCCGAAATCCGCTTCGCCGCGCCGGACGATCGCGCCGACTCCGATGACCGTCGCTCCCGCGGCCCGCGCGATGCCGATCACTTCCCGCACCGAACCTCCGGTGGTGATCACGTCTTCGACCACGAGCACGCGATCGTCCGCGTCCAAATGAAAGCCGCGCCGCAGGACGGGAACGCCCGCTTCTTTCTCGGCGAAAATGCCCTTGACGTTCAGCGCGCGCGCGACTTCGTAACCCAGAACGATTCCGCCCACGGCCGCGCTCAACACAACCGTCGGGCGCGCATCCGCAAACGCTCGGGCGATCGCGCGCGCGACCGGCTCGACCAGCTTCGGATCTTCCAGAATGCGAAACTTTTGAATGAAGCGATCGCTGTGACGTCCCGAACTGAGCCGGAAGTGTCCGCTCAGCACCGCGCCCCGATCGCGCAGTTCCCGTTCGAGGTCGAGGCTCAACGCATCTCGGCGAGAATGGCTTTGGCGGCTTCGAGCGCGTTCGGCGCTTCGGTGATCGGACGTCCGACGACCAAGTAATCCGAGCCCGCTTCCACGGCTTCCCGCGGAGTCGTCACGCGCTTTTGGTCCGCGTGCGCCGCGCCCGCAGGACGGATGCCCGGCGTCAGCGTCAAAAAATCTTCGCCGAAGTAGCGCTTGAGATCGCGCACCTCGTGCGCGCTGCAGATCACGCCGCTGCAGCCCGCATCTCGCGAGAGCGCGGACAGCCGCATTGCCGTCTCGCCCAAACCGCCGCGAAAACCCAACTCGTTGAGATCTTCGGCGCCGATGCTGGTGAGCATCGTGACGGCGAAGACGTGCGGCGGAGTCATGCCGAGTTCGGCCGAGCGTTCCGCGACGCCATCGACGACGGCGCGCATCATGTCGTTTCCGCCGATCGCGTGCACGTTGATAATGTGCGTGCCTTGCCGTACGAGCTGGCGTGCGGCGGCGGCGGACGTGCGCGGGATGTCGTGCAGTTTCGCGTCGATGAAATGGCGCACGTCGCGCGCTTCCATGTGCGCGAAAATGCGATCACCGTACCCATAGAGCGATTCGAGCCCGACTTTAAAGAGGACGTCGAGTTCGTAGAGTTCGTCGACGAGGCGCTCCGCATCGGCGGCCGTGGGGACATCCAGGGCGACGACGAGCTGCGCCACTAGCCGACATCGCCTTCATATTGGAACGGCGTGCCGAAACCGACATTGGCTTTGCCGACGATGTCACGCAGCGACCGCAATCCGCGCGCTTCCAGATAAGCGCCCAGTTCGTTCACGATCTTTTCGGGAATCCGCGGATCGGTGAAATTCGCAGTTCCGATCGCAATGGCGCTCGCTCCGGCCAAGAAAAATTCCAGCGCGTCGCTCGCGGTTTCAATTCCGCCTTGCCCGACAATCGGAATGGAAACGGCGCGCGCGGCCTCGTAAACGGCCAGAACCGCCACCGGCCGGATCGCCGGTCCCGACAAACCGCCGGTGAGGTTGCCCAAACGCGGCTTCCAAGCGTGCACGTCGATGGACATTCCACGCAGCGTGTTGATGACCGCCAAGGCGTCGGCCCCCGCGCTTTCCGCCTCGGCGGCGATCGCCGCGATATCGGTCACGTTCGGCGAAAGCTTCACGATCAGCGTCTTGCCCGTGACCGCCCGGACCGCGCGCACGACTTTCCCCGTGAGAGCGGGATCGCAGGCGAACGTCTCTCCCTCCGAGCCGACGTTCGGGCACGAAATGTTCAGTTCGATCGCCGCGATCTCGTCGCGCGCCGCAAGGCGCTGCGTCACGTAGGCATAATCGTCGACCGAAAACGCGGCGACGCTGCCGATAACGGCGCACGGCCGCTGCGCGAACTTCGCCACCTCGTGCTCGAGATACCAGTCGATCCCCGGATTCTGCAGCCCGATCGCGTTGAGCAATCCGGCCGGCGTCGGGACCAGCCGCGGCATCGGATTGCCCAAGCGCGGCTCGCGCGTCACGCTCTTGAGTACGACCGCCCCAATCTTCGAAAGGTCGGCGAAGGCTTCAAACTCCTCGCCCGATCCGTAACACCCGCTCGCCATAAGCGTGGGATACGGCAGCTCGAGTTTTCCGATCTTTACGGAGAGGTCCATACCGCTCATGGCACTTCGATCGCGATGGTAGCGGCGGGCATGCTCCGTCCCGAAACCGCTGGCAAAAAAACGTCCATGTTTTTTTGCCGCTTGAGCGCATTTTCGGAAAAACAAGTTTTGAAGCGGCCATCCATGGCCGGTCCGAAAATGTCGCACATTTCTGAACGGTGCATCCCCGGACTCGCCGAGCAGGTCGCTGCTACCATCGCAGCTCGTGGGCCCAAAAGACGGGGCCCTCTTTACAGACGCGGGCGTTCACGAAGTCGCCGGCGCTTTTTGGAAACTTCGGAGCTTGCGAGCTTTTGCGGTCGAGCGGGACGACACAGCCCCAGCATCCGCCGACGCCGCATGCGAACGTCTCTTCAAGCGCGAGTTGCGCCCGAACGCCGAGCTCGGCGGCGACGAACGCGGTGGCACGCAGCATCGGCGAAGGTCCGCAGGCCAAGATCAGATCCGGTTTGTCTTCCGCCTGTGCTAACAGCTCGGTAATGAAGCCATGGTGTCCGAGCGTGCCGTCGTCGGTCGCGCAGCACAACTCGCATCCCGCGTTCGCAAAACGATCGCGGTCGACCAAGAATTCGACGTTGCGAGCACCGTAAAAAAGACGGACGCGCGATCCTCGCTGCGTCAGCTGCTGCGCGGGAAGGAGCACCGATGCGATGCCGACGCCGCCCGCAACGACCGCGACGTTTGCAGCCGCTCCCAAATCGAAGCCGTTTCCGAGCGGACCCGTCAGCGAAAGCTTATCGCCCGGCCTTAATTCAGCTAATTCCCGGGTGCGCGCGCCGCAGACAAAAAAGAGCAGGCTCGCGCGCTCACCTTGAGCTTCATAGATGGCAAGCGCGGTCGCGGCGCGTTCGCCGCCCGGCGGTATCGCCATGACGAATTGGCCCGGACGCGTCACGTCAACGAGCTCCGGAGCGTGAAAACCTAAGAGAATGACGCCGCGAGCGAGTTCGGTGCGATCGAGCACCACAACGTCAGAAACCGACGGCCGCGGAAGCATCGATTTTTCATTCTCGCAACCATACGGACATACTCCCGTTACACAATATTTAATCAAAGCTGCGACATTTGACTGAACCTACTTGCTACAAAAGCCGTTATAGGGTATAGAACGAAAAAAGAAAGGAGGGTCCAGGAAATGGCAGGTCTCATGGTCTTCAAATCGTTAGCCGACGCGCTAAGAGCGGGCTACCAGGTTTACGACCGGACGTCTGACGGTTACCTCGTCCGGACGAGAACTGCGGCTGGATGGGCTATCGCCCTGGTCTCCTGTAAGTAGAGCTCGCGCTTGCTTACTAAAGAAGAACCGCCGGCTTGCCGGCGGTTCTTCTTTCTTCTAGGGCCTGCGTTAAGGGCTGACGTCGGGTGGTCCGACGGGCGGCTCCAACTCGGTCGTGCTGCCCGGACGCCAGCCGTACGGCCCTTCTTGATAGGGCGGGGGCGGCGGCGGCGGCGCCACGGTGTGCGGCTGAACCGGCGGACCCTGGAAGGTAAAGACTCCCAAGTGCGCGCCCGACATCAGCGCCAGAATGATCTGCGCCAGTCCTACGAAGAGCGGAATCAATCCGCCGAGCAGCCACGGACCCGGCGTACCCGGACGGATGAACGACAACCCGATCAGCAGCGCCAAACCGATCATCGCAATATTCACGCCTTTGCGCAGTACGCGGTCGGCATATTGCGGCGACTGATCCGCTCCGCCGTACGGCGGAGCACCCACGCGGGAGTAGACAAACGGATCGTAACCGGCGCGCTCGGCTCGCCGCGCCGCGCGCGGATCGGGCGGCGGTGGCGGCGGCGACATTCCGCGCTTGATCATCTCCAGACGCTCTTGATGCGACCACCACCGGTGAGAAATCGCATACGCAAGCGGCATGCCGAAGATGACCAGAATCGCGATTACCGCGACGAAATTATCTGACGTGTGGGACATTTAGTTCGCTCCGTTCGTGGTAACGCGAATGCTGCCGTCTTGCGTAGCGACATCAAGTGAGCCCGCGCCGTTTCCAAGTTTATAATCGCCCGGCACCAAGTCATCTTGACGCACGCCGTTGACGCGAACGCTGCCGTCGGCCGTGCGCGCGTGCACCGTGACGTCGCCCGCGTCGGCTAAAGCGACCGTAATCGAACCGTCCGACGTATGCAGCGACCCGCTTCGCACGCGCAGATCGGAAACGTGTATCGATCCGTCCTGCGTGGTAGCCTCGAGCTTATCTGCGTTAACGCCTGTGAGCACTATGCGTCCGTCAGAGGTTTGCAACGTAACGTCGCTGCTGCGCACGTTGGTGGCGCTGATGTGGCCGTCGCTAGAATGTGCGCTGATCGTACCCGTGAGATCGCTGAGCGTGGCGCCCGAAGAATTCCGGATCTCGACCGTTGCGTTGGCGGGAAGCGCGACGTCCGTGCCGCTGGATTCGAAACCGAATATGACGATGCGTCCCGGCGTGGACGGCCGCTCGATCAGCACGCCGTCGGATGTTTGGTGCACCTGGACTCGCTGCGGCCGCGATCCCCAGCCCCACCCGGCGATGCGCGTCGAATCGGAGACGTGAATCTTGCCGTCGTCCGATGGCGTGATCACCACACGCGAATCGGGATCGTCGATCACGACGCGCGGTTGAGATCCCGCGTCGATTGCGGGCAGAGAATAAGGCTCGAAGGCGATGTCGTGACCGGTTGAGGCGCTCGAAAACGTCTTGAGCCCGCCGGCCGACACGATGATGATGCTGGCGATGAAGAGTTCGGCGGCGATGAGGACGGCGACGATGCCGGTTCTTGAGTAACGCATTCTGACCCAAGTACGGAGGGGCCCGGGGGAGTGTTTCAGGGCAGCCGAAACAATGCTTCGCGCGCGCGCGTATGACGAGCGTGGCTGCAGCCGTCCTGGAGGCCCATCTCATCGATACGGCGACCACGGTCGACGACCAAACCCTCGTGGCCGAAACCCTCGCCGGCCGCGGCGAAGCCTTCGGCATGCTGGTGGAGCGCTACGACCGCGCTGTCTACCACCTGGCTTACCGTACGCTGCACGACTCCGAGGAGGCGCGCGACGTGGCCCAAGAGGCCTTTTTCAAAGCCTTCCGCAGCCTGAAGACCTTCCGCCCCGGCGCGAAGTTCTCGACCTGGATATTTTCGATCACTTACCACGCTTGCTGCGACCGGTTGGGCCGCCGCAAACGTTACTCCAGCGAGGAGCTTCCCGACCGGGCCGATCCGGGGGCCGGGC
>PLED01000058.1 GCA_003136355.1 Vulcanimicrobiota bacterium | reverse complement strand
TTTTGGATCGTAGTCGTAGTGCACTTTATAGAGTCCGACAACCGCCGTGATCGTTTTGCCACGCTGATCGCGAATCCAAATCTGCAGCGCGTTGCCCATCGCCATCGTGTCGAAGGGTCCGTCGCCCGAAAGACTCCCGTGCAGGACGCGTACGACTTGGCCAAGCTTGTTCACCTCGACCTGCAATTCGACGTGCAGCGGGTTTGCAGGCAGCTTCGGCGACGGCATTGGGGCGGGCGTCGGCGCCGCGGGCGCCGCTAAGGGGAAAGCCAAGAGAGCGGCCGCGAGCGCGGCTATGCAATACAGTCTGGAACGCATCGAACGTTCTTCGCCGCCCAAGCGCAGGCGCCTCATGCCGCTATCGTCGAAAGCCGAGCGCTCATGTCTGGGTGTCTCCATGCCGGTTCTAACGTAAGCACCCGGTTCGATCGTTCGCATTCGGGCCGCCGTTAGTGGCCAATCTCATGCTGCTCGACACCTATGGGCTCGTCTACCGGGCGTTTTTCGCGCTGCCCCCGCTGACAACCACGCGCGGCATGCCGATCAACGCGGCATATGGATTTACCATGATGCTCAACAAGATCATCGCCGACGAAAAACCGACGCATGTGATCGCCGCCTTCGACAAGGGTCTGCCCGCGCACCGCGTTGCGCTCTATCAGCAGTACAAAGCGCAGCGCGATCAGATGCCGGACGATTTGCGTCCGCAGTTCGCACTCGTGCGCCAGATTCTGCAGACCAATCGCATTCCGGTTCTGGAGATCGAGGGCGAGGAAGCCGACGACGTCATCGCGACACTGGCGCGGCAGGCGAAAGCGGCCGGCGAGCGCGCGCTGGTCGTAACGGGCGATCTCGATTTGCTCCAGCTCGTAGACGAAGCGACGACGGTGCTCATGACGCGGCGCGGCATCACGGAACTCGCGCGTTACGATATCGCAGCTGTGCGCGAGCGGTACGATTTGGCTCCGAAGCAGTTGCCGGACTATCGCGGACTCAAAGGCGATCCGTCCGACAANNAAAGCCGCCGGCTCGCTCGACGCGCTCGTCGCCAATCCGGCGTTAGCGGGATCGCCCAAGCTGCAAAAGCTCGTGGAAGAATACGGAAAACAGGCCCTTATCTGCCGCGACGTGTCGGTCGCGAACGATCATTTAGATTTGGCGATCGACTGGGACGAGTCGCAGTACACGCCCGCCGGCAACGACGAATTGTACCGGCTCTATAGCGAACTCGAGTTCAAAACGCTGCTGGGGCGCCTGAACGTACCGACGGAGTTGCCGCTGCTGCACGCGCACGAGCGCGTAACCGGCAACTACCGCTCCTACATCGCGGCTACCGATCCGCCCGAATACGCGCAGCTCGCGCGCGAACTCGAGGCGCTTTCATCTGCGGACCGGCTGTCCTTCGCGGTGAAAGCCGACGGCGAAATCGGCGTGTCGAGCGCAACGGGAAGCGGGCTAGCGTTTTTGGCGGGATCGCTGGCGCACCAGCCGGTGCGCGGCGCTTTCGAAAAACTTTTGCTCGCTGCTCCGCGGCTCGCCGCGCACGACGTCAAAGCCGTTCTCCACATCTTGCACGATCGAGGTTTCACCGCCCCGGCCTTTGCCGACGATACGATGATCGGCGCACATGTGCTCAATCCTTCGCGCACGTTTGGGCAGGTCGAAGACGCCGCGCAAGAATTTCTCGGGCTGAGCGCCGGGGACGACGTAGCAGCTCAGGCCGACGCCGTGATGCGTCTAGTCGAAAAGGAACGCGCCGAGCTGGAATCGCGCGATCAACTGCGGCTGTACGAAGACGTCGAGGTTCCGCTGGCTCCCATTCTTGCTAAGCTTGAATGGACCGGTGTAGCGATCGATCCGGCGGAGCTGACGCGCCTCGCGAAAGAAATCGACCAAGCCGTTGCGCGCCTGCAGCGCGAGATCTACGATTTGGCGGGCGACGAATTCAACATCGGATCGCCGCAGCAGCTGGGGAACATCCTTTTTGAAAAGTTGTGCCTTCCGTCGGGAAAAAAAACCAAGACTGGGTGGGCGACCGGCGTGGAGATTCTTCAAGGACTCTCGCGCGATTATCCGATCTGCGCGCGCGTGCTCGAATATCGCGAAGTCACCAAACTCAAGAATACCTACGTCGACGTCATTCCGGCACTCACCGATCCGCGCGACGGGCGCCTGCGCACGATTTTCAATCAAACGAGCACCGCCACCGGGCGTTTGAGCTCGACTAATCCCAATTTGCAGAACATTCCCGTGCGCGGCGAACTCGGGCGGCGAATTCGTCGCGCTTTCGTGGCGCCGGAAAAAGAGAGCGCACTGCTGGCGGCGGATTACAACCAGATCGAGCTCCGGCTAATGGCGCACCTGTCCGGCGACGAAGCGATGCGCCGTGCATTTCACGAAGGGCAAGATATCCACGATTTTACGGCGCGCCAGATTTTCGCCGTGCCGGCCGGCGGCAGCGTCGATCCCAATCAGCGCCGCATGGCAAAATCCGTGAACTTTGGATTGCTCTACGGCATGTCGGATTTCGGTCTCGCGCAGCGTTTGGAGATCGGGCGCGCCGAAGCGCGAGAGATTACAAGCGCATACTTCGCGCGCTTTCCCAGTGTGCGCGCATACATCGACGGGGTCATCGCGCAGGGGCGCGAACTGGGATACGTCACGACCCTGCTCGGCCGCCGCCGGTATATGCCGGCGCTGCGGTCGAGCAACTACATGCTGCGCTCCGCGGCGGAACGCGAAGCGACCAACGCACCGTTACAAGGCAGCGCGGCGGACCTGATGAAGCTCGCTATGGTACGCGTGGATGCCAAGCTGGCGGCCGCGGGGCTGAGGGCACGCATGCTGCTGCAGATTCACGACGAGCTCATCTTCGAGGTGCGTGCGACGCAACTGAGCGAGACCGCGGATCTCGTTCGGTCGCACATGGAGAGCGCCATCGAATTGTCGGTCCCGCTGGAAGTGACGCTCAAAGCGGGACGAAACTGGTACGACGTCGAGCCGATGAACGAAGAAAGCTTCGAGCATGTTTAACGTTATCGTGCTTGCAGCCGCGCTCGCAACGATCGTCGTCCACGCTCCCAAAGCGGATCTGACGCTGGAAACCGCTCGTACCGAACCTGCACGAGAGCAGGGCCTGATGGATCGTGCCGTGCTCCCGCCGCACACGGGGATGCTGTTCGTTTTCGAGCGCGACGAACGCGTCGATTTTTGGATGAAAGATACGCTAGTGCCGCTGGACATGATCTTTATCGCGGGCGACGGCATGGTACGACGCGTCTTCTCCAACGTACCGGTCGTCGCACGAACGCTCCCGGACGAGCAGATTCCTCGAGAAGGGGCGCCGGCGAAATACGTGATCGAGCTGCCGGCGGGGGAAGCGTCGGGCGATGGAATCGTTGAGGGCGTCAAACTCGACCTGCGCGCCGCCCCACTGCCGCAACCCTAAACTTTGTCATCCTGAGCTTGTCGAAGGACGCTACTCGCCGATGTCCCACAGTAGCCCTAAATCTTTCTTCGAGAACGAACGAAAGGCGATGAGCGTCTCGGTGCTGAGGATACCGTCGAGCGCCGCGACGTGTTCGGTAACGAGATCGTTGAGCTCTTCATGCTGCTTCACGCGCACGATCGCGATCATATCGTACGGGCCCGCGACGGAATAGACTTCGGCGATACCGTCGATCGCCAACAGATCGTCGGCGATAGAGCGCAGCCTCGGCCGTTCGACCTTCATCAAAATAAACGCGGCCACCACGTCAGGCAACCTCGCTTACGATCTCGAGCCCGCCACCGCAGTTCGGGCAGCGATCGTTCATTGCGGCCGCGCATGCCGCACAAAAGGTGCAGTCGTACGAACACGCGCGCGCCTCGGCACCGGTTTGAAAGTTCCGGCCACACCCCTGACACGAGCTTTTCATTTTTTATTTGTTTTTGAAGCGGGCGACGCGCTTTTCGTTGTAGGCGGCGAGGCCTTCTTTGGCGTCTTCGCTCTTGAACAGCAGCGACTGCAGTTCGCGTTCGAGCGCGAGCGCGTCTTGGAGCGGAAGTTCCATACCGGTTTGTACGGCCCGCTTGATGTGGCCGACGGCCATCGGCGCTTTGTTGGGCGAACAGAATTGTTTGGCATAGGTCAGCACTTGGTCGCGGAACGACGCGGCGTCGCCTTCGAGCACGTCGCTGACGATACCCCAATCCTGCGCCTGTTCGAACGAGAACGTCTTGCCGGTGACCATCAGTTCGATCGCACGCGACTTGCCGACCAAACGCGCCAAGCGTTGGGTGCCGCCGGTTCCCGGCAGAACGCCCAGCGCGACTTCGGGCAGACCGATCTTGCCGGCGTCCTTGCGAGCGATGCGAATGTCGCAGGCCATCGCGATCTCTAAACCGCCGCCGACGCAGTGGCCGTTGAGCGCGGCGATCACCAATTTGGGTGTCTGCTCCAGGCGCGCCAGCGTTTCGTTGGCGTGCAGGCAGAACATGTACTTGAATTCCGGCGTCACCGAGTTAAGCATCCCGATATTGGCCCCGGCCGAAAAGAACTTTTCGCCCTTGCCGGTAAGCACGATGACCTCGACGTCGGAGTCGAACCGCGCGTCGAGAATCGCTTCGTCGAGCTGCCGCATCATCTCGTGCGTGTAGGTGTTGGCCGGCGGATCGACGAGCGTGATGACGGCGACGTGGTCGCCCTCGACGCGGTAATCGACGAGGGTCTTGTTTTCGACTAAGGTCGCCATTGGTTCTCCTTGCATGTGCAATACGTTGCTTGACCAGTGGGCAAGCGGTGCTTGCCCTACTACAAATAATTGAGAGTTTCCCTACGCCGCCTTCGGCGCGACCCAATCGTCGCGCTTGCAATATTCGAGGACAAGCTTT
>PLED01000009.1 GCA_003136355.1 Vulcanimicrobiota bacterium | reverse complement strand
GCGGACCGACGCGCAGCGCGCCGGCCTCGTCGACGTACGCGATGGTTCCGCCGCCGGCGCTGATCTCGGCCAAATCCACGAACGGAAAGCGGACCGGGTAGCCGCTGCCCTTAACGCCGCGTCCGCTGTGCGTCGAGCCGGCGGCTTCAAATTCGGACGCAATCTGCACGGCGCCGCCGGCAATCGTTCCGGCTTTGGCGCTGGTGCCGCCCATGTCGAATGAAATCGCGCGATCGATTCCGGATACGCGTGCGAGATACGCGGCGGCGATCGCTCCGCTCGCCGGTCCGCTTTCGATGATGGCCGCGGGCGTAGCGGCGATGCGCTGGGCGTCGGCGAGTCCGCCGTTGCTCTGCATGACGTAGAGCGGCGCGTCGATCTGCAGATCTTTGAGAGCTGCAGCCAGGCGTTCGATGTAGCCGCGGACGATTGGCGTCAGCGCGGCGTTGACGACGGCCGTCGAAAATCGTTCGTACTCGCGGTATTCGGGATCGATCTCGCACGACAGCGTGACGGGAATTCCGGGGAATGCGCGCGCCAGCGCCGCTCCGAGTTCGCGCTCGTGATCGCCGTTGACGTACGAATGCAAGAACCCCACGGCAATCGATGCGGGATTGCGTTCGCGTGCGGCTGCGATCGCGCGGTCTATCTCGTCCTGGTCGAGCGCAACGAGCACGCCGCCGCGATAATCCATGCGCTCGCGCACGGCAATGCGGTCTTCGCGCGCGACCAGCGGTTTCGGTCGCGTGACAAAGAGGTTGTAAACTTCACTGCGGTTTTGCCGTCCGATTTCGATGACGTCGCGGAAGCCGGCGGTTGTCAAGAAGACGACGCGCGGCAGTTCGAGATGGATCTGTCCGAGCAGCGCGTTGGTCGCGATCGTCGTCGAGTGCGCGATGTGTTCGAAGCTCGGGGGCACCGGAAACATGGCAATGATGGAGCGCAGGGCGGAGATGACGCCCAGCTCGGGCGCCTGCGGCGTCGAGCTCACTTTCAGCGAAATCCGTTCGCCTGTGACAACGTCGACGGCGGCCAAATCCGTAAACGTGCCGCCGACGTCGATCCCTAGGCGCAGGCGCCGCCCATGTTCCACGGCGGAGCCTTGCCCGTTTCGAATGCGGTTACCTAGCTAAAAATTGACCGTGGCCGGCTTTGAGGTCAGCACGATATGCACGGGCGCGCTATGCACCAAACTTTGAACCGTGACCTCGTGAACGTTCGCGCCGCGTCCGCGCAGTTGCGTCCACCAAGGCGCCGGTGGAAACGACAGCGGTGCGGCCGGAAGCGTTTCGCCCGAAGAATTATCTACCGCCGGCGGGCGGCCGGCAGCATTGACGCGCTCGTCGATTGAAGTCGGTTCCGCTGAATCCGAGAACTGCCGATGGCCGTTGCGTTGCCAGGCCGCCCACACGATATAACGTCCCGGGCCTAGGTCCGTGCATGCAAAGCTTCCATCATCATGTATCCAAACCACCTTCGTATAAGGAGCGAGCCGCGAATCATAATCCTGCGGCCGCGCTGAGGTAAGGATGTACCATTCAACGTAGGCGATGTCGGGCGCGCAAGCAACGGTGCCGCCGCGATACCCTTTTGCCGTTCCCGCGATCGTGAGGTTTCCGTAGCTGAATCCCGCCAGCGCGGCCGTATCGATCGGCGGTGCGGGCGCCGTTGAAGCTTGTGCGGCAAGTGTGCAGCAAAGCAGGACCGCAACGAACAGTAAAGCTTTTTTCATGATGTGTCCGCCTCTTTACAGAGTAACGTTCGTCGCTCCGGTTCCGGTAACGACCACATGTTCGGGTCCGACCAAGAGCAGATCGGGGCCACGCTGGCTATTCCCGGTCCAGGTCACCGTGGAGTAGTACGGGTCCACTTGCCCCGATATTGGATCCTCCCGTTGACGGCTAGAGGAACTGGGCGGGATGCGGAAGTCCGGTGTGTAGCCTTCCACCCAAACCAAATAGCGCCCCGAAGCCAAGCCTTCACAAGTAAACGTGCGATCTTTCGCGAGCCGGGCACGGTGCACGTACGGGGTCAAACGCGAATCGAAGTCGCCGTTCGGACTCAGCTTTCTTCTTTCAACATACCAAGCAACGTACGGAATATCGGGCGCGCAAAATGCTTGTACTGCGCCCCCGAAATCTGTGGACCCCGAAATCGTGCCGTTCCCGTGCGCGTATGCCGTCAGCGCCGCCGCATCGATCGGCGGCGGTGTGTTTCCGGCAAATGCCGGCGCGGCGCACGTGATCGCGATGAGGAATAGGAAGAGCGATCGTTTCAAAAATACACTCGCGTAAGAGTTGTCTCGAGGAACACGTGCTGTGGAAGAACGCGCAAGCGCCTTATCTTCACGCGCTCGGTCATTGCCGGTAGTGAACCTGAGTAGCCGGCTTGATAGTGAGCCGGTCCGTCATCGGAACCAGTTGACGTAAGGAACATCCGGTGCACAGGCCGCCTGACCGGGAAACGCGGTGCGGCCTGAGATCGAGCCGCTGCCCGTCCGTAGGTTTGCAGCGTCGTAAGATCGATCGGCGGCGCCGCACTTGGAGCGGCAGAAGCCGGGGCGGCGCACGCGATCAAAACGCACAGAAGTGCGAGGCGATTCACACCGTTAGAATACCACTTTCGTGTTCCGGCCGCGAACGACGACGTGCTGCGGCCCGGCAAAGAACCGCGCCGTATTGGAAGCGGAATCCGAGCCATAAGCGTTCTTGTTGAGGTTGCTCGTGCTCTTGTCGGGCCCCATTTCGCCTGGTCCGACGACTTGGCCGGATGCATTGGTTTCGCTGCTGACAGGCTGGCCGGAAAAATCTCCGCCGACGCGGCGGTCGCCCTCAATCCAAACGACGTAGCGCCCGCGTGCCAGATTGGTGCAGCTGAACGTGCCGTCTTTGCCGATTGCGGACGTGCGCGTATAGCGGCTGAGCAGATATGCGGGGCGCCGCGGGCTGTTCAGCTGATCGGCGTACCAGTTCACGTAGGGAACGTCGGGCGCGCAGTACGCGGTGCCTTCCTTAGAAAATTTGGTCGTGCCGGCAATGGAGTTTGGCCGGGGGCTCCGCCGCACCGGCGGCGCTCGAAGTGACGAGCCCGGCGATGCAGGCGCTGAAAACGAAACGCGTTATGTTCATGCGTTTGTCGTCCCCACTTTCGGCCGGAAAGTACCCCGAAATAGGGCCGAAGGACCTGTTGACATCGAACATATGTTCGATTAGGATCAGGGTCCATGGTCTCTGCCGCGGTTGCCGATACGTTCGCGAGCCTAAAAGCCGGCTTAGATGCGCGCGCCGCGGGACGCATCGTGGAGCCCGGCGGGAAGCCCGTCTCGAGCGGCTTTGCGGAACTGGATCGCGTGCTAGCCGGCGGATTCATTCGGGGGAGTATCGCGCCCCTCGAGGGGGGCACCGGCTCGGGGGGGACCGCGATAGTAGCCGCGGCGCTGGCGAGTGCGACCCGCTGCGGTTTGGCGGCCGCGATTCACGACGGCACGCTCTATCCTCCCGATCTGGAACGCGCGGGGGTCGTTCTCGAGCGGCTGCTGCTCGTATGCGCACACTCTCCGCTCGCGTCCGCGCGCTGCGCGGATATCTTGCTGCGCTCGCGCGCTTTTTCACTGGTGACGCTTCCCGCCGTGAACGTGCGCGGCACCGTCTGGTCCCGGCTCGGCGCGCTTGCGAAAAAATCGGACGCGCTGCTGTTAGCGTTAGGACAGGCGAGCACGGAGTTGGGATATTTTGCGTCGACGCGCGTGCGGTGCGCGATCGATCGCATCTTTTGGACTGAAGGCAGCGGAGTGCTGCGCGAACTGGCCGGCTATGAAGTCTGCACGCAGGTCTTCAAACACCGCCGCAGCGCTCCCGGCGCGGTCGCGCGTTTGCGAATCGCCTGATGCTGTTATGCGTGCACGTTCCCGCGTTCCGGCTGGCAGTGGCCCGGCGAGGCATCGATAGCTCCGGCGATGTCATCATTCTGGCCGACAAAGCCGATCGCGGGCGCGTGCTCGAGGTCGACGATCGCGCGCACACTCTGGGCGCGCGTCGCGGACAGACGGTCTTGCAGGCATGCGCGGCCGCCGGCGGAGCGCGCGTGCTCGTGCACGATGCTCCGTACGCGCATACCGTATGGGAAGACATGCTCGACGATCTCGACGCGCTTTCGCCGCTGGTGGACGATACGGCCGAAGGTACCGCTTACGTCGAGATGCGCGGCTGTGACGGCACGGCGGCCGACTGGATCGCGCGCGCGCATGCTGTCTTGACGCGTTTCGATCTGCCGGTGCGCGCTGCGGCCGGCCCCAACAAGTTCGCGGCGCGCGCGGCAACCTACGTGCGCGACGGCTGCATCTGCGCGCCGGAAGAAGCAGCGCAGTTACTCGCGCCGCTGCAACTCGAAGTGCTCGACGTGGAACCGGCCATCGTCGAACGGCTGCACTTACTCGGCATTGCGACGCTCGGCGAACTGGCGCGCTTGCCGCACGGCCCGTTTGTCCGCCGTTTTGGCGCGCGAGCCATGCGCTGGCACGATTGCGCACGGGGGATCGATCCCGCGCCTTTTCGTCCGCGTCCCTACGCGCTGCAGATCGAAGCCGCTGCGTTCGGTGAGGGCAGCGCGGCACAAGAAGAGCAAGTCTATTTCGCGCTGCGCGTTTTGGCCGAGCGCATCTGCAGCGATTTGAGCCGCGCCGGAAAAGCCGCGGCGCTTTTGCGCACGACGTTCGAGTGCGAGAACGGCGACTTGCGCGAGTTGGACGCCGGCTTCGCGCAGGCGACCGCCGATCCGCGCGTCGTGCTCGATATTTTGCGGGCCAAACTCGAAGGCCTCATCTTCGATGCGCCGGTGACGGGGCTGCGGCTGCAGGCGCTCCGTCTGGAAGAGTGCGGCACTTTCACCACGCTTTTTTCGGGAACGCAGCCCGATCCGCAGACCCTGGCGATTGCGTTGGAACGCTTGCAGGCGGTTGGAGATATCCAGACGCATCAGGCGCACGTGCGTCCGGCTCATCTTTTGGAATCACGTTTTACGTTGTCTCATTTTGTTTGTCATGGTGAGCGAGCCTGTCCTGAGCAGCGTTTCCCCGGAAACGCCAGTCGAAGGGAACCACTGAGTAGTGCGCCATTGGCGCACGTCATCGAAGGACGCGCATCTACGCAGCTTCGTATGCTGCCCGTGCGCGAAGTGGCCGTGAGGCTGCGCGGCAATGCGCCGGCCAGTGTGGATGCGCGGCCCGTCGTGAATTGCGCGGGACCCTGGCGCGTGGACGACGGCTGGTTCGACAGCGGGCATATCGCGCGCGACGAATACGACGTGCTGCTCGAGGGCGGCATGCTCTGGCGCGTCTATAAACAGGGTGAAAAGTGGTTTTTGCGCGGCGCCTATGACTGACTGTCTACGCTTTCAAAGCGTGGCGTGGGAATGGCTGCGCAGCGGCGAGATCACGCGCACGTCGCACATGCTTTCGCTGCTCGAAGAATTAGCCGGCTTCAACTACGGGTTCATCTACCTGCTCGAGATCATGGGAGATCCTACGCCCGTTCGTCTCGTGGGGGCCAATTTTCTCACGAAAATTGGCTACTCGGAGCATCCGATGCGGCGGATCCGGGAATTGCAGCCCGCTTATAAAGGAAGGCTGAAGCTGCGCGCCTGTTTTGTGGGAGACCCGCCGGCCGAGCGGTTTGCCCACCGGCGTTTCAAAAGTTTGCGGGTCAAGAACGAACTGTTTTTGGCCCATCCGATCATCGACGAGTATTTCCGCAGTTCGCGCGAGCAAATGCGCTCGCAGCTGCGCGAGATTCATGTCTGTTCCCAAGCCTGTCCGCAGTTGCTTGCGCGGCTGGACCTCGCGATGTTGAGCGCGTGGCTCGCGCGCTAGCCGATGCGCGGCTATGCCGAACTGCACGCGCACAGCAACTTCACGTTTCTCGAAGGGTCGTCGCATCCTGAAGAGCTGGTCGAGGCCGCCGCCGCGCTCGGCCTGGCGGCGCTGGCGCTTACCGACCGCGATGGGCTCTACGGTGCGGTGCGCTTCAGCAAAGCCGCGACCGATCGCAAACTTCCGGGAATTATCGGCAGCGAACTCACATTCGGCGACGGCGATCGAATCGTCGCGCTGGTTGAAAACGCCCTTGGATATGCCAATCTCTGCGAACTGATCTCGCTCGCCCAACTGCGCGGAAGCAAAGGCGATCCGCGCTTGCAGCTGGAGGATTTCGATAACCGTACCGGCGGCTTGGTGATCCTTGCCGGTGGTGATGCCGCCGCTCGAAAAGCTGCCGTCTTGCGCGAGCGCTTCGGCCCGGCGTTCTTTCTGGAGATGCAGCATCACCTGCACGCCGCCGACGCACGCGCTTGCCGGGAGACGCTCGAGCTGTCGCGCCACTTTGATATTCCGTGCGTCGCAACCAACGGGGTCTTTTACGCAACCAAAGAAGGCGCGCGCTTGGCCGACGTCCTCTTTTGCGTTAAAGCGAAAACGACGCTCGCACAGGCGCGCGAAGACGCGGTGCTTCGCCCAAACGCCGAACATTACGTGAAGGCGCCACGGATGATGGCGCAGATATTCGAAGGCTACCCGCAGGCGCTCGACAATACGCTCGCGATTGCGGAACGCTGCGCCTTCCGGCTCGAACGCCTGACGGGTCAATTTCCGATCTTCCCGGTCGCGCAATGCTACACGCGGCAAAGCTATTTGCGCGAACTCGTCTATCGCGGCGCGGCTGAGCGATACACAACGCCGTTCGATTCGACCGTCGAACGCCAACTCGAATACGAACTGGGGATGATCGCCAAAGCCGATCTTGCCGGATACTTTTTGATCGTCTGGGACATCGTGCGCGCCGCCGGCGAACTGGGCGTGCTCTGCCAGGGGCGCGGTTCGGCGGCCAATTCTGCAGTCTGTTACGCACTCGGCATCACCGCGGTCGATCCGATCGGCATGAACCTGCTCTTTGAGCGCTTCATGTCGGAAGGGCGGCAAGAGATTCCCGATATCGACGTCGATTTCGCGCATCAAGATCGCGAGAAAGTCCTTCAATACGTCTACAAGCGTTACGGACGCACGCACGCCGCGATGGCGGCAGAGGTGGTTACCTACCATACGCGTTCGGCCATTCGAGACGTCGGGAAAGCGATCGGCCTGACGCTCGCGCAAGTCGACGCCGTCGCGCGCGAGTACGATGCGCGCGAATCGCTGGCCGGCGCCACGGGTGTAGATAATCCTGAGCCGTCCGAAGGGGGTAGTCGAAAGGTTCCCCCGCCAAGAGGCGTCGCCGCAAAACCTGAGCTCGGGCACGCGCACGACTATCACGGCTTTGCCGATCGCGATTACGGCGACAATCCCGACCCGCATCTGAAAGCGCCCCTCGAGGGAGAGCTGGGCGAACGTCTTTTTGCGTTGTGCCGCCGCATCGACGGCTTTCCGCGCCACATGGGAATCCATTCGGGCGGCATGGTGATCACGCGCGATCCGCTCGTGCGCGTGGCCCCGGTGGAATGGGCCACCATGCGCGACCGCACCATCGTGCAGTGGGATAAAGACGATCTGCAAGACTTGGGGCTGATCAAGATCGACTTGCTCGGATTGGGCATGCTGTCACTCTTGCGCGAAGCGTTTGCGATTCACGAACGGGTGAGCGGCGAGCGCCTCAAACTGCATACGATCCCGCAAGACGATCGCGCGACATATGCGATGATCCAAAAGGCCGATACGATCGGCGTCTTTCAAATCGAGTCGCGCGCGCAGCAGTCGATGCTGCCGCGCATGAAACCGGCCTGTTTTTACGATATCGTCATGCAGGTCGCGATCATCCGGCCCGGTCCCATCCAGGGGCAGATGATCCATCCGTTTTTGCGGCGGCGTTCCGGCGCGGAAGCGGTGACGTATCCGCATCCTAAACTCAAACCCGTGCTCGAGCGCACGCTGGGCGTCCCACTCTTTCAAGAACAGGGCATGCGCATGGCGGTCGAAGCGGCGGGCTTTTCTCCGGCCGAAGCGGACCGTTTGCGCCGCGCGATGGGACATAAACGCTCGCACGAGCGCATGCGCGAACTCTATCCAAAGCTCGTCGAAGGCATGGTCGAGAACGGCATCGATCGCGCCGCCGCCGAGCAGCTCTTCCACATGCTCGAAGGGTTTGCCGACTACGGTTTCCCCGAATCGCACGCGGCCAGTTTCGCGCTGCTCGCTTATGAGTCGGCGTACCTCAAATGTCATCACCCGGCCGTATTTGCCGCGGCGATCCTTAACGTCCAGCCGATGGGTTTTTATTCCACCGAAGTGCTCGTCAACGACGCGCGCCGCCATGGCGTCGCGGTAAAGCCCGTCGCGGTGAATGCCAGCGAGTTTTGGAGTTTTGTGGATCCGCAGGGTGCGCTGCGGCTAGGCTTCCACGTGATTCGCGGCTTGGGTGAAGCGCAGCGCGAGCGTTTGCAAGGTGCGCTGGTCCAAGGGCCGTTTGCGGACCTGCGCGATCTCGCGCTGCGCACGCAGCTCGAAAAAGAAGCGATCGAAAACCTGGCGGTCGCGGGCGCTTTCGATCCGTGGTTTGCCTCGCGCCGTGAGGCGATGTGGGCGTTACGCGGATTGGACGAACGCGAGACGCGCGGCGAACTCGGCCGCCTGATGGACATCGACGAACCGGCGGCGCGCTTCGCAGCAATCTCGGCGCGGCAAGAGACGGCGTTCGACCTCTGGTCGACCGGCATCTCGGCGAACGTTCAACCGATCGCGCACATGCGCGCCGAGCTCGAAAAGGAGCACGTTATTCCCGCCGCCCGCTTGGCGGAGATGCCCGACAACCGCGTCTGTAAAGTCGGCGGCCTGGTGATCACGCGACAGCGTCCGGGCACTGCGAAGGGTTTTGTTTTCTTAACGCTCGAGGACGAAACGGGTTTGGTGAACGTCATCGTCCGGCCCGACGTCTACGAACGCTACCGGCGCACGATCCGTCAATCGATGACCGTTATCGTCGAAGGCAAGCTGCAGAAGCAGGGCGGCTGCATCGACGTGCTCGCGCGCAAAGTCTGGAGTTTCGATGCGAGCGACGTCGTGAGCGGAGTGCGGTCGCGAAACTTTCAGTAGCTATTCGTGGGCGACGGGGCACGACGAGAAGCGATGCGCGTAACAAAAAGCCACGAGCGGATGCGGGTTCGCATCGGGCGGCAAAACGTAACCCGGTTCCGGGCCGGGAAGCGGCATGCTGCGCCATCCGAGTTTGATCGGATCCAGCGATCGCGGAAAGCGAACGGGCCACGGCACGGTTCCCGTTTCGCTGGTTCCATCCGGATAGAGCACCCAATAACGCACATAGTAATAATCCCACGGCCCTACTTGCCACGATTGTGTCGGATAAAGAATGCCTTCTCCGATGTCCGGTGAGCCGATACTGCCCGAAAAGTTGTTCGTGTAGCGTTTCGCCGGAGAAACGGTAACGGGTTGTGCCGCGCCGGCAACGGGATTATTTTCTTCTCGCAGCCGCGCGATCGTTTGAGTAAAGGCAACTTGCTGTTTTGCTAACTGTTGACTGAAGCTCGGCGTTTGCGTTTCGTTCCGGGCGCTTACGCGCGGCACGCTGATGATGGCGCGTGGCGTTATTCGCGCGAGTTCCCGGTGCGGGGCCTGCGCGGGCTGAGCCCGGGCGATGGCGCGAGGCGCCGGCTGTGCCGCGGGCGGCCGGACCGAAGGGTGCTGCGCTTTCGGGCGGCGCTCCATGCGAATCGCGCTCGACGTTACCGAGATCGTTTCGACCGGCTGAAGCTGCTGCGCGCCGGCGACGAAACGCGCGCGCAAGAGCCATGTCAGGAGCGGACCTGCGATGAGATGGAAAGCGATCGAGAAAAGAAAGGCCCAAAATAAGAACCGCTGTGCGCGGTCGCGCCGTGGTCTCAATTTCAGGTTCGAGCTGTTCCTTTACTGGGAAGCCGCCGGCATGGCGACGACCCGCAATGATTTGAAGAAGTGCAGTCCCGCGGACTCCAAGATATGCTTGCCTTGACCGTACAGGATGAAGCTCAAGAAAGTCTGTGCGTTTTGAGGGTGCGGAGCGTGCTCCAAGACGGCAATCCCAAACGCGATATCGTTCGCGAGATTCGTCCCGGCGGGCAGCTCGATGGTCCGTAAACCCATCGGCGCCGTCTCGGTCGAGTAGAAGAAGCCCGCGTCGAGCTCGCCGGTCTGGACGCGCACGGCAAGGTCTTCCTCGGGAAACTCGCGCGCGTTTTCCAGAAGCCTCCGGGCGAGATCCGCTCGGTGGAAGCGCTGTCCGAGCAGCTGAATGACGCGCACCGTGCGGGCGCCCTTCGGATCGATGGCGGGGTCGGTGCGACCCACGCGCACCCCGGGCGTGATCTGCGCATCCAAAAGAGAGATTTTGCCCTTCGCGGCGCCGGCAAAAAGTTGCGCGCGCGCGGACTGTGTAGAGTAAGCCACGACCATTCGAGCCTATCCGAAGACGGTATACGATCGAACGAGGCCTTTGAAGAGCGCCGGGTCGGCGCTGATGAAAATATCCGGATCGCGTAAACCCGCGCGAATCAAGTTCGCGAGCACGCGGCTTCCTTTGGCTTCGCCCGCGAAGCGCAGCCCGGTGCGCGAGTCGAAAGTTCGCGCGACCGATCCCTCCATCACGGCCACCAGTGACGCGGCGTAGGCCACCGAAACTACGGGCCCCGAAGTGGGTATCAACGTAACGGCCGCGGCAAGCAGCAATGCTGCCAACTTCATCTAGGCGACTTCCGTGGCGCGAAAAGACATTCCTCATAACGGTGACGAAGAGCAAGCCAAGGGAGCACAGCCGACTCGATGCACGCGCAGCCAATAGACGAGATCGATATGAACGACGGATCGCACGGAAAACGTGACGGCAGCATGACGCGCACGCTCGTTTGGGTCGGCGTTGCGGGGCTGTCGGCCGCGCTTGCATTCGCGCTGATACGCGCCGCGATTTCGCGGCGGCCGGCCGATCCCACGAGCCGGCGCATTCAACAACTGATCGACGAGGCAAACCAACTTCTCAAAACGCTTGACGATCAGCGTTAGCCCCGGCTCCGAACTCGAACTCGCGTTCACCGACGTCCTCGCCAACGGCCAAGCGGTCGGGCGCGCCGGCGGCATCGTCCTTTTCTGCTTCGGCCCGCTGCCGAAAGAGCGCGCGCGCGTACGCATCACGTCGGTCAAGCCGAAATATGCCGTCGCGCAACTGCTGACGATTCTCGAAACGTCGAGCGACCGGGTCGCGCCGTTCTGTCCGGTCTTTGGCGAGTGCGGCGGTTGTCAGCTGCAGCACCTCGTCTATCCGGCGCAGCTGGCCTGGAAACGTGACGTCGTTCGCAACGCGCTCGTTCGCATCGGCGGCTTCGCTGATATTGCCGTCGCGGAAACCACCGGCATGCGGAACCCGCGCGCGTACCGTAACAAGATGTCGCTGGTTGTGGACCGGTCGTGCGAACGCGTGGGTTTCTACAAGCAGCGGTCGCACGATGTGGTCCAAATCGATGGCTGTCCAATCGTGTTACCGAGACTGGACGCGCAAATATCGCGGCTGAACGCAGCGAAGGCGGAACCGGAAACCGCCGATGCCTTCGAGCGCGCGCGCCACGTCGTCGCGCGAACCGCGCAGGCTACGGGTGAGGTCGTCGTGACGTTCACGACCGATCGACCCGATGAGACGTTAAAGGCGAAAGCGCCGCAAATTTCAGCCAAACTCGAGAAGATTTCGGGCCTCACGAACTCCTACGATCTCTCCGGTTCGAATGCAATTCTCGGGCGCAGGCAGCGTACGCTTACAGGTTCTGCCACAATCGAAGAATCGATGGGCGGCTTGCGCTACCGGGTGTCGTCGGGCTCGTTCTTTCAGGTCAATGTCGAGATCCTCGAGCGTATTTTGGAACGGCTCGATCCGCTGCTGAAACGGCCGCTGCGCATCCTCGATCTGTACTGCGGCGCGGGTGCGTTTGCGCTGTATTTCGCGAAGCGCGGCTCGACGGTTTTGGGGATCGAGGAGAACGCGCTCGCCGTTGCCGAGGCTCGCGAAAATGCGGCGCTCAACGGGCTTGCCGCTAAGGCGCGCTTTCACACGAGCACGGTAGAGCACGCGCTCACCCACCCGGCCATGGCGAAGGACGTCGCCGGAACCGAGGCGGTGTTTTTGGATCCGCCGCGCAAGGGCTGCGAGCAACGCGCGCTCGCCGCAATCGCCGCCCGGCGAATCCCCGCGATTTGGTACCTGTCGTGCGATCCGGCCACGCTCGCCCGGGATTTGAAGTTTCTGGCCGCCAAAGGATACGGCCCCGGCGAGGTGCAGCCGTTCGACATGTTTCCGCAAACGGGACACGTCGAGACGCTGGCGCTGCTCGCCCTTTCCTGAGGTAGGCGTGGCATCTGATAAAATAGACGTCCGGTACGTTGCAAAACTCGCGCGGATCGCGCTCACGCAAGACGAAGTCGAACGCTTCGGTAAGCAGTTGGGCGATCTGCTCGAGCACGTCAACGTGCTCTCCGAATTGGAAACGTCCGCCGTGCCGGCGACCGCGCAAGTCGTCGAATCCACAAACGTCGAGCGTTCCGACGAAGCCGGACCGTGCTTGGACCGCGAAACGGTGTTGTCGATGGCACCGCAGCGCCAAGGCGCGTTTTTCCGCGTTCCAAAGATCATCGCCGAACCGTGAACGACATCGTCAAACGATCGGCGGCCGATATCGTGCGCGACGTGAGCGCCAAGCGCATTTCCGCACGCGATGTGACCGAGGCGGTGCTGGCCCGGGTCGATGAAGTCGACGACCGGCTGGGATGTTATCTCACGCGGCTGCACGATCGCGCGCGCCAACAGGCGCAGCATGTTGACGAGCGCGTGGCAGCGGGTGAAAGGTTGCCGCTTGCAGGCGTCCCGCTCGCGGTCAAAGACAACATGTGTTTGGCCGGGACGCGGACAACCGCCGCGTCCAAGATCTTAGAGAACTGGATAGCACCCTACACGGCGACCGCCGTTCAGCGCATGCTCGACGCGGGCGCGATTCCGATTGGAAAGTCGAATCTCGACGAGTTCGCGATGGGCAGTTCGTGCGAAAACAGCGCGCTCGGCGTGACGCGCAATCCGTACGACCTCAAACGCGTGCCGGGCGGCAGCTCGGGCGGCTCGGCCGCGGCCGTCGCGGCTTTCGAGGCGGCGATCGGATTGGGAAGCGATACCGGCGGATCGATTCGCGAACCTGGCGCGTTCTGCAACGTCGTCGGTTTCAAGCCGACGTACGGACGCGTATCGCGCTATGGCCTGATCGCGTTTGCGTCGAGTTTGGACCAGATCGGTCCGCTGACGCGCACCGTTGAAGATGCGGCGCTGGCCTACGACGCCATGGCCGGGCACGATCCCATGGATTCCACGAGCATCGATCGCCCGGTCGAGCCGGCCGCATCTTCGCTGCGCGACGATCTCAAAGGCCTGCGGATCGGCATCGTCAAGGAGTTTGAGACCGCTAAGCTCGGCCCGGAAATCGACGCGCTCTACAAACGGGCGTATGAAGAACTCGCCGGGCTCGGAGCGGAACTCGTTGAAGTCGCACTGCCGACCGCGGATTACGGGCTGGCGACCTATTATTTAATCGCGCCGGCCGAATGCAGCAGCAATTTGGCGAGGTTCGACGGAGTCCGCTATGGATTACGCGTCGACGGCGCCGATGTCGGACAGATGTACGAGCAGACTCGCGCGGCCGGTTTTGGCGCCGAAGTGAAGCGCCGTATTCTGATCGGCACATACGCGCTTTCGAGCGGATACTATGACGCCTATTACGTCAAAGCTCAGAAGGCGCGCACGATGTTCGCCCAAGATTTCCGGAAGGCGTTCGAACGCTGCGATCTGATCGCGGCGCCCGCTGCAAGCAGCCCCGCGTTTGAATTCGACTCCAAGAGCGATCCGTACAGCATGTACATGATGGATTACTACACGATACCGATGTCGCTGGCCGGTTTGCCCGCGCTCTCGGTTCCGTGCGGGTACGCCGGCACACCGGCGCTTCCAATGGGATTGCAGCTGGCCGCGCCGCTCTTCGAAGAAGCGAAGCTGCTCGGTGCCGCACATGCGTACGAACGTGCGACCGCTCACGCCGCTAAGGGTACGGTCGCGGTGTGACGGTGAAGACCCAGTACGAAGCCGTTATCGGAATCGAGTGTCACGTCGAGTTGAAGACGCGCAGCAAAATGTTTTGCGCATGCGCCAACGAGTTCGGCGGCGAGCCCAACACAAAGGTCTGTCCGGTTTGCCTCGCGTTGCCGGGCTCGCTGCCGGTTGCCAACGCCGAAGCGATCCGGCACATGATTCGTGCCGGCCTCGCGTTCGGTGCGTCGATTCCGGCGTTTTCGAAGTTCGATCGCAAGAACTACTTCTATCCCGACATGCCCAAGGATTATCAGATCTCGCAATACGACATGCCGTTAACGCTGGGCGGCACCGTGCGCTACTGGCTCGAAGACGGGACGCTCAAAGAGTGTAAGCTCACGCGCATCCATTTAGAAGAAGATACGGGCAAATCGATGCACGGCGGCGGTGGGGACGGACGGATTGCGGGCAGCTCGTTCTCGCTGATCGATTTCAACCGCGCCGGTGTGCCGCTGATGGAGTGCGTCAGCGAACCCGATCTGCGCAGCGCGCAAGAAGCGGTCGGCTATTTGGAATCGCTCAAACGCACGTTCGTGCAGTTGGGCGTGAGCGACGTAAAGATGGAGGAAGGCTCGCTGCGCTGCGATGCCAACGTTTCCATTCGTCCCGCGGGCAGTTCGGAATTGGGGACGAAGACCGAGATCAAGAACATGAATTCGTTCCGGTCGGTGCTGCGCGCCATCGAAAGCGAAATCGAACGGCAGACGGCGATTATGGAATCAGGCGGCCGCATTGTCCAGGAGACGCGCGGCTGGGACGAAGGGCAAGGCGAGACGCACTCGATGCGCAGCAAAGAAGAAGCGCACGATTACCGCTACTTCCCCGATCCCGATCTGGTACCGATCGAAATCGGCGCCGCGCTCATCGAGGAACTGCGCAAGACGATTCCGGTGCTTCCGCCCCAACGCTTTGCAAAGTACCGCGAGTACGGAATGGACGCCAAGCAGGCCACGCAGCTCGTCGACAACTCGGCCCTTGCCGACTACTACGACGCGTCCGTCGCGGCCGGCGCCAATGCTCAAGCGAGCATGAATTTCGTTCTGGGCGATCTTTCCCGGCTCGCGAATGAAACCGGCATCGCCGCGAGCGAGTCGGTGGTCACGCCGGCTGCGTTGGCCGAGCTCGTGACGCTTGTCGAAGGCAAAACGATCAACTCAAAGATCGCCAAAGAACTCCTCGAGCGGATGTGGGCGGGCGAAGGATCGCCGAAAGCGATCGTCGAGAAAGAAGGCCTCACGCAAACCAGCGACACCGGCGAAATCGAAAAGCTGATCGACGATATTTTGGCCGCGAACGAAAAGGCGGCAACCGACTACAAAGCCGGCAAAACGAACATCCTGGGCTTTCTCACCGGAGCGGTCATGAAGGCGTCGCGCGGGAAAGCCAATCCTGCACTCGTCAACGAGCTGCTGCGCAAGAAATTGGAGTAACCACAAGCGGAAAACGTAGCGCTCGCCGACGACCGCACCCTCGAGACCCTCGATTTCGCGGCGCTGCGCGCGCGCGTTGCGGGCCGGTGCGTGACGGAACGCGGACGCGTTCGCGCCGAAGCGCTGCAACCGTCGCCCGATTTCGACCGCGCGGTTCTCGAGCAGGCCAAAACTGCGGCCGTGCGCGATCTCGTCGCTTCCGCCGACTTCCACGTTCTGCCCGCCGTCGAAACGGCGGATCTCACGACGCGCGCCGCGATCGGCACCGCGCTCTCGGCGCTTGATTTGCGATCGCTCGCCGAGGCGATCGGCGCGGCTGCGGCGGCCTTCAATAAAACTCGCGAATACGCCGGCGACGCCCTTGCCGAAGTAACCGCACCATACCGTCCCCTCAAAGAGTTGCAGCGCGCGCTGACCGATGCAATCGACGAGCGCGGCGTCGTGCTCGACCGCGCCTCGCCGGCGCTCGGCCGCATCCGCAAGAACCTGCAGAACGCGCAGCGCGAAGCCCGCGATCGCGTCAGCGCGCTGCTGCGATCGCCGAAGTACGCCCGCGCGATCCAAGATTCGGTCGTGAAGATCCGCGACGGCCGGTTCGTGGTTCCGGTGAAAACGGAGTTCAGCGGGGACGTGCCTGGCATCGTGCACGACACGAGCTCGAGCGGACAGACCGTGTTCGTCGAGCCGCTCGCGGCGCTGGAAACCAACAATCGCGTTCGCACGCTCCAGATTGACGAAGAGCGCGAAGTCGCGCGAATCCTTGCGCAGCTTTCACGCGAAGCCGGCGCGCAATCTCCACAGATCGAAGCCAACACCGAGATGCTCGCGGAGCTCGACGTACTGGCGGCCAAAGCAAACGTCGCGCAAGCGATGGACGCGCGCGCGCCCGACCTCACGCAAGAGTCGGAAGTGAGCGTTGCGTCGGGACGCCATCCGCTGCTCGGCGATCGCGCCGTTCCCCAATCGCTCACACTGGACGAAAACACGCGCGTCCTAGTTATCAGCGGTCCGAACATGGGCGGGAAAACGGTCGCGCTCAAAATGGTCGGCTTGTTCGTGCTGATGACGTATGCCGGAATGCAAGTGCCGGCGGCCGACGGAACCCGCATCGGGCGGTTCGACTGCGTCTTTGCCGACATCGGTGACGAGCAGTCCATCGCCGCCAACACATCAACGTTTTCGGCGCATCTCGCGCGGATGCGCGACATTCTGGCGCGTGCCGGTCCGCGTTCGCTCGTGCTCGTCGACGAGATCGGCGGCGGCACCGAGCCGGGAAGCGGCGCGGCGCTCGCAGTCGCGATGCTCGGACGGCTGCTCGCCGTCGGCGCGTGCGGCATCGTCACCACGCATAGCACGGAGCTCAAGCTCTTTGCCCACGAAGCCGGCAAGGTGACGAACGCGAGCGTGCGGTTCGATCCGCAGACGTTCGCGCCGACGTTTCATTTGGACGTCGGAACCCCGGGACAGTCGCTGGCTTTTGCGCTCGCGCGATCGATCGGCATCGATCGCGACCTGATTGCCAACGCCGAGGCCCTGTTGACGTCGCGCGATCGCGATTACGAGCGGGCGCTGAGCCAACTCGCCGGGCTCAACGCGAACCTGCAGCGGGAACGCGAGGCGCTCCAGCGCGATCGGAACCACGTCGGCACGCTGCAAGAAAATTTGCGTTCGCGGGCCGAAACGCTCGAGCGCGAGCGCCGTTCGTTCGCGCAAGACGCCGAGAGGCGGCTGCGCGAAACGCTGCGCGACTTCGCGGCAAATCTCGCGGCTCACAACGCGCAACGGGTGGCGCCGAAGGTGACGCGCGGTCAGGCGGAGCTCTTAGCGCGAACCCTCGACGATCTGCACCGCGATCTGGGGATGTCTTCGGACGAACCGGCGGGAGGCACGGCGCCGCCGCGCGCCTTCGCGCAAGGTGATCCGGTACGCGTCCTCTCGCTTTCACAAGACGGCTCCGTGATCGCCGATAACGGTGAGAACGTCCTCGTCGCGGTCGGTCCCATGAAGACGATGGTCAGCAAGAACGACCTTCGTCCGATCGCGATGGGTGCCAAACGTTCGGAACCCTCTGCGGGGCAAGCTCGACTCGAAGCCGCCGGCAGAACCACGGCGGAGTTGGACGTGCGCGGCAAACGGTACGTCGAAGCGGAACCGTTGGTCGATCGCTGGATCGACGAAGCCGTGCTGGCGGGAAATACTCCGCTGCGGCTCATTCATGGAAAAGGCACCGGCATGCTCGGGCGCGGACTGCAAGAATATTTGCGCGCGCATCCGCAGGTGACCGGCGTTCGCTATGGCGGCGAAGACGAGGGAGGCGGCGGCGTAACGATTTTTGAACTGCGCTGACGATGTCCAAAGCGATTGAGGAACTGCTCGACGGGTTCGACCACGTCGAAACGCAGCGCGAGCTCGAGGAACGGCTAGCCGGCCCCGAACCGCTCACCGTCAAGCTCGGACTGGATCCCACGGCTCCCGATCTGCATTTGGGACACGCGGTCGTCTTGCGTAAACTTCAGGCGTTTGTCGACGCCGGACACAAAGTCGTCTTGGTCATCGGCTCGTTTACCGCCCGCATCGGCGATCCGTCGGGACGCAACGAACTGCGCCCTCCGCTCACGACCGCCGAGATAACGGCAAACATGAAAACGTATGCGGAACAAGCCGGCAAAGTGCTCGATATGGATCGCGTGCGTCTGGAATACAATTCCACGTGGCTCGACCGTCTGACGTCGGCCGATTTACTGCGGCTGCTCTCTCAAGTCACCGTCGCGCAAATGATCGAGCGCGAAGATTTTCACGAACGCTACAAAGCCGGGACGCCGATCGCGCTGCATGAGTTCCTTTATCCGATTGCGCAGGCATACGACAGCATCGCGCTGCACGCCGACGTCGAGCTCGGCGGTAACGATCAGCTCTTTAACCTGCTCATGGGGCGCCAATATCAGCGCGCGGCCGGGCAGCGCGAACAGGTGTGCATGACCGTCCCGCTGCTCGAAGGTCTGGACGGCTCCAAGAAGATGTCTAAATCGGCCGGCAATTATGTAGGTTTGACCGAGCCCGCGGAACAGCAGTTCGGAAAATTGATGCGGATTCCGGATGAATCGATCCCGCGTTATGCGCGCCTGGCGGCATTTCGTTCGCAAGAAGAATGCGACCGTCTTTCACAATCGCTCGCGGGCGGCAAAGCGCATCCGATGCAAGAGAAGAAACGGATCGCCCAAGAAGTGGTCGCGCTCTATCATGGCGCGGCGGCCGCGAACGCAGCCCGGGAGTATTTCGAACGGACCGTTCAGCAGCGCGAATTGCCCGCCGGAGACGTGCCCGAGATCAAGCTGGGCGGAGCGCGGCGCGTCGCGGACGTCCTGGTTGCGTCGGGGCTGGCGGAAAGCCGGCGCGCTGCAGAGCGTTTGGTCGCGGGTAAGGGTGTACGCATCGATGGTATACTCGTCGAAGACCCGAAGGCGCCGTGGCCCGCGGGCGGGCCGGTGACGCTCTCGGTCGGCGCGCGAAAATTTGTAAGAGTATTGCCCAACTGATATGAAACAATTTGTCTGTAAGCGCTGCAAGCGCGAGTACGCCTACCCCCAGCCCGGCAGCCCGCCGATCAAGTGCGAATGCGGCTGGTGGTACGAAAACGTGCGCGGGAAAATCCGTGAGGCGTTCTGGGAACGGATCGATCCGTACCGCGACCCGCCGCCTACGCTTTTTTCAAAAGGGTAACGAGCTCGGCGAGCTCGGCCGAACTGAAAACGTAAACGTTTTTACAGAATTCGCACGTCGCATCGGTTCGGGGGCGCTCCCGCGACATCTTGAGAAGTTCGTCCGCGCCCAGTCCCGCCAAAGCGGTCTCAACTCGCTCGCGCGTGCACAGGCAGGCGAACCCGACTTCGATGACGCGCTCGGATCGCACGTCCGCCTCGCCCGCAAAATACTTTATCAGCTCGTGCGCGTCGGCACCGTTTGAAATCAGCGTCGTGATTGGCGGCAGCTCCAGCGCGCGGCGTTCGAGCATCGCAATCGCTTTCTCGTCGGCGTCCGGCAAGACTTGGGCGATAACGCCGCCGGCTGCGACGACGCCTGAGGGATCGGCGAGCACGCCGAGCGCAACGGCGCTCGGAATCTGCTCCGACGTCAAAAGATAGAACGCGAGATCTTCGGCGATCTCTCCGCTTTGCAGCGGAACCACTCCCGAGTACGGCTGCCCCTCTTCGTAAGCTTTGGTGACGTGCAGCGTTCCCGATCCGATCGCGCCGGCGACATCGAACTTCCCGGCGGCATTGAGTGGAAGATCCGCGCGCGGCGCCTTGACGTAAGCGCGCGCTCCGATCCGGCCGGATGCGGTCAGCCACGCCTCGGCGGCGACGCGCTGGAGCGGACCGTCGCCCGCAGCCTGCAGTGAGATGCGCAGCGTATCTTTCAGTCCGGCGCCGAGCAGCGCCGCCCCCGTGATCAGGCGCCCGGCGGCCGCCGTGGCAGTCGGACTCAAGCCGTGGCGGCGCTGGGTTTCGCGGACAAGGCCGGTGGTGACCGCGGCAGTGATCGCAAAGCCGGCTTCGGGCACTGAGGCGGTGACAATTGCATCGCGCATGATCCGGGCCGCACTTGCCCCGAGGTTCGCTTTCTTTCCTTCCCGAAAGCGCCGCCAATGCGAGTCCTGGTTATCCACGGGCCGAATCTGAATCTGCTCGGCGAGCGCGAGCCCGCCGTCTACGGTACGCAGACGCTTGCGCAAATTGACGCGCGCATCGCGCAGCTCGCCAAAGAGTTACAGCTCGACGTGCGCAGCGTGCAGCACAATTCGGAGGGCGCGATCGTCGACGAGCTGCACGCGGCGCGCGGCGTGTACGATTACATCATCCTGAATTCCGGCGCGTACACGCATTACGCGTACGCGATTGCCGATGCGGTTTCGGCGATCGGCATTCCCGTCATCGAGGTGCACGTGTCGAACATTTTCGCGCGCGAAGAGTTCCGCCGCAAGAGCGTCGTAGCGCCCGTCTGCACGGGCACGATCGGTGGTTTCGGCGTTGATTCCTATCTGCTGGCGCTGCGCGCCGCGGCCGATAAAATATGAGGTTTTTGCTGCATGCGCGAGAAGGAGGCCACCGACTCCCTCCGTATAACAATCCATGCGGCGGGCCCATTATCGCACTAGCGCCGCATAAGGAGACTTGAGAACTTGACGAAAGCCGAAATCGTAGATTCCGTTGCCAGCGAGTCCGAACTCTCGAAACGCCAAGCGACGGAAATAGTCGACTTGATCATCGCAGAGATCACGTCGGCGCTGCAAAAGGGTGATGAAGTCGCTCTCACGCCGTTCGGAAGATTCAAGGTGCGTGCCCGGAAAGCGCGCGAAGGGCGCAACCCCAAGACGGGCGCAAAGATTAAGATTCCGGCGCGCAAAGTGCCGGCGTTCGTTGCCGGCAAGGCGCTAAAAGATGCCGTCGCCGGCGGGCGCGGCGGTTCGAAAAAGACAGCAGCGAAGAAAAAACGCAGGCGCTAGACATCTCCGCCCCCTGCGGAGTCCGTTTGGCCCCGGCCATCGGGCTGTAGCGAAGCTTGGTTATCGCGCCTGACTGGGGGTCAGGAGATCGCTGGTTCGAATCCAGTCAGCCCGAAATTCCGTGATGGAAAATCTGTTCACGCCGCCGCCGGTTGAGGCCACGCTTTTTACCGACGGCGGTTCGCGCGGCAATCCCGGCCCGGCGGCCTCGGGCGCAGTGCTGGTGGGCCTCGACGGACAGATATTGCACGAGGTGGGACACTTTTTGGGCGTGGCCACCAACAACGTCGCGGAGTGGACCGCGGTCCAAATCGGCTTAGAGGCCGCGCTCGAACACGGCGTGAGCAGCCTATCGGTACGCATGGACAGCGAGCTCGTCGTGCGGCAGCTCTCCGGCGAGTACCGCGTCAAGCATCCGGACCTTCAGCCGCTTCACAGTCGCGTCAAAGGCCTGCTGCGAAAATTTGCGCACGTCGACATCGCTCACGTGCGGCGTAACGACAACAAACTCGCCGACGCCGTCGTCAACCGCGTGCTCGACCAGGAGGCGTCGCAAGGCGGTCCGTAACTCGGCACATGCGCCGACCTTGGCTGCCTGCCGCACTCTTCGTTTTCGCGATCGTATTCCTGCTGGCCGGGTTTTTGATCAAGTGGCCCGATTTCCAGAACAAACCGCAAGTTGCAAAAGTGCTGCAGGCGCCCACGTTGCTGGAGTTGCGGCTGACGATCGCCTACGACAAGCCGCCCATCTACCAGGAGCAGTACCTCATCCGGAACGACAACGGCCTCTCAACCGCGCAGTACAAGATATCGGGCTACGCTGGGAAGGTCGTCACCATCACGATCCCGCCTGCCAAGCGCTACGACATGACCTTTTTCTTTGATGATGTCGTTCAGGACGGAATCTGGCAGCTGACGAACCGGCCCCCGCGCGGGAACACGGACGTTCGCTACACGCTGTACGTTCACGAGATGGTCAACCGCAAGCAAGGCTCGCGCACGGTAACGTTCACCGACCCCCACTACTGGGCGGTTACGGCCGGACGCCAATTCGAAATCCACTTGAGTCCCAACAGTCCGACTCCGGACTTGCTCAAGCTGAAGAGTACGGCCGTGGCGGATCCGCGCTTCGAGAAAATCGTGCGCGCGTTCCAGGCGTTCGGCTCACCCTCTTTTCGTCAGAAAATTCTCCAAGCGCGACGGCTGGTCAGCAACTCGCATTGATCGCGCTTCGAATCGCCGTCGTCGCGGCCGTGCTTGCGGCTGTGGCCTTTCTGGCTTACGAGCACTTCGAGCAGCCGGCCAACCAATTGTTCGGCCGCACGCTAACGCGCGGCCCTTCGAACGAACGCGTCATCGCCCTGACTTACGACGACGGACCCAATCCGCCGTATACCGGCCGCATTCTCGACGTGCTCGAGCGGGAGCGCGTGCATGCGACGTTTTTTTTGGTTGGGCGCGCGGTGCAGGCGTATCCGGAAGTGGTGCGGCGCGAAGTTCGCGACGGCGACGCGATCGGCAACCATAGTTGGGATCACAGCCACCTGATCGTCTACCTGCCCTCCGCCGTGGCGAGGTCGATCCAGCGAACCGATGCGGCAATTCAAGCGGCTGCCGGAATCCATACGCGGCTCTTTCGGCCGCCCTTTGGAGCGCGCGATTGGATCGTGATGCGGGCGGCGCAGCTGCTGGGCTACACGGTGGTCATGTGGTCGGGTCCGCTGCCTCGCGATTGGGAGTATCCGTCGCCTGCACAGATCGCGCAGCGCGTCTTACGCGTGGCCGGCGACGGCTCGATCATCGTGCTGCACGACGGCAATCGCGGGGAGCTCTGCGCGCAGCGCCATTTGAATCCGCACGTCTGCGACCGGAGCGCCGACATCGCCGCCACGCGCATCGTGATTGAGGAGCTGAAGAAGCGGGGCTATCGCTTCGTGACGATCCCGGAGTTAATCTCGGGGCAATCTACGCATAAAAGCGCCCGCGCAGCTCGATAAACCCGCCGGTGTGTCTCCCTTGCGGATCGTGATGCGTCCAGTGCACGATCGGGATGCGTCCGGGATCGTGCACCATTTCGCCGCGCACGTCGATGCGGTCGCCGGGCTGGACCGGAACTCGCGGAGCGATGGCGACGTTGTCGATGATTTGCACCGGGCCGGCGGGCGTCCTGACGCCGAAGGTCTCGTGCTCGCATCTCGTGCGCGACCCGAAAAAGAACCGCGCGGCACTGGTGACCGTGCCGGAGAAACTGACTTCGGCGGGTGCGGCGGCGGCGTAAGCGGAGTATAGGTCCATAGGTCCTCCGCCCTCTCCATCACGACGAGCGCATGCTTAGACAACATGAGCCCGGCCGAAACTGGTAAAATCTTCAAGAAGAAATGCACACGATCGAAACTCCCCGCCTGCGGCTGGTTCCGGTGACTCCCCGGAACGCGGGCACGCTGTGGGAGCTGCTCCAACAGCCCGATCTGCGGACATACCAAGATCTGCCGGCGGCCGGGCGTAAAGCGTTCGGCCAAATGGTGGCGGCCCGCCCGACCCAGCTCACCGCGGGATCCACGGGGCGCTTCGAATGGCTCGTGCAGTTCGCCAACTCCTCCGCCTCATTGGGTTGGGTCTCGCTGCGCATCTCCGATCGAAAAGAAACTGCCGGCGAGATCGGTTACAGCATCTTGCGCGAATATCGTGGAAAGGGCGTGGCGACTGAGGCCGTGGGCGCGCTTCTCACGCAAGCGTTTGATATCGCCGGCGTCGCGCGCCTCCAAGCGTTTTGCGTTCCGGCGAATGAACCGTCGCGGCGCTTACTCAAGCGCTTGAATTTTCACGCCGACGGCATGCTGCCGCACGGCGCTACCATTAGCGGGCGCCCCGTCGACGTGCTGGTGCACAAATTGGAGCGCGACGTTTGGGCTCAGTCGGAAAAAACGATCGAGACGCCCGCTTCGGCATAACCCGCGTAGCGGGTGCCGTCATGAAGATAGGCCAGGAGCGGTTCGCGGACTACGGCGATGGCGAGCCGGTTCGAAAGTTCGGCCACGGGCACCCATTCTGCCGATACGACGTGATCGCGGCCCTCGGTCGGCGCGGCCGGCGTGCCGGCAGCGTCTACAGCAAACGTGACGTTGGTGATCTGTGTCTTTCCGTCGTAGGACTCGCTCACGTAGCACAGCTCCCGTACGCTGCCGTGCAGCCCGGTTTCTTCGCGCAGTTCGCGCAGCGCCGTTTCGGTGAGCAGCTCGCCGGGCATCTGCCTCCCTCCGGGCAGGTTCCACAACGGCTGCGCATGATTCGGATATCTCGACGCGACCAGCAAGATGTCGCTGCCGCGGCGCGCGAGTGCAGTCGCCAGGTGAATCCGGATCATCGCGCGGCGGCCTCAAGGACGGCTAGCGTTCGTTCAGCGGTCTTGCGCCACGGCATTTCGCGCACGCGGGCGAACCCGCGTTCGCGCATCGCTTGTGCGAGCGTTTCGTCCCCGGTCACGCGCCTCACCGCTTGAGCCAAAGCCGGTGCGTCGTTTGCCGGAACGTAGACCGGTGCGTCACCGCCCGCTTCCGGAATGCCCGCCGCCGCCGATGCGATCACGGGGGCGCCGTAATTCATGGCCTCCAGGACCGGCAAACCGAAGCCTTCATAGTGCGATGGGTACACGGATACCGCGCACGCGCGATAGAGCGCCGCAAGCGTGGGATCGTCAACGTGTCCGAGCGCGTGAAGGCGGCAGCGCGCGCGCTCGATTAGCGCGCGTGAACGCAGCGTCGACGCCCCGGCAACCACCAGCGGTATGCTGATGCCGGCGCCTTGCAAACGTGTCAGCGCTTCGATCAAAGTATCCAGCCCCTTGCGCGGATCGTTTTCGCCGACGAAAAGCGCGAACCGGCCAAATGCGGCAACGTCGAGCGCCACCGGCTGCACGGGAAGCGGCGCGCCTATGCCCAGCGGAATCGCCTCAACCCGCGCCGGATCGAGGTGCAGTTCGCGCACCAGCTCCGTTTTTGAAAACTCCGAATCGGTGACGATCGTGCCGCAGCGCCGCGCCGCCCGCCGGAACGTTGCGCGATCTGACTCGGTATATTCAGGTCGCACGAACGTGGAAGCGTCGTGCAATGTCGCAACCGACGGAACTGAGAACCCGTCCCAGCTGGGGCCATTGAACGGAAACCACAGCACGTCGAGATCGCAACGCCCGTGAAGGTGACGCGAACGAACCGGGTACTCGCCGCCCGCTTCGGTACGGTAGCGGCCTGCGACGGTCCACGTATGCCACTCCGGCACGATAAGCGTGACGCCCACGCGATTGGCAAAACCGGTCCGCCACTCGGTAAGGACCGCGCGCACGTATCTGCCGATTCCCCGGTGATCGCCCATCAGGTTCCAAGCGTCGACGCCCACCGCAATCATTCCGAAGGCGCGTTCGGTACAGGGCGGCGGGGCTCATTGGGCATACTCCAACTCCGTGCACGTCGCGGTCGATGCTCATAATCTGCTGACGGACCGCCGCGGCATCGGCGTCTATGTACGCGCCGTCCTGCGCCGCATTCTCGCAAGCGGTGAGTGCAGGATAACGTTGCTCGTGCGGCACCCGCTGCCCCGTATAAACAAGCGCGAGCTCGCCGAAGAGCTCGGTTCGGCGGATTTCGCAGTCGCATCGCGCATTCCACGCGATGCCAGCGTGGCGTGGCATCCGTGGAACGGAACGTTCTTTCGCGGCGGGCGCCGCAACGTCGTGACAATGCACGACGTCGCTCCGTTTGTGTATCCGGCCGCCGATCCAAAAAAACGGCGATCGCAGCAGGCGCCGTTTGAATTGTCCGCCCGCACCGCCGACCGTATCATCGCCGATTCGCACTTTTCGAAAAGCGGTATCGAAAAGTGCTTGGGCGTCGAGCCGGGACGAATCGTCGTCGTGCCGCTGGCTGCGGACGAACGCTTCACGCCCGGAAAGGCGGAAGAACTTCCCGCCGCGTTACGGGATCGGAAATACATCCTGTACGTCGGAACGCTCGAAGAGCGCAAGAACGTCGCTACGCTGGTTGCCGCGTGGCGCAACGCTTTGGCGCCGCAAGGCATCGCGCTTGCAGCCGTGAGCGGAGACACACTTCCCGATGGCGTGGTCGCGCTGCGCGATCTCGTCCCCGAACGGTTCCGCGACGTCTACCGCGGCGCGCTGTGTCTGGCATTTCCCACCCTGTATGAAGGCTTCGGACTGCCGGCGCTCGAGGCGATGGCGTGCGGCACGCCCGCCGCGGTCTCACGCGTGGCATCTCTGCCGGAGGTTTGTGGCGGCGCCGCCCGGTACGTCGACGAACCGCGCAGCGTCTCTGCATGGGAGTCGGCGCTCCTGGAGATCGCGTCTTCGGATGAGCTGCGCGCGGATCTTTCGCGACGCGGCCTGGAACAAGCGGCAAAGTTTTCGTGGGAAAAAACCGCACGCGCAACGCTCGACGTGCTTGCGGAGGCCGGCGCGTGAGCGCGATGCGTTCGGCTGCGCATTTGATCGTCGGATCGCGCGACGAGCCGTTCTTGGCGCCTTTACTTGAATCGATGAGTGGAGCTGTGGACGCGCTCATCGTCAACGACAATTCCGACGGTCCCTCGCCGCACGAAGAGACGCTGCGCGCGAGCTGGTTCGGACGCACCGGGCGGCTCTTTGTCGACCGGTCGCCGTTCGCAGATTTTTCCACGGCCCGCAACCGGTGCTTAGATCTGCATGCGCGCATCGGCGGCGGCCCGTGGGCCGCTTTCGTCGATGCCGACGAAGTGCATGGCGAAGCGTTTGGGCGTATCGCGCGCAACTTGGATGCGGTACCGGAGTCTTACGATTTTGTAGATGCCTATACGTGGCATTTCTTTGCGTCGTTCGATCTCTACACGTCGATCGAGCGGCGGATGGCATTTTTTCGCGTCAAGCCCGGTGCGCGCTGGGAGGGGCCGGTTCACGAACAACTGCGCGGACTCGACGGCCGGCGCCTGGCGTTGCCGTACGTATACGCGCACTACGGTCACGTGCTGCCGCCGCGCCGGCATGCTGAAAAGGGACGGCAGTACGCGGGGCTCGGGCAGATCGGTGAAGTCGTTCCGGAGGAAAGCCTCGACGCGATCGATCCGGCCGTCTATTTCCGCAGCATTTGGCCGACCGTGCTGCGATTTACGGGGCAGCATCCGCCGGCAGTACGAGCGGTAGTCGCGGAACTCAGGCAAGAATGTGCGCGCGAGCAAGCGCGCGCGGCGGATCTTGCCGGGGCGGCGCAGCCGCCGTTGGTGCGCGCGCGCAACATAGCGCTCAAACTCAATTACGAGCAGCGCTGGCGTTCGCGCTTCGCCAACCCTCTGGCCCGGCGCTTACTGCGCTAAGCTTTGCGCGATCGCTTTGCAGAAGGCGTCGACGTCTTCAGCGCGCGTGGCGTGGTGCGTCATCCAGCGCACTTCGGGGAGCGCTTCGTTGAAAACGTAAAAGAAGAAGCGCTTTTGAATTCGTTCTATGGCGCTGCGGTCGAGCGTTGCGAAGACGGCGTTGCAGCGCACGGGCCGCGTGATGCGCACGCCGGCTATACTGCCGAGAGCGCTTTCCAATTTCTTGGCCATGGCGTTGGCATGATCGGCATATTTGCGCCAGCGCTCCTCCTGCAGCAGCGCGGAAAATTGCGCCGCGATGAACCGCATCTTTGAAGCGAGCTGCATTCCCTGTTTGCGCGCGAACGGCGCGGCGCCGCGGTGCAGGCTGCCGTCGAAAAAGACGACCGCTTCGCCTCCCATGAGCCCGTTTTTCGTTCCGCCGAAACTCAAGACGTCGATCCCGAGGTCGCGCGAAGCTTCGCGCAGCCCCAATCCGAGCGCCGCCGCCGCATTCGAAATGCGGGCTCCGTCCATGTGGACGTACCAGCCTTGCGCGTGCGCGTATTCGCAGAGCTCGCGCAGCTCCGCCGGTTCGTACAGCGTGCCGAATTCCGTCGATTGCGAGATCGAGACAACGCGCGGCTGAACGTGATGCTCCTCGCGCGACGGATGCGCGAAAGTTTTCAGATGCTCGAGCGTCAGTTTTCCGTCTTCGCATTCAACCGCCAGCAGTTTGCAGCCGGCAAACCGTTCGAAGGCGCCGCATTCGTCTGTTTGCAGATGCGCGGTGGCGGGACAGATGACGGCCTCGTACGGCTGCGTCAAGCAGCTCAAGGCGACGACGTTTGCCCCGGTGCCGTTGAACGTGAAATAGACGTCGCTTTTGGGTCCGAAGATCTCTTGGAACGCCGTCTTCGCGCGCTCGGTGCACGGATCGTGGCCGTAACCGACGGCGTCGCCGTCGTTGGCCTGCACAATCGCTTGCAGAATTTCCGCGGCGATTGGCGCGTTGTTGTCGCTGGCAAACGTGCGCACGATTAGGTAGGCTGCGGGTCCAGCGATTGCAGTTCGGCGCGAATGAGTTCGCGTAGCAACGAGATATCCACGTCCCCGCCGATGGCAGCAGGTTTTTCACGAGAAAGAAGTTCGTAGGCCGTGCCGACCCGGTGAGCGACCAGCGCCAGCGCGTCAATTTCCTCGGTTAAATAGTGGGTGCGCTCCCGTTTCGGGCCGCAAACGAGCAAACCGAGAAGGGAGCCGCGAATGCTCATCGGCAGAAGCAACGCTTCGCTCAGCGGATGAGCCCCAAATTCCATCTCGAAGGGTTCGTTCCAGCGCCGCAGCCGGACGAGGGCGGCGTCGTTCTGCTCTAGACGGCCAGGAAGCGTTTCGTGCGACGATCGAACGCAACCGTACGAGCCGTTATCCGCGATATAGACGGCTGTGTACTTGCCTTCGATGTTTTCGCGCACGGACTCAAACGTGAGCGTCATTAACGAGTTGGTATCTGTGACGACATCGGCTTCGAGCGCCAACCTGCGTAAAGCGGCAAGCGCCTGCGCGCGTTTTCCGAAAAATACGGCATTGAGCTGACGGTCTACGGTTGCGTGAATCGATCTCGCCGAAAGGCCGACCAGCAGCGCGACCGCCAGGGGCACCGCTTTCCCGAGCCAGCCGTTTGCCGCCGTCGTTCCGAGCCCTCGCTCCAGGATTTGAGCCGCTACCCATTCGCCGGCTACGAAGAGCGCCACGAGCGTAATCGATACGAAGCCGAAAACCGCGGCGCGGCTGAAGACGATGCTTACGTCGACAAGGCGGTGGCGCAAGATCGCGTAAGCGATTGCGAGCAGCGGGACATCTTGGAAGAGCGACATCCACGATGACCAGGCCTGCGGATTGGGATTCGCCAGCAGCGTAAAATTCGTCACCAGCCAGGCGGCCTGTGAAAGCATCACCGCGCCGCCCACCCAGCGTGCTTGGGCGCGATGCTCCTCGCCGACGCGAAGTAGGCCTTCGATCGCTCCCGCCAAGAGGATAACCGAAACCAGAGCCCAGGCGAGATTGGCGAACCAAGCCGGCGCGACCGAGCCTGCAATTTGGAAGAGCTGGTCCCGGGCCGCAAAGGATGTCAGGTCCGTCCAGGCGTTCGTTAAGCCCACCAGCACGATCAGCGGCAGCGCGATCCGTTTGATCCAGGTTCGCAAGCGGGAGACGACGGGCGGAAAATGTGCGATAAATAAAAGCAGAAAGTAGTTGACACATAGGCTGGCAAGTTGAAGCAGGACGGTGCCGGCGAAGGCGACGCTCGATAAAGGAGCAACGTCGGTAAACCACAGGAGGGCCATGCTCAAGCTGTAACCCGAGAAAAAGAGCGCGAGCAGCGCGACGTCGCCGCGCCGGGCTCCGCGAATGGCGACCAATACGCCGGCAAAAGCGAAAACGATCAGCATAAACAAGGTCAGCGGCCCTTCTTCGAGCGGCTTTAGGCTCTTGTATTCGGCCGAAACGAGTTTTACTTGTGTGAGCGATCCGTGCTGAAGAATCGGAAGCACCACGGTTTGGCCCGCGCGTTTGAAATTCGCATCGAGGGTGGCGCGGGGCGGCATGTTCAGGAGCCAAACATCGCCCGGGCGAAGGCCGGCCCGTTCCGCCGGTGAGTCTGGATAGATGCTCGTTAAGACTTGATCACCGTTGTTTGCCGTCGTGCTGTCAAAGCCGAACATGCCGACGCGATACGGGTTCGCAATATCGTAGCAGCCAAGTCCAATAGCGGCAATCGCAAGAAAAATAACGACGATTCTCATGAGCTCGCCTCGTTTGGATCGGTGTTGTAAGAGCCTTTTGTTGGGCGGACCTCGGTGGCCTCTCGTCGACTATTCGGCCGCCATCGCCGCTGCCGCCGCGGCGGCCCGCCGCGAAGGCCGCATGAAAATCACCAGCGGCGCGCAGACGAAGAAGATGATCGCGGAGAGCCTGAACAGATAATCGTAGGCGTTCACCGCAGACTGCTGGGCGACCAAACTGGTGAGGAGCGGAATCGAATAGCCGTGCGCGTTGGTAACGCCTGAAGCGAGCTCGCTCCACGCGACAGCGGTCTGCCGGGCAAGCAGCGTAGTCAGAATGGCGATACCGAAACTGCCGCCGAGCTGGCGGATCAGCGCCGAGACTCCGGTCGCGCCGGCGAGTTCTTCCTTGGGAACGGCGCCGAGCGTAACCGTCGTCAGCGGCACGAACATAAAACCGAGCGCGAGTCCTTGCCAGACCCGCGGCCAAAACACATCCCAATATCCGGCATCTTGCGTCAGGCCTCCCATCCACCACGTCGAGAGCCCGAAAAGCAGCATGCCGAAAATGACGAGCATGCGCGAATCGAGCATGTTCATCATGCGGCCGACGATGAGCATGCTGATTGCCGTGGCGATCGCGCCGGGCAGAAGCGCCATGCCGGTGTCAAAAGCGGTGAACCCGAGCACGGTTTGAAAGAAGAGCGGCAAGATCAAGCTCGTTCCGAACAAACCGAATCCCAAGACGACGCCGATGATATTCCCGATTGTAAATGTTCGAAAGCGAAAGACGCGGATGTCCACAAGCGGATACCGGTCGCGTATCGTTTTATAGATAAACCACGTCAACGCGACGATTGCAACGATCGAGAGCAGCCAAATCGTGCTCGATTGGAACCAGTCGTCGTGCTGGCCGCGCTCCAATACATACTGCAGCGACGCAAGGCCCGCCGTCAGCAAGCCAAGGCCTGTCCAATCCACGCCGCCTTTCGGTTTTTCCAAGAAAGCCGGGTTCGGAATGAACTTCAGCGTCATCAAGAAGGCCGCGATGCCGATTGGAATGTTGATGTAAAAGATCAGCGGCCACGTGTAGTTGTCGATAATGTATCCGCCGAGCGTGGGACCAACCGCCGGCCCGACCATCGCGCCCAGCCCGAAAATTGCCATCGCCGCGCCGCGTTTTGCCGGCGGATAGGTCTCGAACAAGATTGCTTGCGCGGTCGGCTGAAGCGCGCCGCCGCCGAATCCTTGAATCACGCGGTAAAAAACCAGCTGCCAAATGCTGTGCGCGGTGCCGCACAGCAGCGATGCGATCGTGAAGATCGCCAAGCAGCCGGCATAGAAATTCTTGCGCCCGAGATAAGCGGTCAGCCAGCCGTTGAGCGGCATGACGACGACGCTTGCCAGAATGTAGCCCGTCGCCACCCACGCGACCTCGTCGATCGACGCGCCCAAATTTCCGGCGATGTCGTTCAGCGCGACGTTCACGATTGTGGCGTCGATGATCGCCATGATCAGACCGAGCATAACGGTGATTGTGATCAGCGCGACCGGGGCGTTCGCACGCGCGCGGAAAGGATTAGACACTAGGGCCGCGGCCGCCGGATCGCATATACTGCCTGCATGAAGTTGCTGCTCGCGATCTTAATCGCGATAATCCTGCACCCGCCCTTCGACTCGTGCGCCTGCGGCACACTGCTCAGGATGACAGCGTGAGTAGCGACATTACCGACGGCGCAGAAATTCATCTGGGGAATCGGGCCGATTCTCTACATCCTCGTGGGTGGAGGCAGCCTCTGGTAACTAGGTAAGCGGCTGTCGCAGGTCAGAGATCATCCTGCACATCTCTACCGCGTAAAACTCGAAAGCCTTATCCCGAAAGTGAGCTTCGGGCAAGTTCCTTCCGATCATTTCCTGGAGCAATCGCTTGCACTCGGTGTCAAAGGGCATCGGACGATCCGAGGCTGCATAGGTCTTCGCATATGCCTTCATCTCGTCCCAGAGCGTGAACGTCGGGTTCATCATCATAAATACAACAGGGCATCTTTCTGCTATAGAAGCAGTCGGGATAGTCCTACCCGCATAAGGGGGAAAGTCACAATCCTCCACCGCTCGCCGAGTGAGGCTGTTCGCCGGTTCCCCGATCGTCGAGTCTCCGAAATAATAGGGGGCAAATCCGTCGAGCTCATGAAGAAATTAGGCGTGCCAAATTCGATCGTCAGGCGAGGCTTACTCGTTTTTGCCTTGCTCCTAGGCGTCCTCAGCGCAGGCCCGGCATGGGCGGACACGGACGAGACGACGGCCGGGGTTAATCCTGCGGCGATCGGTATGCAGCCGCTTCGCGGAGCCATTCCCACCGCGACCCCTTACCCGGGCGAGTCCCGGCTGACACGGCGCGAAGACGGAACCTTTGGAGCGGTCGCGCAGTCCAGCGGACGCACGCGAACTTTTCATCTGGTGGAGCGCGACGCTCCCTGGACGCTCCAGCCCGGACTGACGGTGATGGCCAAGACCTATAACGGCGTCGTCCCCGGCCCGACGCTGGTCGTGCATCAGGGCGATCGCGTCGTGATCGATTACCGCAACGAGCAGAGCACTCCCGACACGCTGCATCTGCACGGCATTCACGAAATTCCGGTAAGCATGGACGGCGTTGCGGGCATTTCGCAGGCGCTCGTCATGCAAGGCCAGTCGTATCGCTACGTTTTCACCGCCGGCACGCCCGGAACGTTCATCTATCATTCGCACGACAACGAAGAGATGGTCAACAGCGGCTTATATGGCGCAATTGTCGTCTTGCCTACGCACGCATCTGCGGCGGAACGATCCGATCGCGACTACGTCGAGGTACTGTCGTCGTGGGCGATTCAAAGTCTGAGCGAAAATCATTTCACGATCAACGGAAGAGAGTATCCGTACACGGCGCCCATAGAGGTGCGCAAAGGTCAACGCGTTCGCCTTCGCTGGATCAACATCTCGGGCGAAAGCATGCACACGATGCACACGCACGGGCATTATCAGCGTATCGTCGCGCGCGACGCGCAGCCGGTGACGTACCGGGATATCGAAGACACGGTTTTCTTGGGACCCGGACAGCGTGTGGACGTCGTCATCCAAGCGAACCAAATACCCGGGACGTGGCTCGTGCACTGTCACGTGATCGACCATACCGAGGATGCTTCGGGAATGCCCGACGGCTTAGTCACCACCATTCACTACCAGGGCACCCCGTACACGGGTGCGGCGATGAACACGGCAATGCGCGCGATGCTGCCGTCGTTCGGTCGCTCGAAGGGTGGATTGTCGTTCGGGATGACCGTGTTTTTGGGCGCGATCGCCGGACTCACGATATTTCTCGGATTGCCGGTGGCGCGCATGCGCAACGTGTCGCCTTCGGTCATGGCCGCATTAAACGCGCTCGCGATCGGAATCCTCGTGTACTTGGTCGTCGAGATTGCGGCAAGCGCAACCGCGCCGCTGGCGCAGGCGGCGCGATTCTGGCACGGCGGCGGCGCACCGTCGGGAGTCATTTCGCTTGCGATTGCCTACGTCGGCGGACTGTTCGCGGGACTGGTCGGATTGGGCTTCGTCGCGAATAAGCTGAGCAGCCGCGCCGCCTCGTCGCTTCACCAGCCGCTGGTGCTGGCCGCAGTCATTGCGATCGGGATCGGCGCGCATAATTTCGCGGAAGGGCTCGCTATCGGCGCTTCGGCCGCAAGCGGCGCAACCGCGATCGCCATCGGTCTGATCGTCGGCTTTGCGCTGCACAACGCCACCGAAGGCTTCGGCATTGCCGCTCCGCTTTCGGGGCGCGTCATTCCGACTTGGCCGCAACTCGGCTTGGCCGGTATCGTGGCCGGCGGTCCGACGTTTCTCGGTACGGTGGTCGGCTATACGTTCCAATCGCCGGTTCTCTCGGTGTTGTTTTTGGCGACCGCGATCGGCGCGCTCGTCTTCGTGATCGGCGAAATCTGGGCCGTGCTTCGGCGGAACCTGGGTATCACGCCGCTGGTGACTTCGATGCTCGCTTGCGGATTTTTGATCGCGCTTACAACGGAGCTGGTCTTGGACTTAAGCGGCTGACGTGCCGGAAACGGTGCGGGCGCAGTTCCCCGACGAGCAAAGCGGCGGAGACTTTCAGCGCCAGGACGACGCGTTTCGCGAGCCCATTGCGGGGGAAGCCGGGCGCTATCATCTGTACGTGTCGTGGGCGTGTCCGTGGGCCTCGCGCGCGATCATCGCGCGCAAGCTGAAGGGCCTCGAAGATGCGATAAGCATGAGCGCCGTCGATCCGATCCGCGACGACCGCGGGTGGGCGTTCCGGGACGGGCCCGGATATTCGCGCGACCCGATCAACGGCTTCGCGTTCTTGAGTGAGGCTTATGCGGCCGGCGATCCGGATTACCGTGGACGCGTGACCGTGCCGGCGCTTTGGGACAAGCATGCCGGGCGGATCGTCAACAACTCCGACGACGACATCATGCGCGCGTTCGAGACGAAGTTCGAAACGGTTGCAAAAAACCACGTCGATCTGTATCCGGCCGCGCACCGCGACGAGATCGACGCGCTCAACGAGCTCATCTACGAAACCGTCAATAACGGCGTGTACCGCGCGGGATTCGCGACGTCGCAAGAAGCCTACGAGAAGGCGGCATACCGCGTCTTCGAAACCCTCGATCGCTTGGAAGAACGCCTAGCGCACCGCCGCTACCTGATCGCCGGGCATCCGGTGGAGACCGACTGGAAACTGTTCGTGACGCTGATCCGCTTTGACGCGGTCTACTTCGGGCATTTCAAATGCAACGTGCGCCGTATCGCCGACTACCCAAACCTGTGGGGCTATCTGCGCGATCTGTACCAGATCGACGGCATCGCCGGAACGGTAAACTTCGACCACATCAAGCGCCACTATTACATGACCCATGAAGAGATTAACCCGACGCGGATCGTTCCGATAGGGCCAACTCTCGATCTCCTGACGCCGCCCGGCCGGGAGACTTACCTAGCAGGCTAGAGCGATGGAAAGCTCACGTTCTGCACGACGAGCGTGCTCGAAAAGGCGCGGTCTCTTGAATTGGGCGCGGGCTGCCAATTCGCGTCGATCTCGGATATCCACCAAACTGCTTGCGAGCCGTACGGTTTGAAAGAATAATCGATCGCGGCGCTCCAGCCGCCGGGGTTTTCCGCATACGTCAGCTTGCGCACCTGGAACGTGGCGCGATCGACCCAGAGCGCGCGCAGCGGATACTGGTTGGGAGCGTTCAATGGACGCAAGAGCAGGTGATAAACGTCCGCCTCATCGAGTCGCTCTTCGCCAACGAGCGTTACGTCGTAATGCGCGGCGCGTACCTGCGCGATCACCGGAAGTTTGGAGGGTGCGAATGGATCGGGCTGCGTGCTGCCCGGATAGACCGACGAAATGTTGAAGCCGAGCGGAGAATAGGCCGGCCCTTCGCAGTTGGGTCCGCGGCTCGTTTTCGGCTGCGCCAATCCTTGGTCGATCTCGACGGTCGCGCACCAATGATCGAACGTGCGCAGGACTACGTGCTCGTTTCCGCGGGTGACGATGCCGGCTGCGTCCCGGTGCGTAATCACCGTGTCAAAGGCGACGTAAGCCGGAAGCGCGCGAGCTTCCCACGCATCTTCGGCATGAAAGAAGATTTGCAACGGGGTAAGGGCCGCGGCGAGGATTGCGCCCGACAGCATGCTAGCGCCTCATCACGCGAGGCTAGGAGGTGTAGCGGCGGCTGATCTCCTGCGCGCGCTGATACGTCTCCTCAGCGCGCGAACGGAACATGGCTTCTCCCGAAGCTTCGGACGGCATGCGCAAAACCATATGCGTGCCCTGCGCGCTAGCCTCGACCGTGAGCGGAATTCGCGTTCCCAGCAAAATCGCTCGGCGGTATTCGTTGCGACCAACACCGATTGCGGGCGGGCCCTGCGCGTACAAATGAATCGTCGGACCCGCCAGCTCGCTTTCCACCGACACGGCCAGCGCCCAATGCCCGCGCTCAGTTTCAGCTGCAAGCAACTCACCGAGTACCAGCTCGAGCGCGAACAGGTCTGCGCCGGGATCCGCGGCGAGCCCGCGTACCTCGTCAATGGCGCTGCGGCGCACGCGCGCGACCGAGAACGCGTCGGCGGAGTCGATCGACCAATTCATTCATTATGTTCTTCCACGATCCCGGACTTGCCACGCGGGGCAAGCGTGTGATAGACTCCCCCGTAACATGTCCCGACATCACCAACCCTTTGTGGTTGAAGAGATTTTCTTTTTCACAGCTTTGTTGCCAATCGCTTGGCTGTTTGCGCTGCTTTTCGGACACAAAATCTTCGACCGCCTTCACCGTGGCCGCCGCTCTGGCCGCGCGCTCCTGAGCCAACCGGCCGAGTAGGTCCGGCAAGGCAAGTAACCCAGGGCTCCCTGGGGACATTCCTCTCTGCCCTTGTAGTGATTTTGGACGGGTGATATACTATTCGCCTGTGCCCTGGCCGCTAGGCATATAAAAAGAAAGAACGAGTCACCACGAGCGGGGTGGTCGGCGTCGTTCTTTTTCGTGTGCTCGCGGCGGCCACGATCCGCTTCCTTCCTTATATACCACCGAAGAGAGAGAAATTGTAATGGCGAAAGCGACGGCTCCCAAATCCCAGCCGAAGCCGCGGCGCAGCCGTGGTACCGAGACTGCGCAAGGGAGATCGCGGCGCACGGCCGGGCAGATCGACGGCGCTCCCGGAACCGTGCAGCCCAGCACCTTCCCGATGCCGACCGGCGCCTTCACCGTTGAGCAGCCTGCAGATTCGGGCCCCAAGCGCGAACGCATCAGCTTCGCCAAGATTCCGCACGTTTTGGAAGTGCCCAACCTCATCGAGCTGCAGATGGCCAGCTTCGAGTGGTTCAAGACCGAAGGTCTGGCCGAAGCATTCGCTTCGATTTCGCCGATTAAGGACTTCACGGGCAACCTCGTTCTGGAGTTCGGCGAGCACAGTTTGGGCGAGCCGAAGTATTCGGTTGAAGAGTGCCGCGAGCGCGACATGACCTACAGCGCGCCTCTGCGCGTGCGCGTGCGCTTGATCACGGCCGAGTCCGGCGAAATCAAAGGCATACCCGACCAAGAAATTTTCATGGGCGATTTTCCGCTCATGACCAACAAGGGAACGTTCATGATCAACGGCGCGGAGCGCGTGATTGTGAGCCAACTCGTGCGTTCGCCCGGCGTGTACTACAACCAGGACGTCGATACCAACGCGCGTCCGACGTACAACGCAACCATTATTCCCAACCGCGGCGCCTGGATCGAATTCGAAACCGACAACGGCACCAAGAACGACGAAACCGAAGGTACCATCGGCGTCCGCATCGACAAGAACCGCAAGATTTACGTCTCGACGTTCGTGCGCGCGCTTTCGCGCCCCGACCTCGGTTTCGATTGGGAGAGCGACGAAGCGATCGTCAAGCTGTTCGACGATTCGCCGCTGGTCCGCAACTCGATCGAAAAGGACAAGGACGTCAAGACGCGTGAGGACGCGCTCAAGGAAATTTACAAGAAGTTGCGTCCCGGGGAGCCCGAGAACGCGGACAACGCCGAGAAGCTGCTCGAGTCGCTGTTCTTTGACGACAAGCGCTACGATTTGGCCGGCGTTGGCCGCTACAAGCTCAACGGCAAGTTTCAATACCGGATAGACAATCCCGATCCGGAGATGCGCGGCGAGAAGCCGAGCGTCTATGTCGACGAATACAAAGACGCCGGGCTGAAGATGCCGCCGATTGAAAAACGCAGTTTGACGCGTGAAGACATGATCGCGGTTATCCGCCGCCTCATCAAAGTCGCGACAGGCCAGATCGGCAAAGATGATATCGACCATTTGGGCAACCGCCGTATCCGGTCGGTCGGCGAACTGCTGCAGAATCAGTTCCGCGTTGGGCTGCTTCGCTTGGAACGCGTCGTGCGCGAGCGTATGACGGTCCAGGATATCGAAACGGTCACGCCACAGGCGCTGATCAACATTCGTCCGGTGGTCGCTGCGATCAAAGAGTTCTTTGGGTCGTCGCAACTCTCGCAGTTCATGGA
>PLED01000062.1 GCA_003136355.1 Vulcanimicrobiota bacterium | reverse complement strand
TGATGCGCACGTCGCGGTACTGCTGTGCGATGCCGGTCTCTTCCACGTAGCCGATCCCGCCGAATACTTGCACGGCCGTCGAGCAAATCTCCACCGCAGTTTCCGTGCACCAGCCCTTGACGACCGGAATCATCAGCTCCAAAAAGGCGCGGTTGGCCTGACGCACGCCTGCATCGGGATGTTTGGCTGAAAGGTCGAGCGAGGCCGCGGTTACATAGGCCAGCGCGCGCATCGCCTCGAGTTGCGCTTTCATCGTCATCAGCATCCGCCGGACGTCGGGGTGCTCGATGATCGGACGCGGTTCGGGAGTTCGCGATGCGATATCGCGCGACTGCACGCGCTCCTTGGCGTACCGCAGTGCGCTTTGATACGCGCGATCGGCAATCGCGAGGCCTTGCACGCCGACGCTGAAGCGCGCGGCATTCATCATGATGAACATGTTCTTCAGGCCTTCGTTGGGCTTGCCGATTAAAAAACCGATCGCGCCGCCCTGCTCGCCGTAGTTGAGCGTGCAGGTCGGATTGGCGTTCAGGCCGAGTTTATGTTCGATGCCGGCGCAGTGCACGTCGTTGCGCTCGCCGAGCTCGCCGCCGGGACCGATCAAGAACTTCGGCACGATGAACATGGAGATGCCTTTGGTGCCTTGCGGCGCATCCGGCAGCCGCGCGAGCACCAAATGGATGATGTTGGCGGCCATGTCGTGCTCGCCGAAAGTAATAAAGATTTTTTGACCGGTGATCCGGTAGCGATCGGCGTCGGGCACCGCCTTGGTACGCACTTGCGCCAAATCGGATCCGGCTTGCGGTTCGGTTAGACACATCGTGCCGGTCCATTCTCCCGAAACCAATTTGGGAATGAACTGCTTCTTCTGCTCGTCGGATCCGATCAATTCGATCGCTTCGATTGCTCCCTGGTTGAGCAGCGGACCGTTTGCGAAGCCTACGTTGGCGGCGTTCCACATTTCGAGCGTCGCGCCGGATAGGAGCGCGGGCAAACCTTGGCCGCCGTGTTCGGGTGGAACCGCCAGGCCGATCCAGCCCGCACGCGCGAACTGCGCGTACGCTTCCTTAAAGCCCTTAGGCGTGGTGACGGCGCCGTCGCGCCACGTACAGCCTTCATTGTCGCCGCTCTGATTGATCGGGTCGAGCACGCCGGCCGCAAAAGCGGCGGCCTCTTGCAGTATGGGGTCGGCTACGCCGGCGGCTTCTTCGAATCCGGGAAGCGTAGAAATCTCGTCGAGTCCGGCAAGTTCACGCAGAACGAACTGCATGTCGCGCAGCGGGGCCTGGTAGGGTGCCATGTGATAATTTTAATATATACCGCCCGCTCGCGGCCTCCTGTCCTAGAGGTCGACTTCATCCTTTTCCAGCTTGTCTAGAATGAAGCGCGCGTACCACTCGGGCCAGCCGGAATCGGCATGGCCAAGCTCCTTCTCATACTCGCCGTGCGCGCTCTCGGCTTCGCGCAGCAGGCCGGCCAGTTCGTCGACGGTGACTTCGTACATCGGGTACCTCCGGCTCGCGCCTTCGCGACCAAGGCCAAAGCAGCCTAGCCGCCCGTATGATACAATTTCGAGCGCGATGACGAAGAACTACCGGCTCGTCTACGATATCGTGCGCGAACAGACGCGCGGTGCGCATTTAGCGCCGGCCGACGTTTTTACGCTTGCAAAAAAGAAACGGCAAGGCATCGGCTTCACGACGGTGTACCGCGCGCTGGCGCGCCTTCGCGAGCTCGGCCTGGTCTCGGAAATTTCCGTGCCGGGCGCGGAAAGCTCGTATTACGAGACCGCCGGACCCGCGCATGCGCATTTCCGCTGCGAAGGATGCGGCGCCATCGAAGATATCGACTACACGCTCGATTCGAGCATCGTCAACGAGATCGCGCGCAAACACGCCATCGCCGTGCGCGACGTTTCACTCAGCTTGCATGGGAAATGCCGGCGCTGTACAAATCGCGTCGAGTCGCCGGCAAGTTGACCGCGCCGCTGTCCGGCTTCGCCAGCAGCGCTTGGTAAACGCCGATCCGGCCCGTTCGAAAACCTTGCGAACTGCCCGCCAAATATAAGCGCCAAGCCCGGAAAGACTGCTGACCCGCGGCAGCAACGGCTTGCGCGCGATTGGTTTCCAGATTTTTGACCCAAAGGCGCAGCGTACGCGCATAGTGCTCGCGCAGATTCTCGACGTCGCGCACCTCGAAGCCCGCCCGTTCGGCGAACTGCAAGCTGTCCGAGACACTCTCAAGCTCGCCGTCGGGGAAAATCAGGCGGCCCATAAAACCTGACGATTTCCAGCTGCGCGCGTTGCGCTCGCCGAGCGAGATGCCGTGGTTCAGGAAGAGGCTCCCCGGCTTCAGCAAGCGGTACGCCGTTTCAAAATATTCTGGCAACTTGTCGCGCCCGACATGTTCGAACATGCCGATGCTCACGATCTTGTCGAAAACGGCATCGCGCGGCAATTCGCGGTAATCGAGCAGTTCGACGCGGGCGCGGTCCTGCAGACCCGCTTGCGCGATGCGCCGGTTCGCCTCGCGCGCTTGCCGCTCGCTCAGCGTCACGCCTAAAGCCTGGGCGCCGAATTCTTTAGCCGCCCGGATGACGAGCGCGCCCCAGCCGCAGCCGATGTCGAGCAGCCGTTCGCCCGGAGCCAGACGCAGTTTGCGCAGCGCGTGGTCGATCTTCGCGCGTTGCGCTTCGTCCAGGCCGGTCACGCCGTCGTCGAAATAAGCGCACGAATAAACGAGGTCGCGATCCAGGAACGCCGCGTAAAACTCGCCCGGCTGATCGTAATGAAATCCGATCGCCGCACGATCGCGCGAAAGCGAATGGCGTTTTCCGTGCAGGCGGGCTTCGCGCAGTTCCGGTAATTTCGCCCGCGGCATCCTGCGCAGCAGCAGCGCGAGTTTCAGCAGCATGAGCCTGGGCGGGCGCTTCACGAGATCGTAGAGCTCGTCGACGGCCGCCTCGATGTCACCGTCGACGTCGAGCAATCCCGCCGCGAACGTCCGGCCCGCATTCAGGTCGACCGGGGGAGTAAACGCGCTGCGCAATGCGCCGGGTGCGTTGATGCGCAGTGTGAAGCGCGCTTGGCGCGATGCAGGAACGAACGTGCCTTCCCACAACGCGACGTTGAAATCGCGCGCGTACGCCTCCCCGAACAGCGTGCGCAAGGCGGCCGCCGCCAACCGCGCGTTCGGATCGGCGCTTGCAAAACGTTCGGCCGCGGCCTGCATGCCGCTCCGTCTTCGGTGTCGAAGAAAAACCCTCATGCACTTCCTTGCGCTGCTGCTCGGAGTTACCGTGGCTGCATCGCCCGCGCCGAGCCCGGCGCCGCTGGGGCCGCTCAAAGTTATCGGCAACGTACGATCCACGCCGTTTTGCACGGCGCTTCACGAAACGATCGGCCCCGCGATCGCGGGCGTTCTTTCAAACGACGACCTTATCGCATCGAGCAAGCCGGTATTTGCGACGCTGTATCACGATGACGTGCTGGCGCGCTCCGAAGCGCGCGCGCATTTGGATCTCAACCGCTTGGAAAGTCTCATTACGCCCATCGTCGCCAACGTCAAACGCGTCGACGCGCTGCTCGCGAGCAAACCCACCGATCCAAAGATGCAGGCCATGCGCGACAATCTCCAAGCCGTCTTGGCACAGCAAAAAGAATCTCTCAACGTTATCTCGGGCTTCATCGCCACGGAGCAGCTGGGGGAGCTGCAATTGGCTGGCGCCCCGAATAATTGGGCGGGCACGTTTGGATCGAAACCGCAAACAAGCACACGCCCTGCTCCCGCACTTGCGCAGCCCCCCACGGCAAAAAACCTTTTCTCAGCCGGAGTCCAAGGCGGCAGCATTGGCCCAAAAGATCCGCGTTACGATGCGGCAAACGCCGGTCCGACCTACGACCCCTTCGCCCCACTCGTCTCGCAGATCCAGGCGCAGCGGCTTGCTGCTCAGGCCTCCGAAAGCGCGGCCGCGCAGCTGGTTACCGACGCGCTCAGGGTGTGCGCCCCTTAGCCGCCGCTTCCGCCGCTTCATAACTGCTCTGCAAGAACTCCCGGATCGTCTCGCGCGGTGACGGCGTCGCGCGCGCATCTTCATAACGCATGATGAACTCGCCGATATCTTTGTTCCAGCCGGCACTCGCGGGGCGAATCACGGCGCGTTCGAGTCCGTCGGGCTTTGGAGCCATGTAGCTGTAAAACGCCGGTTCGGATAAGCGGCCGTCACCAAACCAAAAGCCGGCGCAGATCATTTCGGCGTCCAGACCTTCGCGCATCAGCAGGTTCGCTCCGGGCGGCGCGCTCGCCGGACGCCCCGTGAACCGAAAGTAAGCGAGGTCGAACGAGCCCCAAAAGAATTGCACGAGCGAATGCCGGCCGCGAAACGGCGCGCGGTACTCTCGAAGAACGCCGTCCACCCCCGAGAGGATCGTCCAGAACCGCGCGACATCGGCTTCTTCGTACGTATTGTGCTGGGTGTCTTCGTTCAATGGAATCGGATCGGGAACTTCTTGCGGTTTTGGATTGATCGCCACGTCGATTCCGAGCCGCGCGAGCGCTTCCATCATCGCGGCGTAGAAATCGGCGACGGTCCGCGATTCAAGATGGATCGATGCGCCGGGTCCCAGACTCGTCGCGATCTCGACGTAATGGCGAAGAAAATCGAACTGGATTTCAAAGGTGTGGTCGCGATAGGGAATAGGTCCCGTCGTCAAACCGCGCGAGTTCACGAACAGCGCGGTGTGCTGCCACTCGGGTTCATGCGGCGAGAGCGCGAGCCTGATCTTGCCTGGGATCTGCGAGTACATGTGGATCGTATCGAGCGTCTCTTTCCACTCGGCATACGGAAGCGAGGGCCACGGCGTGTGCGGTTGCGGCATAAGTGCGCCTTCGCGGATTCACACGTGTCTTCATTTGACCGCAATATTTCGGTCATCGCCGGGACATGCTGCTCGGGCATTGTCTGCGGATGGTTCACTCTGCTCGCGAGGCCGCGCTCGCACTTCTGGACGGCGGCCCGCACGAACATGCCTGCGTGCTGCGCACGCTGTTGAAATTCGGTACGGACCCGCTGCGGTTTGCCTGCCGCCATGGAATTCGCGTCGTGCCGCTGGGGCGGCACGAATCTTACGGCGCGCGTTCGCCGGCGTTAAGGCGCTTGGCGATCGACGTCGATGCATGGCCCGCTCCGCCGGCGGGCCTTTTTGTGGTCGAAGAGCGTACGGTCTACTTGCGTTCGCGCAGCGCGATGACCGTTGCGCACGAATTCGGACACGCTTTGGATTGCGCGCTCGGCGGCGGCATCTACCGCTCCGGCGTGGATCCCGTCTTACGCCGCCTCTTCAGCGAAGCGCGCGCGTTCATCACACCCTACGCGGCAACGGGCGCGGATGAATACTTCGCGGAGTGCCTGCGCGCGTACGTCGAAGCCAACGACGCGCACTCGTTCTGGCCGCGGGCGACGCGCGCGCGTCTAGCGCGCATCGACCGGGCCATGTTCGAGTACGTCGAACGGCTCTTTACCGCTGAGTTGCTCTGCGCTTAACCGACGATCGCGTTCAGGATACCGGACGGATCGAAGAACACGCCCAGCAGACTGCTGAGCGGAATGCCATTGCTCAGAAGAATCTGCGCGAGCGTTGCGGTTGCGCCGCCGCCCGTCGAGCCTCCCAGGGTATTATTGATGGCGTTCGTAACGAGGATTCCCGCGATCAGCTGCTGCAGCTGCTGAATGAGCGGATTGTTCGTGTTGAAGATCTGGGCGACCACCGGAGAGTCGGTTGCG
>PLED01000104.1 GCA_003136355.1 Vulcanimicrobiota bacterium | reverse complement strand
GGCTGGGCCGTGCTGCTCGACTTCACGATCGACATCACGCTCTTTGCGTGGGGCTGCATCGGCTATTTGAGCCATTTGCCGCCGCTGCACTTTCTGGACGCGGGCGCGCATCCGATGGTGCACTTCTGGGTGATTTTGGTGTTGATCGCAGGGCTCGCGGTGCTCAACGTGATTGGCGTGCGCGAGAGCACCGCGTTCAACGGTTTCGTGAGCGCGATCGACGTGTTCAGCGAAGCGTTGATTCTCGTGCTCGGTTTCCTGTTCACGTTTCATCCGGAAATTCTCATCCACAGCATGCAGACGGGATGGCCGAGCTCGTTTCAGTTGATGAACGGCATCTCGCTCGCGATCATCTCGTTCGTCGGACTCGAATCGATCTCGCACGCCGCCGAAGAAACCAACCGGCCCGCCCAGATCATCCCGCGCACATCCATCTCGCTGATCCTGACCATCCTCATATTTGCGCTGGCCTATTCGAACTTGGCGCTCGGCATGCAGCCGTGGTTTCCGACTCCGCACGATGCCGCCGGCCACGCGCAGCAGTTCTGGCATTATTTAGGCACGACGCAAAATCAAGACAAAGCCGTCGCGGTCATGGCTTCCAACATTCCGTACTTCGGACTGCTGGCCGCATTTTACGTGCCGGTTTTTGGAGCGACGCTGCTTTTGATCTCGAGCAATTCCGGAGTCTTCGGAAGTTCGCGCATCGCCTATTCGATGAGCCAGTTCAACCTGCTGCCCAGCATCTTCAAGCGCGTTCACCGCAAGTTTAAGACACCGGTCATTTCGATTGCCGTCTTCTGTACGCTGGCCGCCATCGAGTTGGTTTTCGCAGCCCTGCAGGGTGATTTCGGCTATGAGTTTTTGGGCGATCTCTACGCGTTCGGTGCGGCTGCAAGTTACACGCTGGTCTTTATCGCGCTCATTGCCTTGCGGATGAAAGATCCACTCACCCCGCGCAAGTTCATGATCCCCTTCAATCTCAAGCTGCGTTTCCGTGGAGAGCAGATCTACTTCCCGCTCGTCGGCTTGATCGGATTTTTCGGTATCCTTGCAATTCTCGTCTTCGTGCTGCTCACCCACCACATCGGACGCATTGCCGGCCCGTCTTGGCTGATCTTCGGAATCGCGATCTACGTGATCTACCGGCTGCGCAAGAAATTGCCGCTCTTTGGGTCGGTGCCGCGCAACTGGACCCGCGATCAAGTGCAGATTCTCAAGAATGCCGGCGAGCTTGAATTGATGGACGAACTGGTCGGCAAGTTGAAGGCTCGCGATCCGAACTTCACCACGAAGATCTCATGAGCTTTCGTCAATCCAAAACCTACGTCGGATTCAAAGCCTTCAACGGCTTGCTCTTTATCGTTCTTGGGGCAGCTATTTTTGTTCAGGTCGCGCGCATAGCCGGCGCGCGGCTCGAGGCCGTTCCGGGATTGGTGCTGGGTGCGGCAATGTTTGCGCTTGGCGTCTACCGCATCACGATGATGCTGAGACATCGCAGCTAATGGGGATGCACGTTCCCGCGGCGGCTCTGCACATCACGCTGGCCGGGGCGCTTGCCGCCCTGGCAACGGTCATCGCGATAAGCTCCACGCTGTACTGGATGCTGCATCCGCCCAAGAGCCGCGCCGACATTGCGGCGCGCGACGCCGAACGCGTGCTCAAGCGCAGCTTCGGCACCGTGCTGGTCGTCTTTTCATCCGAGATTCGATCCGAGCACATGATGGTGCTGGCGGCGCGTCTCGCGCGCGGGCAGCACTCCGAACTTCTCGCGCTCTACGTGATCGAAGTCCCCTTCACACTTCCGACGAACGCCGTCATGGAAGAGGAGGACCGCTTCGCGCTCGACGTCATGGCCTCAGCCGAAGTCATCGGAAAGAAATTCGGCGTCGACCTGCGCACGGAAATCGTCCACCACCGTCACACATCCCAAGCCGTTTTGGACCTGGCCAAGCGCGAACGCGCCGACCTTATCATCATGGGCTCTTACCGCGAGGGCACCTACACGGGCGCGCCGCTCGGCCGCGAAATCGAAGAGATCGCGGCCAACGCGAAGTGCGACGTTCTCATCGGTGTGGAGGGCAAGCACGGCACGCTGCTCACCGATGAGAGCCAAGCGGGGGCGGGCGCTTCACAAGAGAAGGCCTAAGTGTGCTTTACAGACTTTCGATTCTGCTATTGGCGGCGGCCGCCGTCATCGCGCCCGCTTCGGCCGCAACCGTCCCGGCGATCACTGCCTTCCAAGAAGCGTTCGCGAAGGTGAACGATTACACGGTCATCGTGAACGCCCACGAAGTGCTGGGCAATCAAACGCAAGACCGCACGTACCGCTACATGTACAAGCGGCCGCACCTCGTCAAAACGCAGATTCTTTCCGGTCCGGGATCCGGCGGCGGCGGCGTGTGGACCGGCGGCGACACCGTCAGCGGCCATCAAGGCGGCATCCTGTCGTTCATTCATTTGAACGTCGGGTTGCACGACGGCCGCGCCACCTCGCTGCGCGGTTACACGATTCCCGACGGCATACTGCAAAATCAAGTCGGCAAGTACACGACCATGAAAGGCACGCTCTCGGAACGCAACGGCCCGCTGATCGGCGGCCAAGAAACAACGCTTGTCGAGTTGAAGATCGCACCCGGCGCCGGCGAGCCCGGCGAAACGCGCGCCGTTATCTATTTTTCGAAAGCAACGCACCTGCCGGTCGCGCAGATCCGCTGGTCCGGCGACCAGGTCATCTCTCGCGAGTTTTGGACCGACTTGCGCACCAACGTCGGGCTGAAAGACTCCGACTTCTGAGCTTCTGGCTAATCGGTTTTTCATTTTTTAGCGAACTCAGAGCTAGATTATCCTTAATCGTGCTACAACAGATTTACTCTCAAAGGATGTGTATATGAGATTTCTGTTTTTTGTATCGCTAATTGCTGCGATCCTCGCGCCAGCGAATATTTTCGCTCAAACCGCTCAGGTAGATCAAGTTGTGTCATTCAGTGATAGTTCGAAAGCGAGCACATTTGGCCACTGCGGGGACACCGATCTTTGCGCCGTGATTGTCTATGCGAATGGAGATAAGCTGTCGATTTACTCTGAAGGAGCCGCATACTGCCAGCCCTACATGTTACATTTTGTCAAAGTCAACGGTACGACCACCATTTTTGAATATTCCAGGACCATAAACCATGAAATGCCTACGTCGTCGGCCTTTGGTGTGCGCTGCGGAAGTACTCAGGCGACGCAAATGGTAATGGATCATGGATTGATTCACATGACCGTTACGGAAAATCACGATGGCACATTAAGTATCGCATTTACTCCGACCGAGCAGGGGGCGGAGCGTCAGCAAACGTCAGGCGATACAGTGCAACACCCAGTCCGATGCCCTGACAATCTTTTTCGACCTAAAGCTTTACTTCCACCCCGAATTCGATCACGCTGTTCGGCGGTAAGCCCAGCGAGTCGGTAAGGGGGCGCGCGTTGCGTGCGAGCCAGCGAAACAGGTTGAGCTGCCACGACGGCATGCCGTGCGCCGACGTGTCGTCGGCGATTTTCGGATTGGCCAAGTAGTACGTCGGATGCGAAAAGTCTACGTCCGGACGGCGCGCGCGCAACAGCTTCAGGATGTCGTGAATTCGGGCCGTGTCCATGAAGCCGTAAGACGCCTTGACCCGCAGCAATCGCGGAGCTAACTGCTCCACCTCGATGCGGTTTTCCGGATGCACGAAAGGTCTGGCCGAGTGCATGACCGTCAGCAGCACGATTGTGTCGTAGATGATGTGGCTGCGGATCCAGCCGTGCTGCAGCACGAACGGGATGCCGGTCGGCTGCGGGCTGAGAAAGAACGCCGTTCCACCGACCAGTGTCGGCGCTTTGATCTCCTTGAGGAAGTCCTCGACCGGCATCGTATGTGAATCCAACCGCTCCATCAAGCGACGGCGTCCGCGATTCCATGTAACGAAAATTGTGAAGAGCAGCAGCGCCATCGCGACCGGCACCCAGCCGCCGGAGATAAACTTCGAGGCGTTGCCGATGAAGAACGGCACGTCCCACGACAGAAAGATGAGGATAAGCGGCACCCATTGCCACGCCGGCCATTTCCATTTCTTGCGGACCAGCTCGGCGAAGCCGATCGTGGTCGTCAGCATCGTAATGGTGACCGCGAGACCGTACGCGCCACCGAGATTGGCCGAGGAACGGAACGTTACCACGATGAGAATGCACGCAATGCCGAGGAGTGCGTTGATCGTCGGCATGTAAATTTGGCCGGCGAAATGGCGCGACGTGTGCACGATACGAAACCGCGGCAAATACCCGAGTTGGATCGCCTGCTGCGTGAGCGAGAAGACGCCGGTGATCAGCGCCTGCGATGCGATAATCGTGGCGGCCGTTGCCAGGATAACCATGGGAATCAAGCCCCAGCGCGGGACCAGAGCGAAGAACGGAGACGCAATCGCGCTGGGGTTGGCGAGCACGAGCGCACCTTGTCCAAAATAATTGAGGACGAGCGCGGGAAAGACCACGGTTGCCCAAGCGATCGCGATTGGTTTCCTGCCAAAGTGCGCGAGGTCGGCGTACAAGGCTTCGACTCCGGTGACGCAGAGAACGACCGCGCCGAAAATCAGGAAGCTCAGCAAGCCGTTGCGCAGGAAAAATTCCCAACTGTAGATCGGATTGAGCGCCGCCAAAATTTGCGGATGATGCACGATCGCGACCGCTCCGAGAATACCGATGACTGCGAACCACACCAAGACGATCGGGCCGAATAAGAATCCGATGCCGCCCGTTCCCCGCTTTTGAATCAGAAATAGCGCAACCAGAATAACGACCGAGATTGGCACGATGTACGGATGTGCGGCGCTCGTCCAGACGTTGAGGCCTTCGACGGCGGAGATGACCGAGATAGCCGGCGTGATCGCGCCGTCGCCGTAGAGCATCGACGCGCCGAACAGCATGAGCAACGCGATCGCCGAGAGGCCGAGCGGTTTGGCCGCGCGTCGAACCGGCACGAGCTGCGCGAGCAGCGCCAGCGTGCCGCCCTCGCCGTCGAAATCGGCGCGCAACATGAAGATCACGTATTTTATCGTGACAACTATCACGAGCGCCCAAAAGATAAGCGAACAGATCCCGATGATGTTTTGCGGCGTTACCTTCGCCGGATAATCGCCTGCGAAACACAGCGAAAAAGCGTAGAGCGGGCTCGTACCGATATCGCCAAAAACGATGCCCAGCGCGCCGAGCGCTAACGCGGACAGCGGCTCCTTCCGCCGGCGGCTGCGCGGTTTCTCGACCGGCATGCCATCCTTGGGTTTGTCAGATTCTACGCCCGTTTGAGGTACCTCTTACGCAATTCGTCCAGAACGACCGCCAGTAAGATCACAACACCGAGCACGACCCATTGCAAGTACGAGTTAATCTGCAGCAAATTCATGGCGTTGTCCAAGAAGCCGATCAGCAGCGCGCCGAAAAAAGTCCCGATAATCGCGCCGCGGCCGCCCATCAAACTCGTGCCGCCCACCACAACCGCGGCGATGGCGTTCAGCATCTCATTGCCGGTCGCGGTTTGCGGAGAACCCGACGAAAAGAGCGACATGTACAAAAAACCGACAATGGCTGCGCACATTCCGCTGATGACGTAAACGGCCGTCTTGATGCGCCCAACATTGACGCCGGCCAGCCGAGCGGCCTCCTCGTTTCCGCCGATGGCGAAGACGTAGCGTCCGAAACGCGTGCGCATGAGCAATCCCGAACTGACGATTAAGACAACGATCATCCAAATAACGGGATACGGGATCGTCGTATGCGGTATGACGCCGTATCCGGTATGCTGGAAGTCGGTCATCTGCAGCGGAACGGGCTGGCCGCCCGAGAGAATGTAGGAAAGCCCGAGAGCGATCTGCATCATGGTNNATGAACGGCGGCAGGTTCAGCTTCACCACCGGTACGGCATTGACGAATCCGGCGGCCGCGCCGACCGCCAAGCCGACCAGCAGCGTCGCCGCTATTAAAGGTAAGCCGTGAAGCCCCGTTGCGTTTGCGAAGAGCGCCATGACGACGCCCGTCAAAGATATCATCGAGCCGATGGAAAGATCGATGCCCGCTGTGATGATCACGAACGTCTCGCCGACGCCCATAATGAAATTGTAGGTGATCTGACGTAGCACGCGGACCAGATTGTCGGGCTGCAGGAACGTGCCATGAGCTGCAAAGTTGATCACGAGCGCCACCACGGCCA
>PLED01000108.1 GCA_003136355.1 Vulcanimicrobiota bacterium | reverse complement strand
GGTTCGACGCGCTGCTGAACTACATCTCGGCGCTCGGCTGGCCCGACGGCCCGGAGATGAAAACGTTTTGGCCCGCGAGCGTGCAGCTCGTCGGCAAAGAAATTGCGCGCTTTCACACGCTGATATGGCCCGCGATGCTGTGGAGCATCGGCGCGCCCGCGCCCGAGCTCGTCTTCGCGCACGGCTGGATCACGCTCGAAGGCGAGAAGATCGGCAAGAGCCGCGGCAATGCGGTCGATCCGTTCGCGCTCGCGGAACGGTTCGGCGCCGACGCGCTACGGTATTTTCTCCTTCGTGAAGCGCCCTTCGGCAGCGACTTCTCGTACTCCGAAGAAAAAATCGTGCAGCGCTTCAACAGCGATTTGGGAAACGATCTGGGCAACTTGCTTCGGCGGTCGCTTTCGATGCTCGCGCAGTACCGCGAGAGTTTGGTGCCGCAGGCCGTCTCCGGCGAACTTGCCGAGCGCTTCGCCGATTTAGGCCCGCGCGTGCGCGAACTGATCTTGCGTCTGCAGTTCCGCGAGGCGCTCGAAGCGATCTGGGAGCTCGTCACCGCCCTCAACCGCGCCATCGACGAACGCAAGCCGTGGGTCTTATATAAGGAAGGACGAGGCGCGGACCTGGACGCGCTCTTGTACGAGCTCTGCGAAGGGCTTCGCTGGCTCGCGATTCTTCTGGCGCCCTTCATGCCCAACCGGGCGCGCGAAATGTGGGTGCAGCTTGGTGCCGGCGAACCGATCGATGCCGCCTGGGATACGTCTTTACGCTGGGGCGGGTTGGCGGCCGGTACGCTGACGGTTCCCGGCGACGCACTCTTTCCGCGCAAGGAACCGGTGAGGTAACCGTGCGCGATCGCCGCCGGCGGTTGCTTTACCCCGCGATTCGCTTCGCAGTGCTTCTGCTTGCAATCGGTGCGACCGCCGCTGGTGCGCCAAGAGTCTTTTCGCGCCTGCACCCCGCCGACGGATTTGCACTGGCCATAGCGCTCGTGCTCTTCACGCTGCTCGCGCGAATCAACGTTCCGCTGACGGCGCGCGGATCGTTCTACCGGCGGCGCAGCGCCGAACCCGGACGGATCACGCTGGAATTGCCGCTGATTCTCACCGTCGTCAGCATCTACGGACCCTTCGTGGCCGCGGCGCTAACATTGGTCGCGTATCCGTTCGCGCTGACCCCCGAAGGCGGCTCGCGTTTTCTACGGCGCGTTTTCGAAGGTGCGCCGCAAGCCATCCTCTGGCTTTTCGCCGGCACGCTGCACGCCGAGCTCTATCGCGGACCCGTCACGCTTTCCATTCCGTCGTATCTCGCGTTCCTTGCGTTTTACACGCTGGCGATCTACATGTTCCTGTACGGAATCTGGACGCCGCTGCGCATGATCGCGACGCACGTCCGCCTGCGCCGTTTCTGGCACAACCTTTCGCGCGACACGCGGCTGCTCGGTTTTTTGCTGCTGCTGACGTCATGGGGCTACGTGTGCACGGTGATTTGGCTGCACGCCGGCATCGCGATCGGACTTGCCAGCCTCGCGCCGCTGCCGTTCTTAGCGTACACTCTGCGCGGGCTGCACGAGGCGCAGGTCGAATTGCACCGCCTTCGACTGGCGCGCGACGCGGTCCAAGCGATGCTCGGCGCGGGCGATCCGATTCCGCAAATGAATTCGCTGCTGGCGAGTCTGCATACGCCGACCGCGCGCGAGACGCTGCAAATCTTCGCGGCGATCACGCCCGACGAAACGCGGCTCGCGCCGCTGGCCACGATCGGCCATCAGCCAACCGTCGAACAAGTCGAACTCTGCAGCCGCGCGCTGGCGGAGTTGAGCCGTTCCGACAGTCCCGCCGTCACCGTGCGTAACTCCAGCTACGTGGTCTTCGCCGACGCCGCGCGCAGTTCCGACGACGAACTGCTCGGCGTGCTGATCGCGCACCGGCCGCTCACGACTTCACAGCTGCTCCAGCGCAAACGTTTCGCGCAAGCCGCCGCCGATTTGGCGCCGCTGCTGCGCGACTTCCGATCGATCGCCGCTACCCAAAGTGCCGCCGCGCTCGACGCACTGACCGGCCTTCCGAACCGCCGCACGATCATGCAGCTGCTGCGCGACCGCGTCGACAACGTCGCGTTCGGCAATCCGTGCGCCGTTCTGCTGCTCGACATCGACCGCTTCAAAATGATCAACGACATGCTCGGCCACCCGGCCGGCGATCGCGCTTTGCGCGTCGTCGCCGGCACGATCGCGCGATCGATCCGTAGCCACGACCGCGCCGGCCGCATCGGCGGCGAAGAATTCCTCGTGCTAATGCCTGAAACGAACAGCGAAACCGCCGTCGCCGTCGGCGAACGCCTGCGCGGCGCGATCGCGAACGCCGAGATCCGGCACGCCAATGGCGACCAGGTCACTGCCAGCATCGGCGTCGCCGTCGCGTCGATCAGCGATACGATCGAATCTCTGCTCGCGCGCGCCGACCATGCGCTCTACCAAGCGAAACGCCAGGGCCGCAACCGGGTCGTCGAAACCGTTCAGTAGTGCCGGCCCTGATCGACACGCACGCGCACATCCACGACAAAGCCTTCGATCCCGATCGCGACGCGGTCGTCGAACGCATGCGATCGGCCGGCGTGACCGCCGCAATTACGGTCGGCTGCGATCTCGCCGACACGGAACGCGCCTTCGAAACCGGCGAACGCTACGATCTGCGCGCCACCGCCGGCATCCATCCGCATGAAGCTAAAAGCGCGCCGGCCGACATACGCGCGGCCTTCGCTCCGTTTCTAAAGAACGAACGCATCGTCGCGATCGGCGAGACCGGACTCGACTACTACTACGACAACAGCCCGCGCGATGCGCAGCAGCGCGTTCTGCGCGAGCAGATCGCAATCGCGCGCGACGCGGATCTGCCGCTTGTCTTTCATCACCGCGACGCCTTCGAGGACTTCACGGCGATCCTGCGCGAGGAGTGGCGGCCAGGTATGCGCGGCGTCGTGCACTGCTTTACGGGCGACACCGCGCAAGCGAGAACCTACGTCGACGAGTTCGGGCTGTACCTCGGTATCGGCGGCATCGTCACGTTCAAGACCGCGCAGCCGATCCGCGACGCGGTCGTCGCGACCGGGATCGAACATGTCATCCTAGAGACGGACTGTCCGTATTTGGCGCCGATACCGCATCGCGGCGAGCGCAACGAGCCGTCGTTCATTGTGGACACCGCGAAATATGTCGCCGGATTGCTGCAGCTGCCGTTCGACGACATCGTTTCGCGCACGACGGAGAACGCGAAGCAGCTTTTCGGCCTAGCTGTGTCATCCTGAGCAGCCGTTCATCCGATAAGGATGAACGCGTCGTCGAAGGATGGCCGAGCGGCGCGCCCTTTAGGCGCGCGTGACGAGGCCCGCGGGCTGCGTACCATCGCTTGGCGAATTTTAGCGGCATTAGCATGCTGCAGGCATTAAGGGAACGGTCCAGTCTACGCTGCGGCCTTCTGGCACTGGCAGTTTTCGTATTACTGTGTATTGCCGGCGGGTCCGGATGGTCTTCGATGGCATGCGACAACGGTAAGGGCTTCAATCCTGGAGGGCCTCAATTGGGGATTAGCGCTGGTGATCGGTGTCCCGCTTTTCGAGCCCTGGGTTTGGATTATACCGACCGCTGTGTTCTTTGCGGGCGGCCTCGTCCCGTTGCCACGCGCAAGAGTTGCACTCTCGCTAACTCTGGTGTTTGCAATTGCTTTGTTTATTCTTGAAGCGTCCACAACGGCTTCTGGACTCCCGAACGAGTGCATCTGGCCATAGCCCTGACTCACGAGCGAGGCTCTACGGATCCTACCCGCGGGCCTCGTCTCCGCTCGGCCGTCCTTCGACTGCGCGTTTCGCTGAAGGCGAAACGCTCGCTCAGGAGGACACTAATTTAGTGCGCTTCACTAGCGTGAACAGCCTCGCTCGCCATCATGCCGCAAAAGGTGTCGCAGCTTGCCACGTCGCTGCGAAGCGGCGCGACAGATGGCGCAACACGTCCGGCGCGTCGGTTCGCAATCCCCAATCGATCTGATCGCCGTTGGCGTAAGACGAGGTCGCGTTCGCGGATCCGATCCACGCGCGCGCGCCGTCGACGATCGCCATCTTTTCATCCGAATCGCTGACGCGAATGGCGACGCCAGACTGCGCTAGCACCGCCAGGGCCCGTTTCGACTTGTCGTTGACGTCTCGCCGCGAAACGATCAGCCGGCACTGGATGCCGGACGCCGCGAGCTGCTTGAGCGCGCCGTAGACGCCGCTACCGGATCCGAACGACTCGCTCTCGACGTCGACGCGCTTCGCATTGCGCGCGCCGTCGAGCAGACGGCGTTCGGCCCACAGCGCGTCGCGTTTGCTCGTCCAAAATTCCGGCGTGCGCTCCGCACGGCCGAACCGCGCGGCCGACCGAATCGCGGACACGTCCCCCCGAAAGTCGTCGCGCACGATCGTGTCGCCGCCGTCGGGCCAGTTGCGGTCGTCGAGATAGGCGACGCCGTCGCAGACCGCGGCCTTCATATGAAGCGCGGGTCCGTTGCGCTCGTTGGTGTCTCTCAGTTTCGCGTCGGCGCCTAGGCCGCGCAGTTCACGAACCACGCGTTTGTTGGCGGCTGCGAGCTCACCCGACGGGTCCGCATAAGGGTGGCCTTCCAAGCGCACGGTAACGCGCGCACCGCGGCGGGCCGCATTTTCGACCGCGTCGAGCATGGAGCCGGGACGGAGCGTGTAGGCGGTAAGCAATATGCGGCGCGCGGTTTGCATCGCGCGCGCGGCCTCTTTTTCCGAGCTCAGGGAAATCACCTGACGCATTCACGACGGAGACGCCGTTTGCCCAGGGGTGGCCACAGGAACGCCGACCGCCGCTTGGAAGCGTACTCATCCGCATGAATGCAAGCCCGGCGGCGGCACCGCCGCCGAAGAACGACAAGAGCGCCTACGTCCGCGATATGTTCGCGACGATCGCGCCGCATTACGATCGCACCAACCGCATCATTAGCGCCGGAATGGACGAGGGCTGGCGTAAGCGCGCGATCGCGCTCCTGCGCGCTCCCCACGGCGGACGGATCGCCGATTTGTGCTGCGGCACCGGCGACATCGTCTTTCATCTGCTCCGAACCGACCCGACGCTGCGCGTCACGGGCGTCGATTTTTGCGAACCGATGCTCGATCGGGCACGTGCGCGTTCGGCGCGGGAAGTCTCCAACAGCACCGAGTTTCTCGAAGGCGACGTGATGGCGCTCCCGTTTGCCGATAACTCGTTTGATGGTGCGATCATGGGCTTTGCGATGCGCAACGTCGCGGGCATCGATGCGACGCTGCGCGAGATCCGCCGCGTGCTCAAACCCGGATCGCGCTTCGTGAACCTCGACATGAGCAAGGCGCCCAACGCCGCGTGGAAGGCCTGCTTCGATCTCTACTTTTATGGAATCGTTCCGCTGATTGGCGGAATCGTCAGCGGCTCGCGCGCGGCCTATACGTATCTGCCGAACTCGCTCACGCATCATCCGGATGCTGAAGCTTTACGCGACCGTTTTACGGACGCCGGCTTTGAGAATGCGGCATTCGTGCGCCTGATGGGCGGCGCGGTTGCGATTCATTATGGAGACACGACGTGATTCAAAGCGAGCGCGCCGGGAGACACGACGAGATCGAAACGTTCTTCCGGGAACGTTTCACGACCGACAATCCGCTGATAACCGAAGCGGTGAAACGGATGCTCGCGGCCGGCGGAAAGCGGCTGCGTCCGCGCATTACGCTGTTGGCCGCGCAGACGCACGATGCCGACGCCGAGCGCCACATGCAACTGGCCGCGTACATGGAACTGATTCATGTCGCCACGCTCATACACGACGACGTCGTAGACAACGCGCAGACGCGGCGCGGCGTGAACGCTACGGCGATCGATTACGGAAACCGCATCAGCGTGCTGGCGGGAGATTATCTCTTCGCCTGGATTTTCAAAAATGTCACACAATTTTACGCGCCGCCGATTCCGAACATCCTCTCCGCGACGCTGGCGGAAATCTGTGACGGCGAGGTGTTGCAGCTCCGGGCGCTCGGCGATCTGAACGTTTCGCTGAAGTCGTACATAGATACAGCGGAAAGAAAAACCGCTTCGCTCTTCGCGGCGTCCGCGCAGTGCGGAGCGATTGCGGGCGGCGCCCCGCCGCACGCGGTGGAGGCGCTGCGCGGTTTCGGTCTGGCCTACGGCATCGCATTTCAGATGCGCGACGACTTGCTCGACGTGACCGCCGACGCCGCCGCGCTCGGAAAGCCGGTCGGAAACGATCTCGCGGAGCGCAAGATGACGATTCCGTTAATTCTGGCCCTGCGGAGCGGAAGTCAAGAATTTAGGGGCATGGTCGAGCGTTTGTATGCGGGAAGAGAGCCGGACGTCGCCGCGGTTATCGCGGGCATACGGCAGTCGGGCGCGATCGAGCAGACGCGCGCGAAGATTGCCGAGTACGCCCGGCGCGCGGAAGATGCAATCGACGGACTCGAAAATACCGCGGCGAAAGCCGAACTGCAGCGGCTTGCCGGCGAATTGCTCGAAGAAGCCTCTTAAAGGAGAGAAGTATGCATGTCACGCTCGCCCTGGGTAGCCCGGAAATCATCATGATCTTAATAGGCCTGGGGCTCTTGCTCTTCGGAGCGGAGAAGCTGCCGAAGTTAGCGCGCAGCGCCGGCGCGGCCAAGAAAGAGTTCATGGTCGGACAGGCAGAGGCTGATGCGGCCGCCGCCACGGCGCGCGAAGACGCGCGCGTGCGGGCCGAAATGGCGCGCGCCGACGTCATGAACAACGTCTCGCAAAACAACGCGGACGGCACGGGCGTAAACGTTCCGCCGCCCACGCCGGACAAAGGGACATTGAGCAGCTGAGCGTGTCCGACGCCTGGGACCAAAAGGAAATGAGTTTTACGGAGCACCTTCGGGAGCTCCGTAAACGTCTCTTGATCTCGCTGGTCACCGTTTTCGCACTCGGAGTCGTTCTCTTCATCCCGTCGCCCTACGTCATCGAGTTTCTCAAGAGCGCCTATTTTCAAGACGTGCAGCTGCACGCGTTTGGGCCGGCCGATGCGATCTTGGCCGAATTCAAGTTTTCGATCTACGCGGCCATCGTGCTCGGCTTACCCGTCCTGTTGTATCAGTTGTGGATGTTCGTGGTGCCGGCATTCCATCCGCGCACGCGCAAACTCGTTTATGTCTACGTCGCTCCGTCGGTACTGCTTGCGTTTGTCGGCATTGCCTTTGCGCACTTCATCGTGCTGCCGCGGGTCGTCCATGCGCTTCTCCGGATAACGAGCCACATCGCCACACCAACGTTCGGCATCGAATCGACCATCAATTTCATCCTGATGATCTTCTTGGCGTTCGCGCTCATCTTTCAGACGCCGATCATCATGATTGCGCTCGCGCGCATCGGCATCATCAACTCGACCTTCCTGAAGAAAAACCGCCGGTATTTCCTGTTCGGATTCTTCGTCTTCGGCGCCATCGCCGCGCCGGACGGAAGTCCGCTCACGATGGCGATGATGGCGCTACCGATGTATATTCTCTACGAAGGCAGCCTGTGGATCATCGTCCTGCTCGAGAAGTCGTGGCGCGCGGAGGCCGCCCGAGTAGACTAAAAGGATATGCAGGCAGTCCGGGACCTCTACGGCGACTTTATCCGAACGTTCGGAAACGTACTGTTTGCGGTGCTGCTTTTTATCGTCTGGGGATTGCTGACACTTGTCGGCGTCATCATCGCGCAGGGCAAGGATCCGGCCACATACTTCGATTCGTATGCGGCGCCGATCGCGCGGCTGATCCTGCGTCTCGATTTTAACAATATCTACCACACGCCGTATTATGTCGGCATCATCGGACTGATTCTGCTTTCGCTGGCGGTCTGCACGTTCAAACGCGTCATTCCCGCGCGGCTGCCTCCGCTGCGCGCGGTCGCGATCGACAAGATTCCGCTGCACGCGTCCTTCGACGCGGCCGGCGATCCTGAAACTATCCGCGAGCGCATCGCGGCGTTCTTTCGGGCGCGCGGCTGGAACGTGCGCAAGCGCGAGCTCGGTGGCGTTGAATGGACGTTCGCCGACAAACACAATTGGGCGCGGCGCGGCGTGCTGGTGGCGCACGCAGGTTTCGTGATCATCGCCGCGGGCACCACGATCTACTGGGCCAAAGGTTTTTCCGGCGACGAGGCCATCGTCACCGGACAAACGGTTTCTGTGCCGCATACGCAAACGTCGATCAAACTCGACGGCTTCTCGTATAAAATCACGCCAATCATCACGAAAAGCGGCATGGTCTACCAACCCATCGACTATGTGTCGCGGGTCACGGCCACGGGGAATGACGGCGTCGCGCGCACCGCAACCATTCGCGTGAATCACCCGCTCGATGTCGACGGCGTGCTCTACTACCAGTCGAGTTATGGATTCGCGATGCGGTTTCGCGTCACGCACGACGGAGTGCGCGTTCCGGCGCTGATGAATCGCGACTATCTCACCGGCGACGCAATCGACCTGCCCGGGACGCAGCGCACCGTCGCGTTCGCGCAATTCGTGCCCACCGTCGATCGCTTGAACGGAGTGCCTTCGGCCGATCCGCGCGTCAATAATCCGGCCGTCTTTCTGCAAATTTTCGATAGCGGCCAAGCCTCGGGCGCCGGGCTTGTGCCGATGAAATCTTCCATCGACGTCGGCGGCGGCTGGCGCGTCACGCCCGAACGGTACTTACTGGTGAGCGGCATTCAATACACGCACGACCCGGGGGTCGCGCTCGTCGGCATCGGCGCATTCGTGTTGCTTGCGGGTCTGATGATCTCGTTTTATCTGCTGCCCGCGCGCATGTTCGTGCGGATCGATCCGGCACCGGGCGGGTCGCGCATCGGGCTGGCCGCCACGACGGTCAAAGGGTACGACATTTTCGAGCGGCAATTCAACGATTTGGCGGCGGCGCTCGGTACAAAACTGATTGGAGATTCGAGTGGCTAACGGACATACGCCCTTAGACGAAGTGCTCATGATTATCGCGATTGGCGCCTACGTCGTCGGCGCGCTCGCGCTGCTCGTCTATTTTTTCTCGCGCTCTGCATGGCTGCGTCATCTGGCTATTCCGCTCGCCATCGCCGGCTGCATCGCGCAATTCGGACAACTATTTGCGCGCTACGAGATCACGCACATCTGGCCGTTGCTGAACTTATATGGATCGCTTTCGCTTTTCGCCGCGGTCGCCGTGCTGATTTTTATCATCTTCGCGTTCCGCTACGATCTCTGGTTCGCAGGCGGTTTCGTTCTCGGCCTCGCGGCGCTGTTTCTGGCCTACGCGATCACCTGGAACGAAGGAACGATGCCCGCCGTACCTTCGCTGCAATCGTATTGGGCGAAGATCCACGTTCCGTTGGTCGTGTCGTCGTACGCGGCTTTCATGGTCTCGTTTGTCATATCGGTTCTCTTTCTGGTCAAATATTATCTCGAACGATCGCTGGCACGGCGGAATGTTTCCGCTGCGGACAGCCCCGGTTTGCAATGGCTGGATACGATGCCGAGTTTGGCCCAGCTCGATGTCCTGATCTACCGGATCGTTGCGGTCGGGCTGCCGCTGCTGACGCTCGGGATTATCACCGGCGCAATGTGGGCGCACGAGTCGTGGGGACATTACTGGCAGTGGGACCCCAAAGAAACCGCGGCACTCTTTTCGTGGATCGTCTACGCCATCTACATGCATCTGCACACGCGCAACGCGTGGCGGGGAGTCCGGACGGCCTGGGTGAGCGTGATCGGATTTCTCTCGATCATGTTCTGCTACTTCGGCGTCAATCTCTGGATTAGCGGACTCCACAGCTACAAAGTCTAGGGAGCGCCGGCTTCCTGCGGACTAAGAGGTTGGTCGTGGCGGCGGCGGAAAAGCCGCCCTACAACCGGAGCAAGAGGAGACGCGAATTTGTCCAGTCACGCCCACCCCGGCGCCAACGACGAGCCCGAAACGCCCGAGGTCATCTCACGGCGGCAATGGATGGCCAATGCGACCATCACCATCAGCGGCGTTATCGGCCTGACGCTTGCTATCCCGATCGTCGGCTCGCTTCTGCCCGATGTCGGCGCGGGCGGAGCGACCTGGACGCCCCTCGACGAGAACGGCTGGAAACAGCTGCAGAATGCGACCGACACTCCGGTCCATATCGACATCAACCTCAAGAGTAAGGACGCCTACCTCCCGGAGCAGAGCTCCCCGCAGTCCGCGTGGGGCATCAAGGTCAAGGATCCGCAGAAATTCATGCGCGACCGGAGCGACCTTTTCGGACCGGGCGGTAAAGATACGCTTCCTTACCCCATCGTTAACATGGGCTTTGTGTTGTTTAGTCCGATCTGTCCGCACTTAGGTTGCTACTACCAGTGGCAGGGATCGCAGAACAGGTTCTTTTGCCCGTGCCATGGCTCGATGTACGATCCGAACGGCGCGCTTACTCACGGACCGGCCGTTCGCGGATTAGATCCGCTGCCGCTGCGCGAGCAGAGCGGAGTCGCACAGTGTGAATGGATCCGCTACGCGCCCACGATTCCTAACCGCCTCGTCGTGTCGTACACCGCGTAATGCTGAACTGGATCGATCGCCGGACCGGCTTCGTCACGATGGCGAAGGATTTCCTGACCGAGGATGTCCCCGGCGGCGCGAGCTATTGGTATGTTTTCGGCAGCGCGACGCTCTTTGCGATGATCGTGCAGATCGTCACCGGCATCTTCTTGACGTTCTTCTACGCTCCGTCTGCGCTGACGGCGTGGGAATCCACCAAATATATCTACGATCACCCGTTCCAGCATGCCGTATTAAGCATTCACTATTGGGGCGCGTCGGCGATGATTGCGCTCGTCTTTCTGCATTTGCTGCAGGTCGTGATCTGGGGCGCTTACAAATCCCCGCGCGAGATCCAGTGGATCGTCGGCGTCTTATTGCTGCTCGTCACCATGGTGCTCGGCCTCACCGGTTATCTGCTTCCGTGGGACATGGATGCATATTTTGCATCGCAAGTCGCAATCAATCTCACGCTCAACGTCCCGTTCATCGGCGGCTGGATCCAGCAATTCGCGCAAGACGGCACGACGATGGGCACGCTCACAATCAACCGCTTCTTCGGATTGCACGTCTGGTTGATGCCCGCGGCGCTTGTCGCGCTCGTCGGTGCGCACTTGGCGATCTTCCGCTGGAACGGATCGGCCGGGCCGCCCGTCGAGGATCCGCGCCCGCTGCGCAAAGGCCGTTTCTGGCCCGACCAGCTGTTCATGGACACGGTCGCATCGCTGCTCGTCCTGATCGGTATCGTCGCGCTGGCCACATTCTGGCCGCCGTTCCTCGACATGAAAGCCGATCCGACGGTTCAGTTCACACCGTATCCGGCCTGGTATTTTCTCGATCTGTTCGGCTTGCTCAATATCGTTCCGGGTAATTTGGAAATCATCGGCGCGATCGTCATCCCCGGAGCGGCGACAACGTTATTGCTCCTGCTGCCGTGGATCGATCGCAGCACGACGCGCGTCCTGGGCTCGCGGAAGTTCATTCTGTGGCTCTTGGGCGTCTCGCTCGCGATCATCTGGTGGCTGACAATCTGGAGCCAGCTCTCGATCATGCAAAAACAGGCCGCGGCAACTTCAAGCGGGCCGCCCGCCGTCGCGGCCAAAGAACAGGCGCATCAAACCGAAGCCGGCAGCAGCGATCAATCGCCGCCGAGCACGACCGCCGTGGTCAGCCCGGCTGCGAAAGCCGGCCAAGCGGTCTATTCGCAAAACTGCAGCTCGTGCCACGGCGCAGCCGGCGCCGGCGCGCCGCCGAACTTCCCGCCGCTGGCGGGGAACTCGTTCGTCACCGGCGATCCGAAGCAAGTGATTCTCACCGTGCTCAACGGAAAGACCGGCGCGATTCAAGTCAACGGCGCGACCTACAACGGGCAAATGCCGCCGTGGAAGTCGTCGCTCTCGACCAAAGACATCGCCAACGTGGTCACCTACATCCGTTCGGCGCTGGGAACAAACCGCGCAAGTGCGGTCACGACGGCCGACGTCACCAAACTTAAAAAATAGCGTGCGATGGAAAGCGCCGAGCGTGAAGAGCTCCTTCGCTCGCTGGGCGCGAGCGAAGAGAAGCTAACCCAAACCGAAACGGCGGTACTCGACCGCGACGGCTACGTCGTATTGCCCCAACTCCTGAGCGCGGAACAAATCGCCGATGTGCGAAAAGCGCTCGACAAACTGATCGCGCAAGCGCGCCTCGATCCGACCTGGCACGCCGGCGGCACGCTGCATCTCAACGATCTCGTCAACGAGCCGGCTTTCGATCCCGTGTGGAAATCGGAGCGGCTGCTCTCGGCCATGGTGCACGTCACCGGGTACGATCTGCGCATCGGTTCGGTTGCCTATCGCGCTCCGCAGCCCGGGTATGGCGCGCAGACGCTGCATTCCGATTTCAGGCAAGGTTATCGCGGCGAATACCAGGTCGCGACCGCGATCATCGCACTGGTGGATTTCACGGCAACCAACGGCGCGACGCGCCTCATCTCAGGATCGCACCTGCCGGGCGATATCGCCGTCCCGTCCGATGCGGATACTCCGCATCCGTCGCAGCGGTTTGTCACCTGCAGCGCGGGCTCGGCTATCGCCTTCAACGGACACCTGCTGCATTCGGGCACGCGCAACGCGTCGCAAGAAACGCGCCACGCGCTGCAGATCACGTTCGCCCGGCGCACCGCGCCGATCACGGGAACCGGCCGGATCGAAAACGCCACGCTCGAACGCGTCGGCGACGCCGCATTTCTCTTTCTTTAAATCGTTAAGGGAATGCGCGTGGTTATGGGCTAGCGGGTCCCGTTTCGGCGCAGGTCGTCTGACTCGTCAGCCGAGGCGCGTAGCGCCGAGTCCTGAGCATTGTCGAAGGGGGAGGCCGGATGCCGCAGCGAGCGCGTGGCCAAGCGAAATGGGACCCGCTAGCTCATATCACTACGCGCACGTCGGCCCGGTATACAGAAAGAGATTCGCTTCTCCCCAAGTGGTGACGAGCGTGCGTTTGCGTCCGAACGTGTCTTGCGTGAACGGCTTGTGACGCGGAGCGATCAGCCAGAGCCGTTGCGCGCCGCAGATAATGTTGCGCGGGTTGGCCGTGCCGTTGGCGATTGGCTCGCCGGGCCGCGCAAAGACATAAACGACCGGACGCGTGTAAAAGATCAGCGCGTTGCCGCCCGCGAGGTTTTGGATTGCGACGGCGTCGCCCGGAAGCCGGCGGCTGTCGATCAGAGTCGCCAAGTGCGGGACGGGTTTGAATTGTTCGCCCTGCGGCAGCACCAGTAACGCCAGCAAGCCGATCGCGGCCGCCATCGAGAACGCGAGCACGTACGGCGCGGCGAATGCACGCGAGCGATTGAAGAGCAGCGCGAAACTGAGAATCGAGCCGGCAAAGATCGCGCCGCCGACCCAAATCAGACTTCGGGCGGCGACGGCCAGCTCGATGTTCAGGCGGTTGTCGCGCGAAAAGATGACGATCGCGATCGCGACCAGCAGAATCGTCAGCGGCACCGCGCCGGTCGAGATCAGCGCCGAACGGCTGCGCACGCGTTCGAGCGCCGTTTCGAAATACAATGCAACCAACAGCGCCGGGGCCGGCAATTCAAGCGCGATGTAGTTCGGCAGTTTCGTGCGCGCAAAGCTAAAAAACGCCAGCGGAAGAATAATCCACACGATCGCCAGGCGCACGAGCTGGTGCAAGCGCCGTTCCTGCGTCGTGGCCGCGGGATCGCGCAGCCGGCGCGCCGCCGACACGATTGCGGACGGCAAAAACGCGATCCACGGAAAGAATCCCAAAATGATAACCGGCAAGTAATACCATACGGGGCCGCTCTGACTCTCGATCGTTCCGGTGTAGCGGCCGACGGTGTAGTGTCCGAGGAGTTCCGCGATCGAAGCGGTGCCCGCGCGCTGCCAAAGCGCCGCGAGCCACGGAAGCACGATCACCAGAAAGAGCGCCAGGCCGCCCGCCCATGCGCGCCAACCGGGTGGCCGCGCGTGCGTCGCGCGCCTCTCCCACAGGTAGTACGGTACGATCACCAGCAGCGCCACGACCGGCGCAACGGGGCCTTTGGCCAAAAATCCGAAGCCGGCCGCGATCCAACCGTAGATGAAGTACGAATCTTCGCCCGTTTGCACCGCGCGGAACCATGCGAAGATCGCCGCGGCCACGGAAAGATCGAGCAGCGCATCCATGATGGCGAGCCGGCCGACGATCGCCTGCATCAGGCACGTCGAAAGAATGACGCCCGCATAGATCCCCGCGCGCGTTCCCGCTTGCCGCGCGACGGCGTATGCGGTCATCGCTCCCATCGCGATCGTCGCGAGCGCGGCCGGCAGCCGGAGCGCCAAGGTCGTCACGCCGAAGATTTTCGCGCAGATGGCCGCGATCCAAAAATAGAGCGGCGGCTGAACAAACCACGGATCGCCGTTGAAATGCAAAACGATCCAGTCGCGAGCCAGAAGAATCTCGCGAGCGACTTCGCCGTAGGCGGTCTCGCTGTTATCCCACAGCGTGCCGCTGCCCAGGCCCGGCAGCGTGACCAGCGCGGCAACCGCCGCTCCGATGAGTGCGGCGCGCCAAGGAATACGCATCCGGTGCAGTTTTGGGCAGTCGTGCAGCGAAGTCATGCGCACCGATGTCGTTTCCCGTGACGCTCTACGTTCGCGGCCGCCTGGCGGTGGTGGCCGGCGGCGGTGAAGTCGCACGCAAGAAAGCCGCGACCCTGCAGGCCGCCGGAGCGAGCGTCCGCGTCGTCGCGCCCGAAATCGCACCGGCTCTGCGCGAAGCGGCCCGTCGGCACGGCTTCGAATTGCGCGAACGCGGTTACGAATCGGCCGACCTCGACGGAGCGTTTCTCGCGATCGCCGCGACCTCCGACGACAAGGTGAATGAAGCCGTCTGCGCCGACGCGCGTGCAGCACACGTTCTGGTCTGCGATGCTTCGAAGGCCGAGCGCGGAGATTTCGCCACATCGGCGACCGTGCAGATCGGCGATCTGACGTTTGCGATCGATACGGGCGGCGCGGCGCCGGCTTTTGCAAAACGGCTCGCCACTGAATTGCGGGAGCATTTCGACGATTCGTATGCGGCAGCGCTAAAAACGCTCGAACAAATGCGCGACTACGCCAAGAGCGAGCTCTCCGAACGGGAAAGAAGCGGAACGCTGCGCGACCTGGCGCAGCTTCCGATCGACCGTCTCGCGACGATGAACGTGAGAGCGGCGGTCTGCGCAACGCGCGCGAGCGCGCTGGCGATGATCCAAGCGCGCACGGTTGCGGCCCAACTGGCGCTGCGCGGGATCGCGACAACGTTTTTGAACGTGACGACGACGGGCGATCGTATTGTGGACCGGTCGATCGCAGCGATCGGATCCGAAAGTTTATTCGTGAAAGAGCTGGAGGTCGCGATTCGCGAAGGCCGCGCGCAATACGCGGTGCATTCGTGCAAAGACCTTCCAAGCGAATTGCCTGCCGATATGCGCATCGCCGCGATCTCCGCACGCGCGGATCCGCGCGACGTCTTCTGCAGCGAACGGTTCGAGAATCTGGCCGCGCTTCCGCCGGGTGCGCGGGTCGGCACGTCGAGCGCCAGGCGGCGCGCGCAGCTGTTCGCGCTTCGCAAAGACCTGGAATATGCAGACGTGCGCGGCAACGTCGACACGCGCTTAAGAAAACTGCGCGAAGGCGAATACGATGCAATCGTATTAGCGGCAGCCGGCTTAGAGCGCTTGCGCGCAACCGCGGCACACATGCGCCCGTTCGAACTGACCGAGATGGTGCCGGCGGCCGGGCAAGGCGCGCTCGCAGTCGAGATTCTCGCCGGCGGCGAGTTCGAGACCCAGATTCGCGAAGCGGTGAACGATCGTCCGGCGGAACTTGCCGTGTTGTGCGAACGCGCGGCGTTGCGCGAGCTGCGCGGCGGATGTCAGGCGCCGATCGGCATTCACGCACGCTTTTCCGGTGGCGAACTCGAGGCGTTCGGCGCCCTTGCGCAAGCCGAGGGTGCGGAGATCGTGCGCGCGCGGTTGAGCCGGCCCGTCGAGACGCCGGCGCAAGCCGAAGCCCTCGGTGCAGAGCTGGCGGCCGCGCTGAACGCGCAGAAAGGACGCCCGCTGGACGGCAGGCTCGTGCTGCTCCCACGGACGCAGGAGCGCGCCAGCCGCATCGCCTCGGCGCTGCGGGCCGACGGAGCGGAGGTGCTCGAGATGCGCTCCGGTGAAGCCGAACCGCCGGGCCTGGGCCAGCGCGTGCCGGACCTTATCGTCTTTCCGTCCAGCGGGTCGGTTGGGGCAGCGTCAGAGTATTTGGCGCGCGTGCACCGGTTCGAGCGGCGTCCGGCCATCGCCGCAATGGGTCCGGCCAGTTCGGCGGCGGCGCACGCGGCCGGATTTACGCCGGATCTGGTGGCGCCCGAAGCGGCCATTGACGCGCTGGTCGGCGCGATCCGCGATCATCTTGCTTCCAAGGAGCGCTCCAGCTGAAAACACTCCCGAAACTCCGCCAAACTATCCGTCCGCGGCGGCTGCGCCGGAACAGCGCCATGCGCGAGCTCGTGCGCGAGCACCGCACCGATCCGGCGCAGCTCGTCCAGCCGCTCTTCGTGGTCGAGAATCCCGGCCAAGCCGGACCGATCGCATCGATGCCCGGCATCGAGCGGTACACGGTTGAGAGCGCCGTACGCGAAGCGCGCACGCTCGACGCGCTCGGATTGGGTTCCGTCCTGCTCTTCGGCATTCCAAAAACGAAAGATGCGCGCGGCAGCAAGAACTTCGATCCCGACGGTGTCGTGCAGCAAACCGCGCGCGAGATAAAGAGCGCTCTGCCGCACATGATCGTGATCGCCGATCTCTGCAACTGCGAATATACCGACCACGGACACTGTGGGATCCTGAACGAGCGCGGCGACGTGGACAACGATGCGACGGTCGAAATATTAGCGCGCACGGCTTTAACATATGCGCGCGCCGGCGTGGACGTCGTTGCGCCGTCCGACATGATGGACGGCCGCGTCGGTGCGATTCGTGAAGCACTCGACGGCGAAGATTTCGAAGAGATCGCGATCATGGCGTATAGCGCGAAATACGCATCGGCATTTTACGGTCCGTTCCGCGAGGCGGCGGGATCGACGCCGCAGTTCGGCGACCGCCGCACCTACCAGATGGATCCGTCGAACGTCCGTGAAGCGCTGCGCGAAATGACGCTCGACGTGCAAGAAGGCGCCGACATCCTGATGGTGAAGCCGGCGCTCGCGTACCTCGACGTGGTGCGAGCTGCGCGCGACCGTTTCGATCTGCCGATTGCCGTCTACAACGTCAGCGGCGAATATTCGATGATCAAGGCCGCGGCGCTCAACGGATGGATCGACGAGGAGCGCGCGGTGCACGAGATGCTCGTCAGCTTCGCGCGCGCCGGCGCGAACATCGTCATCACCTATTTCGCCAAAGAGTATGCAGCCCGCAGCCGCTGACGTCGCCGTCGTTATTCTAGCCGGCGGAGGGGCGACACGCTTCCCGGGAAAGCTCGAGAGCGACGCCGGCGGCGTACCGCTGCTGCTGCGCGTGTACCGCAACGTGCGATCGATCGGCCCGGTGTACGTCTCGGCCAACGCGCCGTTCGGCGAAGCGATCGCGAGGGAGCTCGACTGCACGATCGTGCCCGACCTCCAGGCCGGCCGCGGACCGCTGGGCGGAATCGTCTCTACCTTTGAAAGCGTCTCGCAGCCGCTGTGCTTCACGATCGCCGGGGACGCGCCGTTCGTCGACCGCGGCGTTTTCGAGCGCCTGCTGGCGGCCTGGGAGCCGCAACTGGAGGCCGTCGCCGCCGAGCGCAACGGGCGGCTCGAGCCGCTCTGCGCGATCTACTCGCGCGAAGCATTCTTGCGGGAAGGGCGTTCCGAGCTGGCGGCCGGGTCGGGAGCGGTCCGTACGGTCGTCGAAAGGCTCGTTCACCGGCGGGTCGGCTTTCCAGACGAACGCGCGCTGGCCGGCATCAACACGATCGCGGAGCGCGATGCATTGTTAGGACTTCAGCTTTGAGATTAGAACGCTCGATTTCCGCGTTTGCGCGCGCGCGCGAAATTATTGCGGGAGGCGTCAATTCACCGGTGCGCGCGTTTCGCGCCGTCGGCGGTTCGCCCGTCTTCATGCAGCGCGGATCCGGTCCGTTTCTTTACGATCTCGACGGACACGAATACGTCGATTACGTTTTGTCGTGGGGCGCGGCACTCTTGGGACATGCCAACTCAGGCATAGTGAAGGCGATCGTGCAAGCCGCGGGACGCGGGACGTCGTTTGGAACGCCAACCGAAGCCGAGTCGGAGCTCGGCGAGCTCATCGCGTCGATGATGCCGTCGATCGAACGCATACGCTTCACTTCGAGCGGAACCGAAGCCGCCATGAGCGCGGTCAGGCTGGCGCGCGGATTCACCGGGCGCGACGCGATCGTTAAATTCGCCGGCTGCTATCACGGGCACGGCGACGCATTCTTGATCGCCGCGGGCAGCGGCGCGATCACCAACGGTATTCCGAATTCGCCCGGCGTACCGGCGAGCGTCGCCGCTGACACGATCGTGCTGCCCTTCAATAATGCCGCGGCGGTCGCCGCCGCTTTCGAGCAGCACGCCGGCAGAATCGCCGCGATCGTTGTGGAGCCCTACGCCGGCAACATGGGATTGATTCCGCCTGCGCCCGGATTCTTGCCGACGCTGCGCACGCTGTGCGACCGGCACGGCGCCGTGCTCATTTTCGACGAAGTAATGACCGGATTTCGCGTCGCGCGCGGCGGAGCGCAACAGCGTGAAGGCGTGACGCCCGATCTCACCACGCTTGGCAAAGTGATCGGCGGCGGACTGCCGGTCGGCGCTTTTGGCGGCCGCACGCAGATCATGTGCGAACTCGCGCCCGACGGCGCGGTCTATCAGGCCGGTACGCTCTCCGGAAATCCGCTCGCGATGGCGGCTGGCATCGCCGCGTTGCGCGCGATCGCGAACGATCCGACGTTTTACGAGCGGCTCGAAGTGCTCTCGAAACTGCTCTGCGACGGTCTCTCCGAAGTTTTTGCCAAACACGAGGTTCCGCTCTCAACGGCGCACGCGGGTTCGATGCTCTGCGTGTTTTTCACGGGCGATCCCGTGCGCGATCTCGACGGGGCGCTTCGTTCCGACACCGCGGCGTACGCGCGATACTTTCACGCCATGCTCGACCGCGGTGTGTACCTGCCGCCCTCGCAATTCGAATCGCTCTTCGTCTCCTCGGCGCACACCACGCGCGAAATCGAGCGCACGATCTCGGCAGCTGACGATTCGCTCGCGCAACTCGAAGCGGTCGCCGCGCGATGATCGAACCGATCGCAGCGGCACTGCTCAAACCCGGCGCTTTGCGGATCGCGCAGAGCGACGTCGCAATTCCGCGGCTCTTCGCCTATCACCGCGCGCTCGCGCAGGCCGAGGCGGCGGGAAAGACGGTCGTCACCTCTATCGGGCTGGCCGACCTGCTCGGCCACACGATCTCCTCGACCCAGATCCGCAAAGATCTCTCGGCACTCGGTCCGCTCGGACGCCGCGGACAGGGCTATGCGATAAAACCGTTGATCGATCAGCTCGCGCTGGTCTTAGGATTAGAGCGTGACTGGCGCATCGCCATTGCCGGCTTCGGGTTTCTCGGACACGCCTTTGCGACGTTTTTGGCGGCGCGCGAGGAACGCTTCAAGGTGGCGGCGATTTTCGACAACTCGCCGTCGGTCATCGGACAAGAGTGGCAGGGCGTTCGCGTGGAGGATGCAGCTTCGCTCGAAGCTGCGCTTGCGCGCGTCGACGCGCAGATCGGCGTTATCGCCGTGCCTGCCGCGGCAGCTCAAGCGATTGCCGGCCGTCTGGCACAAAGCGGGGTCCGCGCCTTGCTGAACTTCGCGCCGGTCTCGCTGCGCGTGCGCCAGCCCGTCATCGTTCGCAACATCGATCTCGCGGGTGAACTTTCCATCCTCACGCATCGCTTGAGCTTCGCGCAAGGGTATACCAACTAAGTCATGCCGCTGGTTTGTCTGGGTCTTTCACACAATACCGCGCCCGTCGAGGTTCGCGAGCGGCACGTCTTTCCGGCCGAGCGCATGAGCGAAGCGCTCGTCGCGCTGCGCGACTACGAAGCGGTGCGCGAAGCGCTGATGCTGCAAACGTGCGGACGGCTCGAAATTTATGCCGAGGTCGCCGACTACGAAGCCGGCGTTGCGCAGCTCAAGTCTTTTCTCCAGCATTTCCGGCATGGCTCGGTCGCCTACGATCTTGAGTCGTACTTGTATACGCTGTTAGGACGCGAAGCCGTCGAACATCTCTTCCGCGTCAGCACCGGCCTCGACTCGATGCTGATCGGCGAAGCCGAGATTCTGGGGCAAGTCAAAGAAGCGTACGCCGCGGCGCGTGAAGCGAACTCCGCCGGCGAAGTCTTGCACAAACTGCTGCGCGAAGCGATGAGCGCCGGAAAAGCCGCGCGCTCGCAAACGCGCATCGGCGAAGAGTCGCCGTCGGTCGCAACCGCGGCCATCGATTTGGCGAAGCGGCGCTTCGGATCGCTCGAAGGCCGCAGCGTTCTGGTCATCGGCGCGGGCAAAATGGGCGGGGCGGCCGCAAAACGTTTTCGGCGCGAAGGCGCGCGCAACGTCGCCGTTCTGAGCCGCACCCTCGCCCGCACGCGCGAAGTGATCGCGCAGATCGGTGCGGGCGAAGCGCTCGAGCCCGGCGAGCTGGTGAACGCGCTGACCGCGGCCGACATCGTCATCACCTCGACCGGCGCCACCCATTTCGTTTTGACGCCGGAAATCGTCGCCCAAGCGTTGGAGAACCGCGTGGAGCGTCCGCTCTTCATTATCGATATCGCGGTTCCGCGCGACGCGCATCCCGCAGTGGATGAGTTGTCCAACGTAACGCTGGTGGACATCGACGGGCTGAAGATGCACGTCGACGCAAAGCTCGAAGTTCGCCGCGAAGCTATTCCGCAAGTGGAAGAGATCGTGAGCGAATACGTCGACCGCTTCCGGCAATGGTACAAAGCGCGCGCCACGGTTCCCGTGATTGCATCGCTGACGCAAAAAGCCGAAGCCATCAGAGCTGCCGAGTTGGAACGCCTGTTCGCACGCCTTCCGGATCTGGGCGAGCGCGACAAGATGCTGGTGACCGGAGCGTCATTGACCATCATCTCGAAACTCTTACACACGGTCATTACGAAGCTGCGCGAAAAAGCTTCGGAAGAAAGCTCCGAGGCGATCACGCACGCCAAACTGCTTCAGGAGCTCTTCGAACTCGACGTTGCCGAGCGGTAAGGTCTTTCTCACCGGAGCGGGGCCGGGAGACCCTGGGCTGCTGACGCTGCGCGCGCTCGAAGCGCTGCGGCGTGCCGACGTTCTGCTCTATGACGCCCTTGCGTCGGATACGATCGTAAATCTCGTTTCCCCGGCCTGCGAGCGCGTCTACGCGGGCAAGCGCGGCGGCGCGGAGAGCATCGCGCAAGACGAGATCGAAACGCTGATGATCGAAAAGGCGCGCGCCGGTAAAACCGTCGTGCGCTTGAAAGGCGGCGATCCGTTTCTCTTCGGCCGGGGCGGCGAAGAGGCGCAAGCGCTGCATGCAGCCGGCATCGACTTCGAAATCGTTCCCGGCGTGAGCTCCGCGCTCGCGGCTCCGGCGTATGCCGGCATTCCGGTGACGCATCGCGATCACAACACCGTGCTCACGATCGTATCGGGGCACGAAGATCCCGCGAAGGACCGGTCGGCGATCGATTGGGAGCGCTTGAGCGATTCCAAGCAAACGCTGGTCTTCCTGATGGCGATGCGCAATCTGCGCGACATCGCCGCCAATCTGATGCAGCACGGGTTGCCGGCGGATCATCCCGCGGCGGTCGTCGAAAACGGCACGCGCCCTTCGCAGCGTACGGTGACAGGCACGCTCGCCACTATTGCCGGTAACGCCGAACGCGAAGGATTGAGCGCCCCGGCGATCGTGATCGTCGGCACGGTCGTCGCTTTGCGCGACGCCGTCGCGTGGTTCGAGAAATTACCGCTCTTCGGCAAACGCGTATTGATGACGCGCCCAGCCGACACGCAGGACGATCTCTCGCGCGCACTGCTGCGCGCCGGCGCTGAGCCGATCGCGGCGCCGGCGATTGCGATCGTGCCTCCCGACGACGCCGCGGCCGCGGAGCGCGCGACGCACGACCCGTCGCAATACAGTTGGGTGGTCTTCACAAGCGCCAACGGCGTGCGCGTCTTCTTCGACTACCTCGAAGCGCGCCGCGACGATGCGCGCATTTTCGGCGCCGCGAAAATTGCCGCAATCGGTTTGAAAACGTCGCAAGCGCTGCTGCAGCGCAGCGTTCGCGCGGACGCCGTTCCGCAGCACTATATCGCCGAAGACCTCGCCGACCTGCTGGTTGCATCATCGCGCGAGGGCGATCGGATATTGCTGTACCGCGCTCAGGAAGCGCGCGACGTGTTGCCGGCACGGCTTACCGCGGCCGGGCGGCACGTGACCGTCGTCGCCGCATACAAAACGGTGTTTACCGGCGATCCGCAGTTCGCGGAGCGCGTCGCGGACAGCGACATCGTAACGTTCACGAGCGCGAGCACGGTCAATGGGTTCGTACACAATCTCGGATCGGCGGAAGCAGCTCGCGAAGCATGCGCCGGAAAGATCGTCGCGTGCATCGGCCCCATCACCGCGCAGGCCGCAAAGGATGCGGGACTTCCCGTGCACGCCGTTGCTCCCGAGCATACCGTGGAAGGCCTCGTGGAAGCGCTATTCTAGTTCGTATCGCCGCTGCCGCCGCGCTCGCGGCAATCGTTGCTTTCGGCGCCTGGCGCGCGCGCGCGCTGACCGCAAGCGGAGCGGTAGCCGCCGCGATCGTCGGGACGGCAATTTTTTCGGCGGGTGCCTGGAGTTTCGCGGCGGTGCTCTTCGCCTTTTTTCTGCCCGCCATCGCACTCTCGCGTTTCGGATCGAAACGCAAGGCGGCGATAACTGACACCGACAAACGTAAAGCGCGCACCGCGCGGCAAGTCTTCGCGAACGGCGGGGTTGCGGCGGCGTGCGCCGTCGCGTACGTTTTGACGCGCTCGCCTCTGCTCGCCGCAGCTTTCGCGGGCACCTTGGCGGCAGCGGCGGCGGACACGTGGGGAACCGAGCTGGGAACGCTCGCGCGCAGTACGCCGCGGTCGATCGTAAATTTCCGCGCGGTTGCGCGCGGGTTGTCCGGCGGCGTCACCATTGCGGGAACGCTTGCCGAGATCGGTGGCGCGCTTGTAGTCGGCCTTATCGCATGGGCGGTCGGTATAGCGCCGTGGTGGATCGTCGGTGTCGCCGGATTTGCCGGCGCGCTGGCCGATTCGCTTTTCGGGGCAACGCTGCAGGCGCTGCGTTATTGCAGCCGCTGTCAGCGGCTCTGCGAAACCGATCCGCATCTCTGCGGAAGCGCAACACCGGTCGTGCGTGGATGGGGAGCGATCGACAACGACGTGGTCAACGCACTCGCAACGATCACCGGCGCGGTTGCAGCCGGCTGGATCGCTGCGCTTTATACCGCCGCTTTCTGACCGTACGTTTTTTCGAGATAAGGAATGATGTCGTCATCATCGTCCAGCACAACGTCGCCGTCGACCATGACCGGAATGCTCGTCTGGCCTGAAACTTCTCGCACCACCGTGCGCAGCGCGTGGCTGGGCGGAACATTGACGACTTTGTAGTCGAGCAAGAGATCGGTAAGTTTGGCGCGCACGCGCGCGCAGTACCCGCACCACTCGGCTTGGTAAAGAACGATGTTTGTCGGCCGCACTTTCTCTCCCTAAAAGGGGCCCCTCTCAAGGGGGGTCGTAGTAGTATCCCACATGCGACGCGCGTTTGCCATCTCGCTCGGCATCCATATGGCCGTGGCCTTGATCATTCCCCTGATGCCCGCGCAGCTATCATCGGGACCCGAGGCGGTCGAAACGCTTTCCTTTGCGCACATCACCCACATTCACATCGAAAAGCGCGCCGATCCGCGTCCGCTTCCGGTCGCGATGCCGAGAACGAAACGGCGCGCGCCGGTGGTCTCGTTCGAACGCATCCACAGCGAGCTAACGGCCAAGAATCACAATCCACATTCGCGTCCGACGCCGGTGAACGGCCCTCAAGGACATGTCGCCGCAGCTCCCCGCGACGTTCCGGAGAAACAGCCGGTTCCGCTTATCGCGCGCGCGCCGGGCATCGCTCCGCCGAAAGATCAAACGCTGCAACGCGCTCCGGGGCCTTCACCAAACCCGCAAGGCACCTCGGACGTTGCCATGTCCGGGTCGGGCACGAACGATCGCGGCGGCGTTTCACCGTTCGGCGCGGAGCAACCGCCTATTCTCGATCCGCGCGTTAAGACCGCGCTGCTGCAGCGTTTCAACGTACACGTCGTGCTGATCATCACGGTCGGTGAAGACGGCAAAACCAAGAAGATCGAATTTCATCCGCCCATCGATGATGCGACGCAGCATCAAATACAAACGCTGCTTGCAAACGCGACGTGGGATGCGGCGGTTTGCGGCGGCGGCGTCAGCTGCGAAGGCGTCGCCACAATAAAGCTATAGGATCGCTTTTCCTAAACCGGAGCAAATCAAGCCGACGGCCAGCGTCGCCGTGTGATTGCGCGTGTCGAGAATCGGATTGATCTCGACCATTTCGATCGATCCGAGCTTGCGCGATTCGGCCAGCATCTCCATCGCGAGATGCGCTTCGCGAAAGCTCAAGCCGCCTTTGACGGGTGTGCCCGTGCCCGGCGCTTCACGCGGATCGATTGCGTCCAGATCGAACGAGACGTGAATCGGCGTATCTCCCGATCCCGCGATTGCGATCGCCTCTTCCATAATGCGCGTCATCGTCAGCCGGTCCACGTCGCTCATGGTGAAGGCTTTGACGCCCGAATTGCGTAGGTTTTCTTTTTCTTCCGGCTCCACGTCGCGCAATCCAATCTGCACGGTGCGTTTTGGATCGGCGTAGCCGCGCTCGAGCGCGAACCACAGCGGCATGCCGTGCACGTTTCCCGAGGGCGAGCTCTTGGGGCTATTGATGTCGCTATGCGCATCCACCCACACGAGTCCGGCGGCCTTGCCGCGCGCGCGCTTGAGGCCGTCGAGCGTCCCGATCGCAATGGAATGATCGCCGCCGAGGACGATCGGAAAGCCGCCGGCGCGCACCGCTTCTTCAACGACCGCCGACAACTCGGCGCAGACGCGATCGATCACGTCGAGATATTTCGCGTGCTTATCGTGCTCGTCGACCGCTTCCCGAATCGGCACGTGCAAGTTGCCGTGATCGTCGATGCGGGCGATGCCGAGCGCGCGCAGCTGCTCGTGCAATTGCGCGTAGCGTACTGCGGACGGACCCATATCGACGCCGCGGCGGCTAGCGCCCAAATCCATCGGCACGCCGATGATATCGACGCGCGGGCTGCTCACGCTTTTGCCTCGATGCCGGCCTGAGCATCGGCTTCGACGACTTCTTGCGGATCTTTGGTGAGCACGGGTTTGGCTTCTTCGCGGCTGACCGATCCCGGAATAACGTGCAGGAGCAATACGCGCACGATGCCAGCAAGCGGTACGGCGACGAACATACCTGGGACGCCGTACAACTCGCCGCCGATCAGCACCGACAGCACGATGGCGCTCGGGGAGAGTTTGATCGTGCGGCTCACGATGTTGGGCGCTATCACGTGTCCTTCGAGTTGGTTGGCAGCGATGAAGATCACTGTGACCCATCCGGCCATGCCGATGCCGCCGGCGGAAAAGCCGATCGCGAAAGCGGGAACGAACGCGATGACCGGACCGATGTACGGAATCAAGTCCAGAGCGCCTGCGACGGCGCCGATCAAAATTGCGTACGGCACGTGAGCCAGCATCAAGCCGACCGCTATGATGATGCCGATTGTAGCGCCGACCAGCAGCTGCCCGCGAATAAACCCGCCCAGCACTTCTTCGAGCTCACCGAGCAGGCCGAGCGTCGCCTGGCGCCGTTTCTCCGGAATGAAGCCCATGAAAAACCGTTTGATGATCTCGGAATCATAAAGCAAATAGGCGCCCAGAATCGGAATGACGATCAGCGCTCCCAAGAACGCCGCCGTACCCACCAGCACCGTGATCGCGCTGGTCGCAGCGCCTCCGCCGTGCTGCCGGAACCACACCACCGTCTGCGTGGGCAGTTGCGCCAGCTCTTTACGGACTACGTCGGGCGCGTGGCCGAGCACGGGGGTGTTCGGACTGGTGAGAAAATCTTGGACCTTCGCGATGATCGACGGCCCTTCGTGCGAGAGGGTCGCGACTTCGTTGGAGATCGACGGAATGAGATAGGAAAGCCCGATAGCGACGAGCGCCGCAAGCACGGCATAGACGACGAGAATCGCGAGGATGAGATGCAGTTTGCGGTTGAGCCACCGCACGATCGGATAGACCAAGTAGGCAAAGAAAATCGCGCCGACGATCACGATGGCAACGAGACCGATCCGTTCGACGAAATGGACCGCATAAAAGAGCATCACGCCGATGAGCACGACGGAAAGCAAGATCTTCCAGGCCATGTCCACGTTGCCCGGCGTCAGCCAGCGGTACGGTTCTTCGTCGGTTCCGCTTGCCGCGGCAGCTCGTTCGGCCGTTTTCTGGACTTCGAGCTCCAGCCCGATGAGTGAAGCTTTGGCGGGCCAGCGGTAGCGGACGTACCGCGTCGCCAGCGACGTAAATCCGCGCACGACGCCGCGCACCGGTCGTAGTGCCGGATGATATCCGTCGTCGAGATCGATCAGGAAAAGAACCCAACGTTGTCGCCGTGGAAGCCGCTCGCTCCATACGCGGGCGCGCTCGACGCCTTGCGGAACTTTTTTCTGCAGCGCGGCGAGCACGGCTTCGTCGACGCTGCCGGCTGCACGCACGATTCCGGTGAAGTCGCGGTACGATAAGCCCAGCGCGTTCAGAAAACTGCGATCGATCGGGCTTTGGCCGTACCAATAGTCGCTGAGGCTTCCGGCGATTGCGGCGCGAGACTTGTCGATCAAACGCGGCAGCCAGCGAATGCCGCCCAACTCCTCCGACCAGCGCCGCGGGGGCGTTTCGGACAGGTCTTTTGCCTGCATCACGCCCTCACGTTCGGGAAGGCTCCCACGCCTCCCGGCTCGGCCCGGAGGCTTCGGGGCGCGGCTGTGCTAACGATACCGCGATGAAGCACAAGGCGATCTTTATCTGCGCCGCGGCTGCCGCGTTCCTTACGATGGCCGGATGCGGCAGACATAGTGCGGGCGTGGCCCGGCCCGGGCAATTGACGCTCGGCATGGTGACCGATGTCGGTGGACTGGGAGACAAGTCGTTCAACGATTCGGCGTACAGGGGATTGCTGAATGCGCAAAAATCGCTCGGCGCCAACATCCAAGTGCTGCAGTCGCGTTCGGCATCGGACTATCAGCCGAACCTGACGGCGCTTTCCGAGAAACATCTGGACATGATCTACGCGATCGGGTTCTTGATGAACAAAGACCTCGATCAGATTTCGAAGCAGTATCCGAAGCAGCATTATGCCATTATCGACGCGGTAGTGGACGATCCAAACGTCGTCTCGGCCACTTTTAAAGAGGAAGACGGATCGTTCTTAGCCGGCGCGCTCGCCGCGCTGGTGAGCAAGACGCACCACATCGCGTTTCTGGGCGGCCAAGATATCCCGCTGCTGCGCAAGTTCGAAGCCGGCTACATCGCCGGCGCCCATCAGATCGATCCTTCGACGAAGGTCGACGTGAAGTGGGTCGGATCGTTCGAAGATGTGGCGGGCGGACAAGAATTAGCCAACGTGCTTTTCAACGGCGGCGCGGACATTGTTTACGCGGCCGCGGGCAAAGCCGGCATCGGTGCGATCGACGCCGTGAAGACGCGCGCGAATGCGTTCGTGATCGGCGTCGACTCGGATCAGGATAGCCTCGCGCCCGGCAAAGTTCTCACCTCGATGGTCAAACACGTCGACGTCGCCGTCTTCAAGATCGCGCAAGCGATTCAGCAGAAAAAAGGCCTCAAAGGCCACTTGATCTTCGGTTTGAAAGACAACGGCGTCGGGCTGACCGACTTCGAATACACACGCGCGATCATCGGCAGAGCCAACATCGAGCGGGTCGATAGCATCCGGGATGACATCGTAAGCGGCAAGATTACGCCGCCGTCGACTCCGCAGGACCTGGCGACCTGGAAACCGGTCAAGCTCTAGATCTCGCCGGTGCCGCGCTAAGACTGCGCGGCATTCGCAAGGTCTATCCCGGCGTCATCGCGGTCGACGGCGTCGATCTCGATCTGCTCCCTGGTGAAATTCACGCGCTCGTCGGCGAAAACGGCGCGGGCAAATCGACGCTCGCCAATATCGCCTTCGGCGCCGTCAAGCCTGACGACGGCACCATCGAAACCAACGGCACCGTCGGTTTGGTGCACCAGCACTTCGAACTCGTGAGGCGCCTGCGCGTCTGGCAGAACATCATGCTCGGCCGCGAGCCGCGCAAAGGCATGCTGGTTGACGTCGACGGCGCGCGCTCGCGCGTGGCGGAGCTCGCCGAGCGCAACGGGCTGGCGATCGATCCGGATGCGCTCGTTGAAGAACTGCCGATCGGCGTTCAACAGCGCGTCGAACTCTTGCGCGAACTCGAACGCGAACCGTCGGTGCTGCTGCTCGACGAACCGACGGCAGCGCTCGCTCCGGCAGAAATCGCGACGCTCTTCGCGACCGTGGTTCAGCTCGCCAAACGCGGCACCGCGATCCTGGTCGTCACGCACAAACTGCAAGAAGTCATCGATTACACGACGCGCGTGAGCGTCATGCGTCACGGCAAGATCGTCGCGCGCTATCTTACGACTGAAACGAGCACCGACGAGATCGCGCGCGCCATGGTCGGCGGCGAATTGCCGCAGGTCGCGCAACGCGAAGCCACGGGCACGCAGCCATGTTTGAGCGTGCGCGATCTGAGCGCGGGTGTCGACACGACGACGGTATCCGATCTTTCTTTTGAAGTGAGCGCCGGCGAGATCGTCGGCATCGCGGGCGTTGAAGGCAACGGACAAACCGCGCTGGCCGACGCGATCGCCGGAATGATCCCGTACACGGGCGCAATCGAACTCGACGGCAGTGCGGATGCGCTGAAGCATCGCGAGAACATCGGTATCGTTCCGCAGGACCGGCATCACGAAGGGTTGGTGCTCAACTGGTCGATCGTCGAAAACGCGATTCTCGGACGGCAAAACTTACCGGGCATTCGTAAAGGGGCGCTCACCAACTGGGCCGCTGCGCGAGCCGATGCCGAGGCGATCATCGAACGGTTCGACGTGCGCGCGGCTTCGGCCGACGTCGCCGTGCGAACGCTTTCCGGCGGCAACCAGCAGAAACTGCTGGTTGGACGCGCATTGCTCGGCGATCCGCGCTTCGTGCTCGCCTACCAGCCGACCCGCGGCATCGACGTCGGCGCGGCCGCGCTCGTGCAGTCGCGACTGATCGAAGCCCGCAACCGCGGATCCGCGATACTTTTGATCTCGTTCGAACTCGACGAGATTTTGGCGCTCGCCGATCGGGTGCTCGTGATGTTCCGCGGAAAGATCACCGGATCGTTCAGCGGAGCGGATATCGATCGCGGGAAGATCGGCCGCTTGATGGCGGGTTTAACGTGAAGGTCGTGTTGCGCGTGCTCGCCGGGCCTGCCGGCGCGCTCCTGCTCGCGTTCGTGCTCGCAGCCGTCGCGATGCTCATCGCAGGCGTGAGTCCCCTCGACGGGTTCGGCGCGCTCTTCTCCGGTTCGCTCGGTGGCCGCCGTCCAATTGCGGAAACGCTCGTGCAAACAACCGCGCTCCTCTTCCCCGCGCTCGGCGTCTCGCTCGCGTTTCGCGCGGGACTGTTCAACATTGGCGCCGAGGGCCAACTGCTGATGGGCGGGCTCTTTGCCGGTGCCGTCGGCGCGCATTTTGCGGGCCCGGGCTGGCTCGTCATACCGGTGCTTTTGCTGCTGGGTATGGTCGGCGGCGGTATTTGGGGCGGCATCGCAGGCTGGTTGCGCGCGCGCTTCAACGCAAGTGAAATCATCTCGACGCTCATGCTGAACTTCATCGCGCTTTCGCTCGCGGGTTATCTGGTCGCGGGTCCGTTGAAGAGTCCGCTCGCGTCGGGCGCGGAAACGGCGCCGCTGCTTCCCAGCGGCTGGCTCCCCGCGTTCCCGACGATCGGCAGCCTCAGTTTCGGGGACACGCGCCTGACAATTTCGATCTTAATCGCGATCGCAACCGCGGCGGTATTGAGCTTCATTTTTACGCGCACGGTTTTCGGTTACGAGTTGCGCGCGGCCGGCGAAGCGCCCGAAGCAGCGCGCCGCAGCGGCATCAACATGCCGCGCATGACGCTGATCGCGCTGGCACTCTCCGGCGCCGTCGCGGGATTGGGCGGAGCCGCAATCGTTACGGGTGTGCTGCATCGCTTCAACACCGCGCTCTCTCCCGGCTATGGATATACCGCGATCGCGGTGGCGCTGGTCGGCGATCTCAATCCGCTCTGGGTTTGCGTCGCGGCATTCGGTTTCGGCATTCTGGAAGCGGGCGGCCTGGCGATGCAGGCCAACGCGGGCGTACCTAAAGACGCCATCCACGTCATCGAAGGCTTGATCGTCCTCGTGTTGGCCGCGCGCCGCTACTTCGCGACGCGCGCGACGGGTGCGCCGGTATGAGTACGGGCGTATCGCTGATGCTGACGCTGCTGTTCTTAACGCTGATCAAATCGGTTCCCATCGTGTATGCCGCACTTGGCGGCGTGATTTCAGAACGCGCCGGCGTGGTCAACATCGGACTCGAAGGCATGATGACCGCGGGCGCGTTCAGCGCGGTCGTTTTTACGAATCTTACCGGAAGTCCGATTATCGGATTGATCGCGGGCCTGTTCTTTGGCGCGGTGCTCGGATTCGTGCTCGGTTTTGCCGCGACGTTCTTCAAAGTCGATCAAATAGTTGCCGGCGTCGGCATCAACTTGGTCGCGCTCGGCGGCGCCGCATACGGCTTAGTGCTGATCTTCAATCAGCCCGGCGCGAGCCCGCAAGTTACGCAGCTCGCTCCCGAACAATTGCTGCCGCAGATTACGGTCGCCGAAACCGCCATGATCGTGCTCGGTCTGCTCTGCGCGTTCGGTTTGAGTTGGTTCATCTATCGCACGCCGTGGGGTTTGCGCATACAAGCGTGCGGAGAAAACCCGCGCGCCGTTACCGATGCGGGCCTCAATCCGTTGCGCCTTCGTTTATATGCCGTTGTCGCAAGCGGCGCGCTCGCCGGCTTGGGCGGCGCATTTCTTTCAATCTGTGAAGTCAATCTGTATTCCGACGGCATGACTGCAGGACGCGGATTCATCGCGCTGGCCGCGGTTATCTTCGGACGCTGGACGCCGTGGGGCGCCACCGGCGCCGCGGTCTTCTTCGGTTTCTTCGAAGCGCTGCAATATGTATTGCAAGGCCGCATCTCTTGGCTGCCGAGCGACGCGATGCAAGCGCTTCCATATCTTGCAGCACTCTTTGCCATCGCGGGTCTCGTTGGCCGCGTGCGGGCACCTGCAGCAGATGGAGTGCCTTATTAAGGCGTCGGTCACAACACTATGGAACCGCATGTTTCACCGAAATGACCGCTAATGGATTCGCCCCTTTGTTCCTCAGCAAGAGGGTGTTCTGGATAGCTCTCAGTCTCGTCTTCGCGGCGTGCAATGGTTTCGCACACGCAACGTGCGTGCATGGGGCAACTCCAGCTTACGAAGACGTCGACCGAATATTCTTGGCGCGCTGCCAACCCATAACCAGCTCCTATCCTTGCTTTCGCGCCGTGCTCGTCGTCAAGAACCAACAGTTAGTGAACGGTGAACTAAACGCGTACAATGGCGTCGGCCTTAAAGGAACGTTTACGTTGTCTTCCGCTGGCTCGGACGCGGGGCATTCGCTTCTTTACGAGCTGTATGATGCCGGTTTCCTGAAGATGCAAATTCCCCCCGATCACCCCCTCATAGATGGCGCAAATAATGCGTTGGCTGTACGCCAATGCGGCGTTATTAGAATTATTAAAAGTGCTGGCAACATTGATGATGCGCCCCATACCCAGTGGAGCGTGCTACTGCAACGGCTGCAGGCTCAAATCCTCAGCCAGCAATGGGTTCAGGTATCGCCCCGGGCGTTCGAGCAAACCGGCTTCAGTAGTTGGTTTTACGAAGCCGGCATCCGCCAAACGCTAGAACCGTAAGGGCGGAAACCCTCAACCCAGACCCGAAGTTAGCCGACAACAAGCCTAGGAGCTGTATGCGGTATATTTTAGCTCTCCTTACCGCAGCTGCGATTACCGGCTCGTCGATCGCACCTGCGAACGCGCTTTCACTGCCCGGGCCACTGCGGGATTTGCAGGCCACGCTGACGCGCGCAGCTCAGCGAGCCCCCGGCCGGGTTGCCATGGAAGTCAAAGATTTAGGATCGGGCATGATCTCCTCTATCAACGCCAACGAAGTGATGCCCGCAGCTTCGACGATCAAGATCCCCGTTATGGTCGAGGTCTTCCAGCAAATGCAGGCGGGCAAGTTTGATTTGAACCATCGCGTCACGCTCATGCCGCACGACCGCGACTGGGGTTCGGGCGTGATCGCCGATGCGCCGGTCGGAATGACATTTCCGGTATCAGAGTTGCTGACGCAAATGATCGCCGTAAGCGACAACACGGCCGCAAATATGCTGATCCGTCTTGTCGGACGCTCGAACATCAACGCGACGATGCGCGATCTCGGCTTACGGCACACTCGCCTCACCGATTACATTCACACCGCAGGCTGGAGCATCCGTAACACGCTGCGCACGAGCCCAGCCGACATGGTCCGGCTGTTAAGCGATATGGCGCAAAAACACTTGGTCGATGAATGGTCGTCGCAATCCATGATCGACATCTTGGAACGGCAAGAAATCAATACGCTTATTCCCGAACCGCTGCCGCAAATTCCGATCGCGCACAAGACCGGATCGCTCGACGACACGCTCAATGACGTCGGCATCGTCTATGCATCAAACGGCGCATACGTCATCGCGGTGATGACGACGCAGCTCCCGACGCTCTCGGCCGGCCGGCGATTCATCCGCCGCGTTTCGAGCATGGCATACAAAGATTTGCAACAGCTCGGCCATCTGCGCGCGCTCGACACGCTCGGTGCGCCGGCTGATGTTGCGCCGGACCCCGAACAAGACGTTCCGGTCTGGGCGCCGCAGACGCCCGTCCCGGCCACGCCCAACCCCGAATCTACACCGTAGCGACCGCTCTTCCGGCGTACACCGGCGTCAGCCACTTCCGGTATTTCGGCTCGCGGCCATTGACCAGCCGTTCGTAAAAGCTCGCGATTTTTTGCGTGACGGGTCCGATCTTTCCGTCCGCAACGTCGCGCCGGTCAACCGAACGCACGTAGACAACGCCGACCGCGGTACCGCTGAAAAAAATCTCTTCCGCGCCATACAGCTCGCTGCGGTCGATCGCTCGCTCGACAACCTCAACGCCAAACTCTTTTCGCGCGATTTCAATGACCGCGCGACGCGTGCATCCCTCGAGCACGTTCTGCGACGGATCCGGCGTAAGCAGCACGCCGTTCTTCACCATGAAAATATTTTCAGCCGAACCTTCGGCGACGTGTCCGTCGTGCGAAAGCATAATCGCCTCGTCGAAACCGTTTGAAATCGCTTCGCTCTTGGCGAGCGCGCTATTTACGTAGAGTCCTGTTATTTTTGCGCGTGGTGGTGCGGCCGAATCGTCGGCCCGGCGCCACGAGCTCGTACCCGCCGCTACGCCGCCGGAGATGTCGAGATAGTGCGTGAACGGAATCGCGGCGATCGCGAACGCGTCGGGGACGTTGTGCAAACGGACGCCGACGTCTTCGGCGCATTTATACATGAACGGCCGAATATAGGTCGCGGTCTCAAAACGATTGCGCGCGCAGAGCTCGGTGGTAATCTCGATCATTTCATCGACCGTGTGCGGAGGGCGCATCAACAGAATCTTCGCGCTGATCGCCAGCCGTTCGAAATGCTCGCGCAGCTGCACCAGGTAGAGTTCGCTATCTTCGGAGACCCAATAGCCGCGAATGCCTTCGAAGCATCCGGTTCCGTACTGTAGTCCGTGCGTGAGAAGGCCGACTTTGGCGTCATCGTATTTCTGAAATTCGCCGCCGGCGTAGACCGTGAGCTCGCCTAGTTTCACAATAGCGACTCCTTATGGCTGGGCGGGTTCCGCCGAGCCCCGCCGCGTCCTCCGGCCACCGGGCCAACCCGCCTTGGCCCAGAGGGGCGGGTGTCCGCCATAGGGAGAAACCGAACCGCATGCTTCGAACCATCCTTCTCGCGGCGGCCGCGGTTGCCGGCGCTTTCACGCTGGCCATAGCAGCTCCGCATCTTCAGTCCTTGCTGCCCGGCGGATGGCATCTGACGGCCCCGGCCGGGCCGCTTGCAACGGTCGGCACCATGCCCCAGGGCATCGCACTTTCACCGGACGGCAAGACGCTCGCGGTCGTCGAGTCGGGTGTCAATCCGGCGGCGCTTCGTCTGCTCGACGCAAAAACGCTCGCGACGATCAAAGTCGTAACGCTGAATGGAGCCTTCGGTAAGCCGATGTGGTGCGGCGCGGGCACGGTTTGCGTTCCGGGCGCAGCGACCGACGCCGTACAAGTCGTTGATATCGTAAGCGGCGAGATCGAACCCGCTTCGCTCGCCAAAGGCGCGTGGCCGGTCTCCGTCGCACTTTTTTTCTCTCGTCAAAGTGGACAAACAATTCCATTCGCGGTGACGGCCGACGATCATAACAGCGCAAGCGGCGGCACTATCACGATCGGACAAATTAATAATGGAGGCATAACGTTTGCGGGACGAGCGATCGTCGTGGGATCGCATCCTGCGGCGGCGCTCGGAACGGCAGATGGCAAGTCCATTTACGTCGCGCTGCGCGGACAGAGTTCCGTTGCGGTCGTCGACGTCGCTAGCGGCAACGTTATCAAGGATATTGCCGTCGGTAAGCATCCATGTGACTTGGCGCTATACAACGGCAAACTTTACGTCGCCGTCTGCGACGACGATGCGGTAGCGGTGATCGATACACGTACGAACAGGCGCGTCGCGAGCATTCCGGTCGGCATGCATGCGGGACGGGTCCATGGTTACGGCGCCAATCCGAACGCACTCCTGGTACACGGAAGCGATCTTTTCGTAAGTTTGGGCGGAGAGAACGCGGTTGCGCACCTGCGCAATGGCCGCGTCATCGGGTACATTCCGGCGGGCTGGTATCCGACCGGGCTCGCGATGGGAGCGGACGGCACGCTATACGTCAGCAATGGCAAAGGCGAAAGCGCGCCGTCGAATGCGCAATTTAACATACGCAAGCGAAGCACCGGCGGGTACGTCGGGGCGATCACCGTCGGATCCGTCCGCGCCATCCCGCGCAGCGCATACGACCAGATTCACACGATGACCGCGCAGGCGCTAAGCGATCTCATGCCGACGTGGGCGCCTCGCGCTTCGACGCAAACCGTGCTTCGCGCGCACGGGCCGATCTCGCACGTGATTTACATTATCAAAGAAAATCGGTCGTACGATCAGGTTCTGGGCGATATTAAAACCGGCAACGGCGACCCATCGCTCGTGAATTTCGGACGCGTCGTCACGCCCAATCAACACGCGCTTGCGGAACGTTTCGGCTTGCTCGATAACGCGTATGCCGACGCGCAAGTGAGCGCGGATGGCCACAATTGGACCGACGCCGCGACCGCCAGCGATTATGTCGAGCGCACTTGGCCGGTAAACTACGGCAACCGGCGCGCGGGCTTTGACTCGCAAAACGGCGTCGGCGCACCCGTCCCACACTCGGGATATCTGTGGGATGACGCTAAGCGCGCCGGCATCACTTATCGCGATTACGGCGAGGACATGATGCTCAGCGCCGGGCCTCCGATTGCAGCGACCGACCACCCCGCACTGCAGGGCCATTACGATCCGGCGTTTGTCGGCTGGAATTTAAAGTACAGCGATCAAGATCGCTTCAACGAATGGCGGCGTGAATTCGAGAAATTCGTGGCGCAACGGAACCTGCCGCAACTCGAGATCGTGTACTTTCCTAACGACCATACCTCAGGGACCCAGGCGAACATGCCCACTCCCGAAGCATTCGTCGCAACGAACGACTGGGTCGTCGGGCAACTCGTTGACGCCGTTTCTCATTCCCCTTACTGGAAGTCTACCGCAATTTTCGTACTGGAAGATGACGCGCAGAACGGTCCCGATCACGTGAGCGACCAACGCTCCACATTTTATGTCGCTAACCCGTATGCCCGGGGCGGCGTCGATCACTCGCACTATTCGACCGTGAGCTTCGTGCGCACGATCGAGTTGCTGCTGGGAATGTTACCGCTGTCGGTCGCGGACACAACGACGCAGCCGCTCTACAAACTCTTTGCGCTCAATCCGGTCAACGCCGCACCGTATGATGCAATCAAACCAGGCATCGACATGAATGCGGTCAACACGCGCGCCGCGTACGGCTCAGCCGTCAGCGCACATTTGGACTTCAGCAAGCCCGATGCGGTCGATCCGCGCGTGCTCAACGACATTCTGAAACACGCGGTCCGGCGGCGGTGAACGACCTGCGCTCCGCGGAGCGCCCGGGACTGACGACGCCGGCCGCGATGGTTGCGCTCGAGGCGCACTACCGCCGTGACTTGATCGACGATCTCGCGACCGAGGAGCCGCTGGAGATCCGGCTCGCGGCGCAAGGCGCGACGCAAAGCCTCGCAGTGACGATGCGCACGCCCGGCAACGATTTCGAACTAGCGGCGGGCTTCTTGTTTTCCGAAGGCGTCGTTTCGCAGCGCTATGATATCGCGGGCATTTCCTATTGCGTCGATCCGGCGGTGGGCGAAGAGCAGCATTACAACATCGTCACCGTAGAGCTCGCCGGCGCTATGCCGGTGTTAGAACGGCTCGAGCGGCACTTCACAGTCAACAGTTCGTGCGGCGTCTGCGGCAAATCCAGTATAGAAGCGCTGCAAGTTCGCGCGCAGCCGATCGCGGACCAATTCCAAATCTCGTACGATTTCATTGCGGAACTCCCGGACAAGATGCGAAGCGCGCAGCGCATCTTCGCCTCTACCGGAGGCCTACACGCGAGTGCGCTCTTCGATAAGGATGGCAACCTCGTCGCGTTACGGGAAGACGTCGGCCGTCACAACGCGCTCGACAAAATTGTCGGCTGGGCGCTCCTGAATGACCGTCTGCCGTTACGCGAATCCGTTCTGCTGGTCAGCGGACGCGCAAGTTACGAATTACTGCAAAAAAGCATCACCGCGGGCATTCCCATCGTCTGCGCCGTTTCCGCACCGAGCAGTCTTGCGGTCGAAACCGCGCGCGCATTTAATGTGACACTCTGCGGGTTTGTGCGCGGGACGCGCTGCAATGTTTATACAACGCCCGATCGCATCATCGCTTAAGCCGTTCGCGCTTCGAACGCACGAACTCGAGCACGCCCTCAAGCGGCCGCGCGTTCAGGACATCGTCGCGCGTTAAGCCCGCTCTCCTGGCCTGAACGATGGCTAAGTCGATGTTGCCGAGCTGGCCGGCATCGTGCGCGTCGCTGTCGACGGTCAGTGTAACACCGAGGCTTTTCGCGCGGCGCGCGAGATTCGCGGGCAGATCGAACCGCTTGGGCTGGCCGTCGATTTCGAGGGCAGTACCGGTGCGCGCGGCGGCCGCAAAGACCGCGTCATAGTCGTAGTCGTATCCCTCGAATCCATCGACCTTCCGCCCGGTGGGGTGGCCGATGATCGTCACGTACGGATTTTCGCAGACGCGAATCAACCGCGCCGTCATCTCCTCGCGCGTTTGCCGGAATGACGAGTGCACGCTGGCGATCACGATGTCCATGCTTTGCAGCACGTCGTCGGGAAAATCCATCGAGCCGTCGGGCAGAATGTCGACCTCGCTCCCCCACAGGGTCCGCACGCCGTACTTGTCGCCGAGCTCGCGAATCGTTTCGCGTTGCGTCCGCAGCTCGTCTGCGCTGCAGCCGATGACGCCGCGCGCAGGCGAATGATCGGTGATCGCGTGATATTCGTAGCCACGCGCGGCTACCGCAGCGATCATCTCCTCGAGCGTCTGCCGGCCGTCGCTGAATGTCGTGTGCATGTGGAAATCGCCGCGCACGTCGCACGCTTCGAGCAATTCCGGAAGCTGGTTGCGCAGCGCGAGCTCGACCTCATCGATACCGCTGCGCAGCTCCGGCGGAACGTACTGCATGCCGAGCGCTGCGTAGACGCCTTGCTCGTCACGGCTCGTAAAAACGTCACCGTTTTCCAAATTTAAGATACCGTTTTCACTGACGCGCAGGTTCTTGCGCGCGGCGTGCTCGCGCACTTGAATGTTGTGTTCGCGGCTGCCGGTGAAGTGCTGCAGCAGATTACCGTAGACGTTATCCGGTAAGACGCGTAGGTCGATTTGCAGCCCGTCGTCGAGCCAGATGCTGCCTTTGGTCGGCCCTTCGGAAAGAACGGCGCGCGCGCGCTCCCATCGCACGAAATGATCGATCACGGCCGCAGCGGAGTCCGACGTGCAAACGATGTCGATGTCGCCGACGGTAACCTCCGCGCGCCGCAAACTGCCCGCAAAACTTATCCTGTGAACCGCCGGACCAGCTTCGAGATACGTCACGGCTTCGAGCGCGATAGTCATCGCGCGCGGGAGTGGCGTGCGCCGCAGCCGTCCGCGGTAGGCCAAGATTCCGCGCCGGATGTTCTCAACGGTCTTCTGACCCATGCGCGGCGCTTCGGCCAGTACTCCCGAATCGATCGCGCGTTCCAAATCTTCAAGCGACCCAATGCCGTACGTTTCGAAAAGCATCGCGGCGGTCTTGATGCCGATGCCCGAAACGCCGAGGACTTCGAAAATCGTCGGCGGATAGCGTTGCTGAAGCAGTTCGAGTTGCCCGCAGGTGCCCGTGCGCACGATCTCCTCAATCGTGGCGGCCAGGGACTTACCGATGCCGGGCAGCGTGGTGAGTTCGCCCGCGGCCAGCAGGTCGGTGACGGGCGGCGCATTTTCGAGCGTCGCCGCGGCCCGCTCGTAGGCCGTGAACTTGTAAAACGTCTCGCCGGCGAGCTCCATGAGCTTCCGGATGCGCAGCAGGGTCTCGGCAATCTCGGTATTCGAGGGCACTCCGCGATTTTCAACGTATAGGCACTAACGTGCCTACCAGGCTGCCGCCGGAAATCTTTAATTTGCCCGTCGAGAAGATGCGTGACGGCTATTACTCCGACACGTACTTCAACCGCGCCCGGCAGATTCTCGAGCGCGACGACTACCATCCGACGGTCCGCATGCAAGTCTTTCAGCGCAGTGACGCGGTGCTCTGCGGCATCGACGAGGCCATCGCGATTCTGCGGTTGTGCTCGGGGAAGCGTCTTCCCTCAGGCGATTGGGAAGACGGCTGGAAACAATTGCGCGTGCACGCGCTCTATGACGGCGACCGTATCGCGCCATACGAAACCGCGCTCATGATCGAAGGCGATTACGAGATATTCGCTCACCTGGAAACGTGTTATCTCGGCGTGCTTTCGCGGCGGACGCGCATCGCGACCAATGCGCGCGAAATCGTGACCGCTGCCAACGGCAAGCAAGTTTTGTTTTTCCCGGCGCGCTTCGATCACCACTTGGTGCAGACGGGCGACGGTTATGCTGCGTATATCTCCGGCGCGCTCGGTGTTTCCACCGACGCTAACGCCGAGTGGTGGGGCGCAGGCGGAATGGGAACCGTCCCGCACGCGCTGATCGCAGCGTACGGCGGCGACACCGTGCTTGCGACGCAAAAATTTGCCGAGTACATCGATCGTGACGTCAACCTCATTTCACTTGTCGATTTCGATAACGACTGTGTCGCCACGAGTTTGGCAGTAGCGCGCGCGCTCGGTGACCGACTGTGGGGCGTGCGTTTGGACACGTCGCAAACGCTTGTCGACAAATCGATCTGGAATATTATGGGCACGTTCAAACCGACCGGGGTCATACCGCAGCTCGTCTTCAACGTGCGACGCGCGCTCGACGCCGAGGGTTTCAAACACGTGCGCATCGTCGCCAGCGGCGGTTTCACTGCGCAGCGCATACGCGAATTCGAGCACGATAAAGTTCCGGTCGACGCGTATGCCGTCGGCGGCGCGTTCTTCTTGGGCGCAGGCAGCGGGCGCACCGAATATACTGCCGACGTCGTCGCGCTCGAAACCGGCGGCGAGTGGCGCGAGTGCCACAAAGTCGGTCGTCCCGAACGTCCGAACCCACGTCTAAAACTGGTTGAGTAACATGCTGCTCGAGATGCGCGACGCGACCTTCCGGCGCGGCGGCGAAGAACTCGTATCAGCGCAAAACGTCGCACTCGAGGAGGGCAACCGGCTCGCGCACGCGTGCGCCGGTAATCGCGCGGCGGCAATTGTTGCAATGATGGCCGCGGGACTGGTCCGTACATCCGGCGGCGCCGTATACGTCGGCGCCTTCGATCCGCGCATTCAGCCGGTTCATGTGAAACGGCTCGCAGGGTATGTTCCGCACGACGCGCTCCCGTACGAATTCCCAAGCTTCGAGCAGTACATCGAATACCGCGCGGCGCTATGGCAATTGCCGCAAGCCGAAAGTGTCGTGCGCGCGCGGCATATTATCGCCGGACTCGACGGCATACACGAATCGTTCGCCTATCCGCTGGCCGGCGCGCTGATTGCGCAGCCACGTTTGCTGGTGCTAGATCGCCCACAGGCCGTTTACGGTCCTCAGATCGTTGATGCAGCCAAGACGTGCGCGATCTTCTCAACGCACGGCTCGGAAAACGAAGCCGCTCGATTTTCCCGAGCATGCGCGGTGCCGGCATGATTTATCGCTCGGTAGCTTCCGCGATCGCGTTCACTCGTTTGCAGCGGTTCGGCGGGCAGGTTCTTTACGTCGCCGCCGCAGCCGCACTATTTGCCGCGTTGCAAATGCATTCGGACCTAGGCGCACATGCCCTCGGAGCGGCGCTGTTCGGCTCGCTTGCCGGAATCTATTTCGCGCTTGCACAACGCGGCGGGCGGATGCGGGAACTAGAACTTTGCGAACAAGCCGCCCCGATGTACGCACGCGAAGTCGCGCGCGCCATCGCGCTTGTGCCCAGCCTTGGAGTTGTGATTGCGCTAGCCGCGTATTGGATCGTCGCCGGCATCTCATCGGGACCGCGCGACTTGGCAGGTGCGCCAGTCCTTCTGTCCTTCGCGTGCGCCTGTGCGGTTTCGATTGTCGCGCTCTGTGCGACGGTTCGCACCGGCCTTTGGCAAGCCGTTTACATTCTGCTAGCCGGCGTTGTCGCAGCGATCATCGTGCTGCTGGAATATCCGCAGTTGCCCGCAGCGTTTCTCTTCTGCGGAATCGCCGGCTTCATCGGGTTACGCCAATATGGCGAGGCGCTCGCGCGCTGGGACGCTGTGATCGGCTGACGCGTGAGCATCGGACCTACCGAGTTCCAAGACCTGGTTCGCGAACGGTTGCCCGAGTTCTCCGGTCTCCTCGATGCCCATGTCGCAGAGTGGGGCCGCGGAAACATGAATGCTCTGTTGATTGCAGCAATTCTAGAAGAGGTCTCCGCTCAATCGAAGGGTGAGCTGAGCTCGGCCCACCCTTCTTCGTTACTGCATCGTACTTTTGACTTCATGGAATACGTTATGGCGAACGGTGACGATAACGTGCGTTCGCTTGCGGAAGTGGAATTCGTAGAGGGTCTTGCGCGCAACGACTTCATAGACCTTAACTTACAAAAGCGTCTTGGCCCACTTGGTCAGATCAAGTGGATGCGATTGCGGCGCGAATGAGACCCTAAACGACGGGCGCAGGAATCGCCATCGCGAGCTTCTCGACGATCGCGCGATTAAATTGCGGCAGATCGTCAGGAGTGCGCGACGTCACCCAGTTGCCGTCTTGCACGACCGGTTGATCGCGATATAACCCGCCGGCGTTGCGAATGTCGTCGGCGATTGCGGCGACGCCGGTCAGCTGACGGCCGCGCACGATTTGCGCCGAGATCAACACTTGCGGACCGTGGCAGATCACGAACATCGGTTTCTTGACTGCGTCGAACTCGCGCACGAGGCGCTGCACGTCTTTGTTCGTCCGGATGTGATCCGGGGACGTGCCGCCCGGAATGAGCAGAGCGTCGAAGTCCTCGGCCGTGACGTCGGCCACCAACTCCTCGGCTTTGGCGGTTTGCCCCTCGTCCAGTCCGCGCTTGCCGCGGATTTTCTGGCGCGACTTCTCGTCGATCCCGACGATGGTCACGATCGCGCCGGCCTCTTCCAAGGCGCGGCGGGGTTCGGTGAGTTCAGATTCCTCGAAGCCGTCGCCCACAAGCGCGGCGATACGTTTTCCCTCTACTGATTGCATGCGCGTTCGGTTCTCTGGCGAGGCCACTCGTGCCTACGAAGCAGGTTCGACCTGCTGCGCGGCTGCGCGAAGCAAGTAGGCCAACTCCAGCTCGACTTTGCCCTGCGCGTCCAAAATAGGGTCTTCGCCCAGCGCTTTCAGCGTCGGATTGCGCTTCGTCATGTCGCCTTCGGGAACGCGGTGGCGCGGATTGATCTCGCGCATGTAGATGCGCGCGTCGTACCGCACTTGGCCCTCCGGCAGAAAGTAAAGCGGATCCAACCCGAACGCGTAGAGCTCGAGCGAGAGTAAATGCGTATGCTGCATGAACTCAATCGGTTTGGTTCGCAGCGCGATGATCGCGCGCGTCATCGCGGAAGGCGCGAGGCGCCGCGTGCCTGCGTAGACTTCTTGCAACTCTGAAACTGAAAGGCCGCACGCTTCGGCCAGACGCTCGTCGGAGAGCTCGCGCTCAGCCGCATACGCCTTTAAGCCGGCTCCGAATTCGGAACCGCCGGCGGTGCCGACGACGGGATCCCAGTTCATCCGAAGAGCCCGCCGATCAGGCCGCCGTCGATCGCGATCGTTTGGCCGGTAATGTAGCTCGCGGGTTCGCCGCACAAGAACGCAACCAGTGGTGCGAATTCATCCGGAGTTGAGATGCGGCCAATCGGTACATCCTGGCCGGCGCGCTCCATCGCCTCATCGTCTTTGTACAATTCGCGTAAGCGCGCGGTGCGCACGCGGCCGGTTGCAATCGCATTGATGGTGACGCCGTCACGCGCAACTTCGCTCGATGCGGTCTTCAGCGCCGCAATCAACGCAGTGCGAAAAATGTTGGAAAGCGCGAGCGAAGGAATCGGTTGTTTCACCGAGCTCGAGGTCAGCGCAACGATCCGCCCCCAGCGCCGTTCGCGCATACCGGGCAAGACGCCGTGCACGAGTTGGAGCATACTCCGCAATGTGTTTTTGTAGGCCGCATCCCAGTCGGCGGCGTTGAGTTGCGAAAACGCGCCTGCCTTAGGTCCACCGCCATTAGCGACCAGCACGTCGATCGATCCGAAATCTGCGTTCACACGTTCGAGCAGATTCGCGACCGAGGCTTCGTCGGCAAGGTCGACGCGGTAAGGCCGTGCGTCGGGCGAACCTTGCGCGCGCGCTTCTGTAGCGGCAGCTTCGAGCTCACCTTCGCGACGCGCGGCCAAAGCCACGCGCGCCCCTTCGCGGGCCAACGCCATCGCGCAGGCTCGGCCAAGCCCCGAACTGGCGCCCGTTACGAGCGCGGCGCGTCCGCGTAATCCTAAATCCATCTCCGGTCGAGTTCGCCCCGCGAGGCTCCGTCGCTTTTAGCTGGAACCTGATGCACGATGGCAGACTCCGAACCGATCGTCGAAAAACGCACCGAAATCGTATTTCCGACCGACGTCAACCATTACGGCACGCTTTTCGGCGGAAAAGCCGTCGCGATGATGGACGTGGTGGCTTCAATTGCCGCCATGCGCGCGGCGCACAAACCGGTCGTGACCGCGTCGATCGATCGGATCGATTTCAAAGAACCGATCCGCCAAGGCAATCTGGTCGAGACGATCGCGCGCGTCGTCGCCATCGGACGCACGTCGATTACGGTTGAGGTGGAACTTTGGCGCGTGTTGGCGGAAAGCGGCGAACGCGTTCTGTCGACCGTAGGAAAATTCGTGATGGTCGCGATCGACCGCGACGGCAAGCCAACGCCCGTTCGTCCTAGTTAGGCGCATCCTTCGACGACGAGTTCGCAATGCGAACTCTACTCAGGATGACAGAGTGGATGTCCTACTTAGGCGCCAGACGAATCGCGCCGTCCAAACGAATCACCTCACCATTGAGGTATTGGTTCTCGACGATGTGGTGCGCCAATCGCGCGTACTCGTTTGGACTTCCTAACCGCGGTGGAAACGGCGTCTGTTTCCCGAGCGACTCGCGCGCAGCTTCCGGCAGTCCGGCCAGCATCGGCGTATCGAAAATTCCCGGTGCAATGCTCATGACGCGAATCTGGTGCTGCGCGAACTCGCGGGCGATCGGCAGCGTCATGCCGGCGATGCCGCCTTTGGACGCCGAATAGGCCGCCTGACCGATCTGGCCGTCGAACGCCGCGACCGACGCCGTGCAAATAAAGACGCCGCGATCTTCGCCCGGTGCGATCGCGCGTTTGATCATCTCGGCGGCCGCGATCCGGATAACGTTGAACGTACCGATCAGATTGATCGTCACAACCTTCGTAAAATGCTCGAGCGGCTGCGGTCCTTCGCGTCCGACGACGCGCTCTGCCGTCGCGATGCCCGCGCAGTTGATCGCGCCGTGTAACGCGCCGAATTCCTTGAGCGCAAGCTCGACTGCAGCGCGCACGTCTTTTTCGGCCGTTACGTCGGTGCGGTTGAAGCGCGCGTTAGCGCCCGCTTCCTTGGCGACCTGAGCTCCGTGTTCGTTGACGTCGCAAATCACGACGTTAGCGCCGGCGCCGGTAAACTCGCGCACGCAGGCCGCGCCGAGCCCCGACGCTCCGCCCGTTATAACGAAGGTTTTCTTTGCAAGTTCCATAGGAGCGGCGCTTTAGACGCCGCCCCGCCCAAACCCGGGTTGCGCCCCCGGCCGCAGCGGTGGTATGATTCCCCGGTCGCTCAGGCGGACCCACGGCCTGCACTGAAGCGAGCCTATCCTTGAACGAGGAGTTCTATTCGTGCCAATTACCAAAGATCAGAAATCCGAGCTGGCGGCCAAATACGGCCGCTCCCAGGGCGACACCGGTTCAGCCGACGTCCAAGTCGCGATCCTCACTGCCTCGATCAATAAACTGAACGAGCATCTAAAGGATCACAAGAAAGATCACCACAGCCGCCGCGGACTCTACCTGCAGATCGGGCAGCGCCGCCGCTTGCTCAATTACTTGCAGCACAAAGATCTCGACCGCTACCGCAAACTGATCAGCGAACTCGGCCTGCGCCGCTAAGCGTTACCAGCTCTTGGTGATGCCGAACCTGTACATCCGCACGAGCTGATTTCCCATAAAGCCGTCGATACGAAGCGGCAACTGCGTGCTCTGCGAGAGGTAGAGCACCTCGCGCGTCATACCGTTGTCTTGCGCCGGGTTGGCGACGTTCAGCGTGACCGCCGTCACCAACGCGCCGTCCATTTTCGTCGCGCCGCTCGAGAGCGTGCCGCCGGTCTGTTGCGCGTGCGCGAGGATTCCGGCGAAGCTCAAGTCAGAGACCGAATACCCGCGCAGCGAGCTGACCATTGGATCGTTTAAGCTCACGTTCTTGCCCATCGTAATACCGAACGCGCCGCTCTTTGAAGCGTAGACGCTCGGGCCGCCCGTCCATTTAACCGTCGCGCCCGCATTCGGTCCTTGATTGACGTGCATCGTCACCGTCGCCGGTTTGGTGTAACTGTAAGCAAACACCGCATGTTCGTTACTGCCGCCTTTGAGTTCGTAGAGTTGAATCGTCGCGTTATATCCGTGCAACCCCGACCAAGCTTTGGCAAATTGATCGAGGGCGCTGCCTGTCGCAGCCGGTGCGGATGCGAAGCTCAGCGCGAAAAGCGTAAGCGTTGAAATTGCCGCCGCTCCAATGCGGCTAACCGAACCTGTCATAGCAGCTCCTTAATAACTAGAGGCCTGACCATTCTCGGCCCGCCTGCCCGTGCCTCCGGGCAAACGGCGGTACTCCGGAGTCGGCTGACGAAGCGAACGTTATGATCGCCGCTCACACGCCGCGCGAATTGATCTTTTCCGACGTCACGAACGACATCGGGCCGGTCGCGCTTGCGATCGAGGGCGCCCTTCCGGATTGGCTGCGCGGTGCGTTCATCCGCAACGGGCCGGCGCAATACAGTTTCGGGCCTGTCCAGTTCCGCCACTGGTTCGACGGCATGGCTTTCTTGCAGCGTTTCGAGTTCGGCGAAGGCAAACTCGAATACACCGGGCGGTTCATTCGCAGCGAGAGCTACGCGGCGGCGACTGAAGGCCGCGCGGAATACCAAAGCTTCGCGACCCCGGCGGCGCGCTCGTTCGGATCGTGGCTGGCCGGCGTAACGTCGAGCAACATCACCGACAACACCAACGTCAACGTCGCGCGCTATGGCGACGCGAGCGTTGCGCTCACGGAAATCGGCGCGCCGCGCTGCTTCGATCCGCAGACGCTCGAGACGGGCAACCTGCTGAAGTTCGCCGATGATCTCGGAACCGGTCCGACGACGGCACACCCCGTGCGCACCGCCGGGGGTTGGGTGAACTTCACGCTCAAACCGGGCCTGCGCAGCGAATTCGCGGTATGGCGTCTCGCCGAAAACGGTTCGCGCGACGCCATCGCGCGCATTCCCAGCAAACGTCCGGCCTACGTACACAGCATGGGCGCGAGCCGAAAGTATGCGATCCTGGTTGAGTATCCGTACCGCTTCGATCCGCTCGCGATGATCTTGGGCGGAAAGCCGTACATCGAGAATTTTCATTGGGGCGGCGATGAGACGCTCATTCACCTCGTCGACCTGACCGGCTCCGCGCCGCCCGTCACCTGCGCGGCCGAACCGTTCTTCGCTTTTCACCACGTCAGCGCGTTCGACGATCGCGATTGCGTCGTGGTCGATCTTGTCGGTTACGACGACGCCTCGATCGTTTCCGATCTCTATTTGGATCGCGTACGCGAACGCGCGCCCGTCGCACCGGGCCTCTCGCTGCGGCGCTACCACGTTCCGTGCAACGGCCAGGACGCGACGCGTGAAACGCTCTCGAATACGCGTATGGAACTGCCGCGCGTCGACGTACGAGCAGAACGGCCGCGCTACGTTTACGCGCCGCGCGTCGGCGAGGGCGATGCGTTTACCGACGGCGTCCTGCAGGTCGACACGAGCTCGGCCTCACAGCGCGTCTGGGAACGTCCGAACGAATCTCCCGGTGAAGCGATCTTTGTTCCGAAGCCGGGCGGAAACGAAACCGACGGCGCCGTGCTTTTCGTCGCGTTCAACGCGCGTGAAAAACGCTCGGCGCTCGTCGTTGTGGACGCGGCGACGTTCGAAGAATGCGCACGCGCATGGGCGCCCGCGATGCTTCCGTTAGGTTTCCACGGCCAGTTCTGGCCGAATTACTGAACGATAAACCCGGCGACGGATTCAATGTGGCCGTCCGAAAACAGGACCGTTCCATTTCCGATTCCGTCGAGGCCCAAGAAACTCGCCGCCACGCCGTTACTGACTTGCGTAACGCCGCCTGAGGTATGCCCGAACGGACCGCCGGACATATTGGCCGTTGCGCTCGCGTCCGCGGTCGCATCGCTGAGGCTTATGCCAATCGCCGTTGCAAGGTTAAACGCCCCCGTCGTCACCGAAAAGTTTCCGGCATCGTTGATTACGGGGGTTCCACCGCCCGTGATCGTCCAGCTCGTTGCGCCTGACGGCGAAAGCGTCATCGCACTCGGCGCGGATACGTAAGCTTTGAGCGCCGCGCCGCCTGTATTCACGTTACCGGTTTGAGTTCCGTTAAACGTAAATGTGTTGCCAATTTGGATCGCTTGTAATGTGCCGCAGCTCGGGCCCGGCGGAGAGCACGCCGGTATCGAGACGTTCTGGATGCCGCCGAAACCACATGTATTGGAGCTTCCGGTCGAGCTGCAGCTGAGTCCGAACGATGCGACGGCCGGTGCGGACGGACTCGGCGCCGCGGTTCCCGTTACACTAAAGGACGTCGTACCCGCACTCTTGGTGACCGTTCCGCTCAACGCGTTGTAAGCGATGATGGCGCCGGTTTGCGTGGTGAAGGTGGCCGTTCCCGAAAGGGTTGAGGCCGTTGGAGAGTTTTGCGTCTGGGTCAGAATGACGTGCGCCAAGATCGTCGTGCAAACGGGATCGTAGAAGACATCGACCGTTGTGGTGATCGTCGTCGCGCCTGAAACAATAGAAACTCGAACGCCATTATTGCAGACCGGCGGCGTATTGCTTCCGCCGAACGCTTGCGTCGTGCCCTGGCCGAAAATGAGCGTGAGGAGCCCGACACCGAACTCGGCAGCCAGCGCGGCCTGCGCGGCATTCCGCTGAGTCGGGATCGAAAGCGTGGTCTGTGGCGGACCCGGCGGCGTCGTCGTGGTTCCCGAACATGCCGAAAGTGCGAGCGACGCGATGCACGCTAATGCGGAAAGACGACTTTTCTTAAGCATAAGTCGCTTTTCCGGTGGGCCGGTGAACGATACCTGCGAAGGTCCTCGGGACGATGCTCGGTAAGCCCTCCTTATTCGCTTCGCCTTCTTAAAAGGATGGGAGAATTTCGCATGGTTACTCGTTTGCGCCACATTTCCGTCGTACAATTCGCGCTGGTCGCTGCGGTACTCTATGCCATGATCGGCATAATCATCGGATTGGCGTGGTGGCTGGTGATCAGTCCGATTATGATGCTGGGAATCAAGCACAGCGGCATAACGACCCCGGGCATGGCCGCAATGACCGGCATCGGGTTTTTCGCGATCATCTTTTTTCCGATTATGTACGGCATCATCGGTTTCATCGCCGGCTTACTCTACGCGGCGCTTTATAATCTGGCCGCGCGGTGGACCGGCGGTTTCGAGTTGACGCTCGACCAGGTTGCCCCCGTTACGACGTCCGCAATTACGACGGTCTAAGCTCTTTGCGCGCGATAGCGCGGCGGACCGCCGCTTCGATCGCGCTCGATCCCATGCCGTAGTGTTCGATCAACTCGGCGGGATCGCCGGACTGACCGAACTGATCGGCCACGCCGACGAATTCGATCGGCGTGGGTCGGCGCTGGGCCAGGATCTCCGCAACGCGCGATCCCATGCCCCCTGAGATTTGGTGTTCTTCAACCGTGACGACAGCGCCGCAGCGTTCGGCGGCTTCGACGATCGTTTTTTCGTCCATCGGCTTGACGGTATGATTGTTGACGACCATGCACTCGATGCCGTCGCGCGCGAGCTTCCGCGCGGCGATGAGCGCGTTGTAGACGAGGATACCGCAGACGACGATCGCTACGTCTTTACCTTCGCGAAAAATCTGCGCCTTTCCAAGTTCGAACGGCGTTTCTTCGGTGGTGACGACCGGCGTTTTCTCGCGGCCGAAACGCAAGTAGACCGGGCCGTTCATCGCCGCGACGGCCAGCGTCGCCCGCTTCGTTTGAATGGAATCGCACGGAACGACGACGGTCATGTGCGGAATGCAGCGCATGATCGCGATATCTTCTATCGCTTGGTGGGTTGCGCCATCGGGTCCGACCGAAACGCCGGCATGCGCGCCCGCGATTTTGACGTTGGTTTCGTTGAGCGCCATGGTGGTGCGGACTTGCTCCCACGAGCGGCCGGGATTGAACATCGCGTAGCTCGCGATAAACGGAACCTTTCCCGTGCTGGCCATACCGGCGGCCATCGCGACGAGCATTTGTTCCGAAACGCCGATCTCGATGTACTGATCCGGGAGCGCTTCTTTGAACCCGAGCATACGCGTGGACTCTGAAAGATCCGCGCAAATCGCGAGCACGTTTCGGTTGCCTTTGCCCGCCTCGATGACGCCTTCGCCGAATCCGTTGCGCGTCGGAACTTGCTTGACGCCGGCGGCATCTTGGAGTTCGGCCAGCCGCATCGCGGCTACGCCGTCGAGCGCGTTAGCCATTGGCGGTCAACCGTTCGCGCTCGGCTTGCAATTCGCGCAGCGCGACCTCGGCCTGTTCTTTGTTGGGCGGCTTACCGTGCCACGCGTAATCGCCTTCCATATAACTTACGCCTTTGCCGGGAACCGTGTTGGCGATGATCACGCTCGGCTTTCCCTTAACCGCTTTGGCTTTTTCGATCGTTTCCGTAAACTGCGCGATGTCGTTGCCGTCGCACTCGAAGACTTCCCAGTTGAAGGCGCGGTACTTGTCGGCGAACGGCTCGAGCGGCATGATGTCTTCGGTACTTCCGTCGATTTGAATGAAGTTGCGATCGACGATCGCGATCAGGTTGTCGAGTTTAAATTTAGGCGCGGTCATGGCCGCTTCCCAATGCAGTCCGCACTGATGCTCGGCATCCGACGTCACCACGTAGACGCGCCAGCTTTTGCCGTCCATCTTCGCGGAGAGCGCCATGCCCGTGCCCTGCGCCAAGCCTTCGCCCAGCGGACCCGACGTTGTCTCCACCGCCGGCAGCCGCACACGCTCGGGGTGCCCTTGCAGGCGCGTTCCGAACTTGCGCAGCGTCAAAAGTTCTTCCACCGGAAAATATCCGCCATAGGCCATGGCGCTGTAGCGAACCGGCGCGATATGTCCGCATGAAAGCAGCAGCCGGTCGCGGTCGTCCCACAGCGGCTCTTTCGGCCGGTGGTTGAGCACGTGTTCGTAGAGTACGGTAAAAACGTCGGCCATATCCAGCGGTCCGGCCGAATGTCCTGACCCCGCGGCCAATAGCGAGCGGATGATTCCCTCGCGCACGTCGGTGGCGTGGAGTTTGAGTTCGAGCAGACGTTGCGGCGACAGCGTGGACATACCAGGCCGTAAATACCCGCCTTTGCCGGAGTCTCCTCGTCCTTAGTCTGCGAAACGCGGCAGGCGCACGACGAATTCGGCGCCGCCCGCTTTGCCGTCGCGCACGAATGCGTCGCCTTGGTGCGCGCGCGCGATCCATCGCACCATTGCCAAACCCAATCCGCTGCCGCGCGAATCCCCGCTAAATGCGCGCTCGAAAATCTGCTCGCGATACGCGTTTTCAACCGCATCGCCGTCGTTGAAGACGATCACGTCGACCGTGCGTCCGTTGGCGTGTGAATCGACCACGATTGTTGCGCGCGCATGACGCAGCGCGTTTTCGAGCAGGTTGCGCAGCAGTTCGCGCAGCCGCAGTTCGTCGCCATTGACGATCGCCGTCTGCGCGCGGTTGTCGATCGCCAGTCCCCGCTCGGCGGCGCGCGCTTCAAATTCTTTCGAAACATTTTTCGCGAGCAGGGAGACATCGACCGGCTCGAGTTGCAGCAGATGCGAATCGGCCGGCCGGGAAAGCGTCAGCAGCTCGCCGACGGTTTGGGATGCGTCGAGCGCGGCTTGCGTGATGGTGTCGAAATCTTGCGCGAGCTCCGCGGGCGCACCCGGCTTGGCGGCTTGTGAAACCGCCGCGATCGTGGCCAACGGTGAACGCAACCGGTGCGCCGCGTCGGCGGCGAATTCGCGCTCGCGCTGACGGCCGGCGATCAGCGGCTGCAGCGACGCGCGCGCCAACAGCCACGACGCCCCGCCGACGATCGCGAGCAGCGGGATATCGAAGCTCAGAATCGTCTCGAGCACGCGTGCCATCGCCGTGCGATAGCCTTGCGCGCCTTCGGGCGTTCCGATCAGCGGTTGCATGAGCGACTGGTATTCGCCCGACATAAATGCGTAAGCTCCCGCGCTGAGCAGCGCGAGCACGACTGCGAACACCAGCAGATACCGGAGCGCCAGACGCGCGATCACGCTTCCAACTTATATCCGACGCCCCATACCGTATGAATCACGTCGCCGGCGCCTGCGCGTTTGAGTTTGCGGCGCAGCTGGCTGACGTAGACGTCGACGATATTGGTCGATCCCTCAAAGTCGTAGTCCCAGAGATGTTCGAGCAGCCGCTCGCGCGAGAACGCGATGCCGGCATTGCGCGCGAAGAATTCGAGCATCCGGAATTCGGTCGCGCCCAGCGGCAGCCGCTTTCCCGCGACGCTCACCTCGCGCGCCGATGCGTCGATTTCGAGCGATCCGGCGCGCAGCGTGTCGTGCACGGGGCGATCGGCTCGTCGCGTGATCGCGCGCAAGCGCGCGAAGAGTTCTTCTTCGACGAACGGCTTCACCAGATAATCGTCGGCGCCGCAGTCCAATCCGCGCACGCGATCTTCGACCGCGTCGAGCGCGGTCAGCATCAGGATGGGAGTTTGTACGCCTTCCCCGCGGGCGGCCTTGGCGACCGCGAAACCGTCGCGCTTGGGAAGCACGACGTCGAGAATCGCCGCGTCGTAACGCTGGCGCAGCAGATATTCCAAGCCCGCTTCCCCGTCCGCCGCCAAGTCGACCGCATATTTGCGGCGTTCGAGCATCGTGCGGACGGCAGCGGCGATCGGGGCGTTGTCCTCGACCACCAAGACTCTCATGACCTCAGAGGTTCGGCGGCCAGGGAAATCCCACTGTCAGCGCCGCGCCCAGATGGCCTGACGCACCGACCGGCTGAACCTGCTGGATCAGCAGCCGCGCGTGCGGCAAAATATGAAATGCCGCGTAGTAGACCACGTCGCGCGAGATGAACGGCACGGCTTGCGCGTCGTATCGCACGCCCAGATACGCGTGCGGCGTGATGTAATATTTTAAACGGGCATAGCCGCCCGTACTTCCGGTCCGCGTGCCGAACCCGTCGGCGTTCTGATCGCTGCCCCACCATTGTTCGGCTTGCAGCTCGACGTTGCGCACGGTGATTTTCGCAAGGACGCCTTCGCGCTGATAGGCATCGGAAAAGGTGTTCCGACCGGCTGGGACGATTCGCCGCGAACCGGTGATGAAGTCACCGCCCACCTGGAGATTGGATGTTAGCGGCGCACGCAAGAACATACCAAACTCAGGTGAGTTCGCGGCGGTCGTCTCGCCGGTCGGAACAGGTTTGCCGCCGTACGCGGAGCCTTTGAACTCGCCGAAGTCGACCGTAAAATCGGCAGTGACCGATCCTATGGCACGTTCGGCTTGCAAGCCCCAGCGTGGCGACGACAGCGATAGATCGTTCAGGCCGACATGCGCGCCGTAATAGCCGTAGGACGCGAGATCGTCGAGCCGCTGTCCGGGCGATTGCGCGAGCGGCAGCTCGAATAAGCCTAAACGATACAGCGATTGCGTATGCGCGTTGTAGGTGGCGAGATACCCCAGAAACAATCCCGCCGGGCCTCCGCCCGCGCCCAAATTATAATGAATGAATGCGCTCACCGCGCCGATGTCCGCGTTCGAAAGCAAGACACCGCCGGGCGAGAATCGGCGCGTGCCCGCCGCCGGATCGGCTTCCCACTCGAGCTGGTAACGCATCGCGACGCCCGTCGTGCCGTGCTTTGGAATCGGCAGCTGGTAGCCGCGCGCGCGAAAAGAGTTGCCGAACGAGTTCAGCTCGGGCAGCACGCTGTGGCAAGCGGAGCACTGCAGCTGATACCGCTGCGCGAACAACGGAATAGCGCGCGCGGGGACGCGCAGCGCCAGCGTCAAAGCGGCCACAAGCGCGAACGCCGCGGCGATACGCACGCTAGTGCGCAACGATCTCCGCTCTCATCGGGCCGCCGTAGTGATAGAAACAGCCGAATAAATATGTGCCGGCCTTATCGACGAGCAGCGTCTGCGAAGACGCGCCGGCCGGCAGCGTTCCGCTGCTCCAGCTTTGCGATATCGCGGTCCCGCTTTGCGTTTGCGCGGATGACGAATAAGGCGATCCCGCCGGAAAGGTCGTCGCTCCCGGAATTGCGGTTGCGGTGTGCGCGAAACCGTCGGAGTTGACGAACCGCACGAACGTCCCGACGGCGACGTTGGTCACTGCCGGCGAATAACCGCCCGCGTTCCCCGCCGGAGTTTGCGAGCTCGGATTGAGCGTGAGGTTCACGTCGATCGTTTGTATTTGCGCGCCGCCGCCGCCGCCCGCCGGCGTCATGGTTCCGCCGTTGGTGCAAGCCGTGAGTAAGAGAAAAGCGATGCATAGTTTGGTCCTCATTGCGCGAGCTGCGCTCCCAGATTCGTTGAAGCAAGAATCATTTTACGCACCACCCCGCGCGCGTCGACGAAATAGACGAAGGTCGTGTGTGCATCCGCGTAGCCTTTGCGCCCGCGGCGCGCCATGACGCCGAACTCGCGCATCACGCGATGCACGTCCGCGACGCTTCCGCCCGCTACGATCCAGCTGCGCGGATCCGCCGCAAACGTCTGCGCCAGCGCGCGCATCACGCGCGGCGGATCGTTTTCCGGATCGAGCGTGATCGTTACCAGGCGGACGTTGCGATGCTCCGCGGCTAAACACCGCGCAGCGCGTGAGAACTGCGCGTTCACTAACGGACACGCATCGGTGCAATGCGCGGCCACGAACGTTACGACCAGCGGCGTTCCGCGCAGCGAGGTCAACGAAAATGTGCGGCCGGTCTGATCGACCAGTTGCGGCGGACGTTCGAATGCGGCGGCAGGAAGTGCTAACAGAGAGAGCACCAGAACGCATGCCGCGCGCACATGCTTAAAACCCATTCTGGTCAGCATAAGCCCCAGGAATGAAGAAAGTTTGAAAGCTAGCGGGATTTGATGGCGTCGCGCATCGCGACGGCCAGATTCCTCAGGGCCGGATCGGTCGCAGAGTCGCCGGCAACCGTTGCGAAGGCCGCGCGCGCCTGAGCGCGTTTGCCCTCACGCAGCAGCACCGTTCCGAGCGCGAAACGCGCCCGTGAATACTGGGGCGCGAGATCGACCGCGAGCTGAAATTCACGCTCGGCCGACGCGTAGTCGCTGGTCTTGGTTTGCGCCAATCCGAGGTTGTAGTGCGCATAGGCGTACTTCGGATTTGCTTGCAAAAATTGGCCGAAATCGTTGCGTGCCGTCACCATGTCACCCGAGCGCAGCGCGACGAGACCTCGATCGTAAAGGGCGCGGGCCGAATCGGGAGCCGCCGCTACGAAGCGGTCCGCCACCGCGCGCGCGTCGCGCAAGTCGCCGCGGCTCAAGTCGACCGCGATCAAGTTTGCCATGGCGGCCAAAAAACCGGGATCGCGCGCGATCGCCGACTGCAACTGACGCGCGGCGTCGTCGAGCCTGCGCATATTCGCATAGGCGATCCCCAAATCGTAGCGCGCGGTCGAGTTCTGCGGCTCGCCGGGATCGAGCGCGATGATGCGTTCGAATTCAGCAGCGGCTTCTGGCCAGTCGGCGCGCTGCTCGGCGGCGATTCCTAAATGAAAGCGTTCGACGACCTCACGGCCGGTGGCAAGCGCGCGCAGCTCCGGGACGCTGGTTGTGCGGGGAGCCGGGGTTGCGTGGGGATACATCTGAGCGCGCGCAAAGGATCCGCACGCCGCGAACATGATCAGCGCCGGCACCAGCCAGGAGCGTCGCACTTCTTAGGGCCGGGGCAGTTCCGCGTTTTGCCAGGAATTCGCGGCCGCGGCCTGCTCGGNNCCCGGCTTCGGTAATCGGGCCTAAGAGGGACGGGGCGGCCGAAGGCTGGAGGGCGCCGTCGAGCATCGCCTCGAGCGACTGAGCGCCGGCATACCCACGTTCAAAAGCCAAAGTGCAGACGGCTAAAACTGCCGCCAGCACGAAAAGCCTCAGCCATCGCCTTGACATCATCTATAAGTATAGCCGAATCTCTGAAGAATCCGTGAAACGCGCTCTAGGAATTCCGGCCCTTTTCCTGACGCTGGCCGCCGTCCCGGCGCCGCTGGTCGTCGGCTCGGTCCGCGACCAGGAAGGCGCTCCCATCCCCGGCGCCTCGGTCGCCGCCGGAGCCCTGCATACGACGACCGCCTCGGACGGCACCTTCGCGATCGAAGCGAGCGGCGTCCGCTCCGTGCGGATCACGTGTTCGTACTGCAAACCCGTCGTCGTCAGCGTGAAAAATTCGGAGCCGGTCGTCGCGATCGTGCAGCGCTACGGCGCGCCGGGCGACAGCTCGCCGTCGGCGCGCGACCTCCGGTCGCTTCCTTATTCTCGCGCCGAATCCGCGATCTCGCTGCGCCCGTTCGTCGTGCTGACGGACAGTCGCGCGTTCTTGCCCGGCGCGCGCTTAGCGGATCGCGCGGCCTCGGCTCAAGGAGGCGCTGTGATCGACGACGGCATTCCCGATTACGACATCGCCGGCAACGTCTCGATGCTGCCGGTGATGCCATCGTTCGATCTGCGATCGGCCGATGCGTTCGCAGCGGGTCAAACGTCGTACACAGGCGATCAAGCCGCAGCCGGCGTGTTCTTTCTGAACGATATTCCCGCGCAGGGATCGGATGCATCGCTCATTGGCGGAAGCGATTACGCCGCGCGTCGCGGAGTTTCTACACCCAATGCGGCATACGCGTTCTCGGCTTCCGGAAATAAGAACGCCACGAGCGCGCGCGGAGCGGCCCAGCTGCACGTTCCGGTCGGCGTCGATTCGCTCGATCTTTCCTTCTTAGGGGCGCGCGCCGGACTCGCGCGCAGCTCCGTCTGGAGCCGCGAAGCGATCGAAGGATTTCGCGCGCAGTACCTGCGCGTGCGCGACACGGCGCTGCAAGCGACGTTCGTCGCCGACCGCGCCGGCTACAACACCTCATTTGCTTCGGCGCCGCTCAGCTCGACGTGGAGCGATCTGGTCGGCGAGCTGACGGTTTCCTCGCAAACGCACGTACAGATCTTCGGAGACTTCGGCGTGCGCCAGTCCACGGGTCTGTACGATGCGAACGCGTTTCATTTGCGCATCGCGGGTGCGGTCACGCAAACTCATCTCGACGCCGGCGCGCAGACGAGCGGACCGGGATACTCGGCGCGCGCGACCATCGGCGCCTACGCAATTGCTTATAACGGCGGATCCGGCGGCACCTCGCTCCCGCTGCAAGCGCAGGAAGTGGTGCCGTCCGTGTACGCATCGTACGCGCTTTCGCCGCAATGGAACATCGAGCTTTACGCCGGAACGTCGTTCCGGCTCCCCACGCTGCTCGAGGCATACGGAACCAAACCCGATTCCGATCTGCACGTCGACCGCTACGCCGGACTCACGCAAACGCTGACGTACTCCGATTTGAACCGCCTCAAGATTTCGATGACGTACATGAGCGAGCAGCTGAGCAGTCTTGACGCCGGGACGGTACATTCCGCGGGCGCTTCGATCGCCTGGCAGATTGCGCCGGAGCTCTCGGTGCGCGCGTGGACGATGTGGTTCAACGACACCACCCAGCCGTATGAAAACATCTTGCGCTTCGGTCGCAGCGCGCCCTCGGGAACGCCGGGCTCGCTGTGGCTGACCTACGAGAACCCCGCGGGCTTGCGAATCGACACGATCTACCGCTCCGATTTTCTCGATGCGCTGCCCCAGCGCCATGTGGACGCGTCGATTTCAGCGCCCCTGGGCGGCGGGTTGCGCTGGTTCCTCGGAACCGAGCGCCTCCAGGACGCGCGCACGGTCGATGCGGGGATCAAATTCGATCAGCCCTAATACCCCCTCTACCACTTAAGAAAGAGGGTAATTATTCTATGACCGACTTCCTCAAGCGCTTCAACATCGTGGCGCTGCTCCTGGGCGCCGTGCTCCTGGGCTCGATCGTTACCGGCACGACCGTTGCCGCCGTCTATCAAGGGCATATGTATTCGGCCCAAAATCAGCTGGGATTTGCGCTGAATCAGCTCAACCTGGCGCTGGCGGACAAAGCCGGCCACCGCGCACAAGCCATCGTCCTCGTCAAACAAGCGCGGACGCAAGTCCAACTCGGCATAGCGGCGGGCGCGAAGTAAAGATCGCGATTCGCTTCGCTGCGATTGGCGGATTGCTGATATTCAGCTTTCTGCCGGTCGCGGCTTTTTCGGCGCCCGAACCGGTTGCGGGCGCCGTCGTCGACCGCGACGGCCAAGCAATCGATAAGGCCGACATCCATTTTTACGCTGAGAACGCGCGCGAAGTCGGACACGGCCGTTCCGACCAGAGGGGCCGCTTTTCGATCGACGTAAGCGGGCCGCCCGAAACGTGGAGCGTTGCGGCCAAAGGTTTTGAAAGCCGCACGTTGCGCTTTTCCGAACTCGACTCGAACACGATCGTCCTCTATCCGCGCGAAGCGAAATCGCCCGCTAAAATCGACGGCGCAGATTTCGCGGTGCTGCCCTATCAAGACGCCGGCTACATTTTTGCGCTCGCACCTTTCGCCGTCATACAGGGCGGCGGCGCTATCGGCGTCGGGGACCGCGGTTTGAGCGGGAGCGCGAATGCGCTCCAAGGCAACGGCACGACCTTCGAGTCAGTGCCCGCGCACTATCTTTCGTTCGCCGGAATCGCGGACGCGTTTCATTCTTACCGCTACTCTGATGGAGCCTCCGGACATTACACGCTCGGTTTCGATAAGGCCGCCGGAAGTTCGCTGCAGGCCGGCGGCGGTTCGCTTCAGATCGACTCGCTGCAAGGACGCGCAGGCGACGTCGCGTTCGGCTACGGCTATAGCTCAGGCGATCTGACGCAGCATTCGCGCGCCGATCTCATTTCGCGAACTCCGCTAGGTGCCGGCAAACTGCTCGTCCTTGCGGGGCGCAGTTTTCTGGTCGATCAAAGCGGCAGCACCGAAGAACTCGGCAACTCGACCGCGACCGAGCTGCGGCTCGACGAGCCATGGCTGGGTTCGACCGCAACGTTCGAACTGAAAGCCAAACAAAAAATCAAGAACAAACTCGCGGACTACATGGAGTCCGACAGCGAGGTCGAGGGCGAATTCCGTCTGCGCAACGACGGCGCGCTTTTTGGCAACGAGATCGGCGTCAAGCTGACGCGCGATACCGGCGTGCGCGATTATACGACGAAACTGTACAGCGGGTCGGCGCTGACGAACGAGATCTTCGCGAGCGAAACGTACCAAGGCACGCGCTTTGCCGCGCACGCGACCGTGGCGTGGTACGGATTGCGTGACGCCGGCGTGACGAAAAAAATTCCCGGCGGAGTCGCGCAAACCGCCGCCGGTTTAGCCGCATCACTGCGCGCCCGGTGGCAGCTCAACAACCGTTTTTCGCTCGAAGCGTCGCGCGGAAACGTCGAGGATACGCCGTCGGTCAGCGACCAGTTCTTCGCCGATCCCGTCCCCGGGCTCGTGCTCAACCGCAGCAACCTTACCGAGGGTTCAATCGTTTACGGTTCGCCGGGTGGATTTGAAGCGGAGGTGACCGGTTATTCCGAGCGTTACACGACGGCGCTCCCGACCACGCAGCTTAGCGGCTTCGGCGTCGCCGTGGACTGGCCGCTGGGTCACGATTTCCGCCTGCGCGCGTGGACGCTTTCGCTGCATGACGCCGCTTCGGGCGTCCCGCAAAGCGTTCTGGGACCTTCACTCGGCCGTGACGTCGCGTGGCTGACCTACTACGGCGGACGCCGCACGCGGTTCGACGTCATCTACCGTCGGGAAACGGATCCGGTCGAAGCGGGACGCTACGTCGACGCAGACGCGGCGATCGCGGTCGCACCGCATCTTTCGCTGATCGGCACGATGGAACACCACAGCGTCACGTCGTCCTACGGACTGAGTCTGGCCTTCCAAGAACGGCCGTGAAACTGCGCAGCGCTTTCGCGCTTCTTCTGATCGCCTGCGTGCTGACGGCGTGCCGCGGCGCGACCGGCGGGCTGCCGCAGACCAGTTCGACGCCCGGATCCCGCGCAACGCCGCCGCGCCTCACCCAGATTGCCGGGCACACGAACTACACCGTCTACATGTTTCACAATTACTCGGCCTCCAACGGCCTGGCGACGTCGCCTCCCAATGACGGCGCGCTTCCGAAGGGATCGCTCACACTCGTGCAGGGCGCCACAACGATGCTCTACGGACGCACGCCGGCCGGGGGAAACAACATCGGGCACGACGGCATCGGCTGCGGAACGGTCTTTAGTACGAACACGGCTTTCACCGGCTACAGCGTCGTTTACGCATTTAATGGAAGCGACGGCTGCGATCCGCGGCACGACGCCATGGTTCCGATCAACGGATCGCTGTACTTCACGACCCAGGGTGTCAACGACACGTCCAAGGATACGTACAACAACGGCGACGCGTACGCGCTCGTGCCGGGCGGCACCCCGTCGATCGTGCTCGCCTACGGCGGCGCGCCCAATCAGGGCGCGGAGCAGCACAGCTCGTTCACGCTCGATCAACTGTTCGGCAACGTCATGTTCGGTCAAACCGCCAAAGGCGGAGCCAATGACAAAGGCCAGGTCTATGCGATGACTCCGAGCGGTTCGGCGTACTATCCCATCCACGACTTCAGCAAGAGCGAAGGCACCGAACCGCACGGCCGCATCATTCAGCTCGGATCGACGCTATGGGGGATTACGCGCAGCGATGGTGCGGGGGGCGGGGGAACCGTTTTTTCTTTGGTGTTGAGCTACAGCAACGGCATTCCGCAACCGCAATCCTCGATCAACGTCATCCATGCGTTCACAAGCGGCGGATCCGATGCGTACTTTTCCGATCACGGCTATTTGACGCCCGTGACGGAAGGCGGGCAAATCGTGCTGTACGGACTAACGCAGTGCGGCGGCGCCGGGACCGGCGGGGACAGCCATCACTGTGGAAGCGGCATGGGCGACGGCGCAATCTTCCGCGTGACGCCGCACATGACTAACGGACAGTACGACGGCACCGGATCGTACAGCGTCTACTATGCTTTCCAAGGACAAGATACGGCGCTTCCCAACGGCGAGCACGACGGCGCCGATCCCTACGGATCGCTCTATTACGATTCGACGTCGGGATATATGTACGGAATGACCGCCTACGGCGGCTCGAGCGACGACGACGGAACCATCTTTCGCTTCATTCCGGGATCGCTCTCGACGTATCAAGTGCTCTATCATTTCACGGGAAAAAACGGCGACGGCGCCAAGCCGATCGACAACGTCATCATTTCAGGCGGATTGATCTACGGAATGACGGTTTACGGCGGGACGAGCGACGACTCGCTCGACGGCACCAAAGGCGGCGGCAACGGCACGATTTTCGCGATCCCGGTGCCCTAACGACCTTTGCGTTTGACGCGCACCGCGATTGTGTGCCATAGTGAAGGCCACTCCTGCGCGATCTTTCGAATACGATTGAGCCGCGCTCTCTTCGAAAGATTTCCACAATTAACACCTTCGATCAACTAGGCCTACAGCCGGCGTTGCTGCGTGCAGTGCACGACCTCAAATTCACCGAACCGACGCCGATTCAGGTTCTGTCGATTCCGCCGGGTCTCGCCGGCCGCGACGTCCTCGCGAGCGCCGAAACGGGCAGCGGAAAATCCGCCGCTTTCGGCTTGCCGATTCTCAATAAACTGATGGGCATGCCGCGCGGAAAAACGCGCGCGCTGATTCTCGCTCCGACCCGCGAACTTGCCGACCAAATTGCCGCGCACTTGAAGCTGCTGGCGAAATACACCGACATCCGCATCGCAGCCGTCTATGGCGGCGTTGGATTCGGTCCGCAAGCGACCGCTTTTAAACGCGGCAGCGACATCATCGTCGCCACGCCGGGACGTCTGCTCGATCACATCGAGCGCGGCACGGCGAAACTTGGCGACGTATCGCTGCTCGTTCTCGACGAAGCCGACCGCATGCTCGACATGGGCTTCTTGCCGCCGGTGCGCCGCATCCTGCGATACGTCGCGCGCGAGCGTCAAACGTTTTTCTTCTCGGCAACGCTGCCGCCCGCGATCGCCGGTCTGGTTCGCGAGATGCTGCACGATCCGGCGCGAGTCGAACTGGCCGCCAAAGCGTCGCCGGTTGCCGGCCTCACGCAAACGGTCTACGCGGTACCCAACGAAAAGAAAACCGACCTCTTCCTCGAACTGCTCAAAGACAACACGATCTATTCGGCAATTGCGTTCACGCGCACGAAGGCCCGCGCAAACCGGCTCGCGGCCGCGCTGGAAAAACATCGCATCCCCTCGGATCTGATTCACGGAGATCGCTCGCAGTCGCAGCGCACGCGCGCGCTCGAAGACTTCAAACGCGGCAAACACCGCGTGCTGGTCGCGACCGACATCGCGGCGCGCGGCCTCGACATCATCGAACTCGGCCATGTCGTGAACTACGACGTCCCGCGCGCAGCCGAAGATTACATGCACCGCATCGGACGTACGGCCCGCGCGAAATCGACGGGCGACGCGATCACCTTCGTCTCCTCGGATGAAGAGCCGCTGATGAAGCAGATCGAGTACGCACTGGGCAAGCGCTTGGACCGCACCAAGAATCCGCTCTTCCCCGACGCCAGCATCGCGCCGCCCAAGGCGCAAGTCGTCTACCGGTCGCGCACGCGCCGCCGTTAGAGCCAGGGCGATTCCGCCGCCGTCCCGAACGGGGACGGCCTCATAATAAAACGATAAACAACAAAAATAGGAGTAAATTGTGCCTGAATCCGTCTCATTAGAGATCGGCGGGCGCACGATGACCATCGAGACCGGCGAGCTCGCGAAGCAAGCGAACGGCTCCGCCCTGGTCCGGTATGGCGACCAAAATGTCGTGCTCTGCGCCGTCACTGCCTCCGAGAAACCTCGTGAAGGCATCGACTTCTTCCCCTTAACCTGCGACTTCGAAGAAAAAATGTACGCGGCCGGTAAAATTCCGGGCGGTTACATCAAACGCGAAGGCCGTCCATCCGAACACGGCGTGCTGAGTTCGCGGCAAATCGATCGCCCGATCCGCCCGCTCTTTCCCGACGGTTTCCGCAACGACATACAGATCGTCGCAAACGTGCTCTCGATCGATCGCGAGCTCGACGCGGACGTCTTGGGCGTCTGCGCAGCGGGAGCCGCGCTCGCGCTCTCGGATATTCCTTTCGATAAAACCGTTGCCGCGGTGCGCGTGGGACGCGAAGAGGACGGAACATACATTTGCAATCCGTCGCTGCCGCAATATGTCACCGGCGGCATGGATCTCGTCGTAGCCGGAACGTCCGACGCGGTCATGATGGTCGAAGGCGGCGGAAACGAAATCACCGAGGACGACTTCCTGGGCGCGATCGAATTCGCGCACGAACAGATCAAACTGATCGTCGCGGCCATCGATAAACTCGCCAAGAAAAACGGCAAGAAAAAACGCGAGTTTCCATTGCTGCGCGCAAACTCCGATCTTGAAAAGTGGATGCGCAAGACGTTCAAAGACGACGTCGCCAAAGGCATGCGCGTCACCGAGAAACTGCAACGCGAAGAAACCCTGGGCAAGATCAACGTAGACGAAGCCATCGCCCGCTGCAAGGATCCGGAGATAAAGGCGCTCCTTGAAGATAAGGTGCTCGCGAAAGACTTCGGCAAGATCCTCAAATCGATGGAAGAGGACGAGCTGCGCGTCATGGTTGTGGACGAAAAGGTTCGCCCCGACGGACGCAAGCCCGACGAAATTCGCGAGATCTGGTCTAAGGTTCACTACGTCCCGCGCGTTCACGGCTCCGGCGTTTTCACGCGCGGCCAAACGCAGGTCTTTACGGCGGCAACGCTCGGATCGATCGGCGACGCGCAGCGGCTCGACGGCATCCTCGATCTCGGATCGCAGAAGCGCTACATGCACTTCTACAACTTTCCGCCGTTCTCGGTCGGCGAGACGCGTCCGATGCGCGGACCGGGCCGCCGCGAGATCGGCCACGGCCATCTGGCGGAGCGCGCGCTCGTTCCGGTGCTGCCTTTAAAAGCAGACTTCCCCTACACCCTGCGCCTGATCAGCGAAGTGCTCGAATCCAACGGATCCTCGTCGATGGCGTCGGTTTGCGGAAGCTCGCTCGCGCTCATGGATGCCGGCGTGCCCATTAGGGAACACGTCGCGGGCGTCGCGATGGGGCTCATTCTCAAAGGGGACAAGTACACGATTCTCACCGATATCCAAGGCATGGAAGATGCGCTGGGCGAGATGGACTTCAAAGTTGCGGGCACCAAAAAGGGCATCACCGCAATTCAGATGGACATCAAGGTCCAGGGCGTGACGGTGCAGATCATGCGCGAAGCGATGGCCGAGGCCAAGAAATCGCGCCTGTTCATCATCGACAAACTCGCTGAAACGATCGCGCAGCCGCGCGAGGAACTTTCCAAGTACGCTCCGCGCATGATCGTCGTGCAAATCAATCCGGCCAAGATCAAAGACGTCATCGGTCCCGGCGGAAAGATCATCAACAAGATCATCGAGGAAACCGGCATCGAGAAAATGGACATCGAGGACGACGGCAAGGTGTACATCACCGCGCTCGACGGCGAGTCGGCTGAGAAAGCCCGCGCGCAGGTCGAGGCGATCACCAAAGATATCGTTGTCGGAGAAACCTATAAGGGTGAAGTCACGCGCATTATTGCCATCGGTGCGTTCGTGAAGATTCTGCCCGGCAAAGAAGGCTTGGTGCACATCAGCCAGCTCGCGCCGACGCGCGTGGAAAGAGTCGAAGACGTCGTCAAAGTGGGCGACGAGCTCATGGTCAAAGTGATGGAGGTAGATGGCCAAGGCCGTCTCAATCTCTCGCACAAGGCCACGCTGGCCGGCGCGTCCGCAAACGGTTCGTTCGACCCCGGACCCGCGCGCAGCGGTGAAGGCAGCTTCGGCGGAGGCAGCGGCGGAAGCCGCCGTCCGCGCAGACCGCGGCGCCGCGAGTAACCCGTCACCCTGAGCGAAGCGATTCGCTGAAGAACCTCGAAGTCGAAGGGGCTGCAGAAATGCGGCTCTTTCTTCTATCAAAAGGGAAGTACTATGCCGATTCGTTCACAGATGCTCCCGCTAGTCTTTGCCGTGCTCGCCGGATTCGCGGGCGGAATACTCTCGCAACAGCTGGTCCGGCCGGTTCGAGCCGCCGGCGCTCCCGGCGTCGTCACCGCGCGCGATTTCCGTTTGGTGGATGCACAGGGCAAGCTGCTTGCGGAGTTGGCGCTGGTCAAGTACCCCGACAAAAAACCCCCCGAACCGCAGCTGAACTTTTTTGCCCCGAACCATTACCTAACAACGGTCGGCCCCGGCGGACTCTACTTTGGAAAGGGCTACGGCAACGAGAACCTCGGGATCGGCTTCTCGTATGGGTCGACGGGCAAATTGAGTCCTTCGCTCTTCTTCTGGTTCAACAAGAAGGGCCGCATGGGATTCATGCTCGATGCCGACAAAGGCGGTGCGCCATCGGCGTGGATGTATGACGGAAACGGCAAGACGATCTGGTCGGCTCCGGTTCCGACGCCGACCCCTTGAAAGAAGCAATCCTCGTCACCGGCGCGTCGACCGGAATCGGATATTCCATAAGCGCGCTGCTCGCAAGTGAAGGCTACACGGTTTTTGCGGGCGTGCGCAACGCGGCCGATTCGGAGCGCCTCGGCGCGATTCCGGGCGTTGCGCCGCTGCAGCTCGACGTCACCGACGCCGAACAGATACGCGATGCGGCGCACGCCGTGCATCAAACCGGCGCGAAGTTGCGCGGCGTGGTCAACAATGCCGGCATCGCGGTGCCGGGTCCGCTAGAGTTTTTGCCGGTCGACGAGCTGCGCCGCCAATTCGAAGTGAACTTCTTCGGAGCAGTCGGCGTGACGCAAGCGTTTCTGCCGATGCTGCGCGCTTCCAAAGGACGGATCGTTTTCATCAGTTCGATTTCGGGCCAAATCGCCTCAGCCTTCGTCGGCGCTTACAGTTCGTCGAAGTTCGCGTTGGAAGCCGCCGCCGATGTCCTGCGCATGGAGCTGCGCGGTTCGGGCGTCAGGATATCGGTGGTGCAGCCGGGCAACGTCGATACGCCAATCTGGAACAAAGGCCGCGGCCAAAAAGACTCGCTGCTCGCGCGGGCGCCGCACGTCCGCGAGTATTATGGAAAACATCTCGACGCGCTCACGAGTTTGAGCGAAAGCCAGAAGCGCAGCGGAATCGATCCCGTCGTCGTCGCGCGCGTCGTCCTGCACGCGCTGACGGCGAAAAAGCCGCGCGCGCGCTACGCCGTCGGAGCGCCGGCGGCGTGGATGCGCCGCATCTTCACCGCGCTCCCGGAGCACGTCCGCGACCGCACGCTGATGCGCCGCATGGGTTTCGAGAAATGACCTACGACTCGCTGGGCGATTTCGTGGCGGCACTGGAGCGCGCCGGCCAGCTTCATCGCGTCGAAACCCAAGTCGATCCGCGCTTGGAGATCAGCGAGATCACCGACCGCGTCGTTAAGCGCGGCGGTCCGGCGCTGCTTTTCACCAACGTGCGCGGATCGCAGTTTCCGGTTCTGACCAACCAGTTCGGGTCGCGCCGCCGCATGGCGATGGCGCTCGGAACCGGCACGCTCGACGAAGCCGGCGACCGCATCCGCAAACTGCTCGACATGTCGATGCCGCAATCCGCGATGGAAAAAATCGGGAAGCTGCTTTCGCTCGCGCCGCTCGCTGCGGCGCTGCCGAAAACGGTGTCGTCGGGAAGCTGTCAAGATGTCGTGATCGACAAGCCGGATCTCACCAAACTTCCGGTGCTCACGACGTGGCCCATGGACGCCGGTCCGTTCATCACGCTGCCGCTGGTCGTGACGAAAGATCCGCAGAACGGGCGCTTCAACGTCGGCATGTACCGGATGCAAGTGTACGGGCCCAACGAAACCGCGATGCATTGGCAGCGGCACAAACAAGGCCGCGCGCACGCCAAGGCGTGGGGAGATCGCGTTCCCGTTGCGGTGGCAATCGGGTCGGATCCCGTTCTGACCTACGCCGCGACCGCGCCGCTGCCGCCCGTTGTGGACGAATATCTGTTCGCGGGGTTGCTGCGCGGAAAACCCGTGAAACTCGTGACCTGCAAAACCGTCGATCTCAAAGTTCCCGCCGACGCCGAACTCGTGCTCGAAGGCTACGTCGACAACACCGACGTTCGCGTCGAAGGACCGTTCGGCGATCACACCGGNNAGTACAGTCTGGCCGATCGCTATCCGACCTTTCATGTGCAGTGCATGACGCACCGGCGCAATCCGATCTATCCCGCCACCGTCGTCGGCAAACCGCCGATGGAAGATGCGTGGCTGGGAAAAGCGACCGAAAGAATCTTTCTGCCCCTTCTGCAGATGGTCGTGCCGGAAATCGTCGACATGAATCTGCCGGTCGAAGGCGGCTTTCAGAATCTTGCGATCGTTTCAATTCGCAAAGCCTATCCCGGCCAAGGCAAAAAAGTCATGAATGCGCTGTGGGGCCTGGGACACATGATGATGCTCACGCGCGTGCTCGTCATCGTCGACGAAGACGTCGACGTACAGGACCCGCGCACCGTCGCGTGGTTCGTGCTCAACAACCTCGACGCGCAGCACGACGTTGTCATGATGCCAGGACCGGTCGACGACCTCGATCACGGATCGTACATGCCCGCGCTCGGCATGAAAGTCGGCGTCGACGCGACGCGCAAGACGGCGGCCGAAGGCTATACGCGGGAATGGCCGCCCGACATGATCATGGACGAAACAACGCGCTCGCGAGTCGACGCGCGCTGGAAAGAGTACGGCTTGGATCGCATCGAGCGCGCGCTCGAGCCCGACGACTGGTCAGGCCAAAGATAGAGGTTGCGCTGAACCGGACGGCAGCGTTTTTCAAAGAGATCCGCGTCGAGCACACGCTCTTTGCGCTGCCCTTCGCGTATACCGGCGCGATATTTGCCGCGAGCGGAATTCCTTCGCTTCGCGCGCTGATCTGGGTCACGCTCGCGGTGCTCGGCGCGCGCACCGCTGCGATGGCCGCGAACCGCTATTTGGATCGCGAGATCGACGCGCGCAATCCGCGTACGGCCAACCGCGCGCTCGCCGCCGGCAGGCTCAACCCGGCGATCATGCTGTGGGCGTGCGGCGCGGGACTCGCGCTGCTCGCGATCTCCGCGTGGCAACTGAATCCGCTGTGCGTGAAGCTCTTACCGGTCGCGGCGCTCGGCGCGGTCTTTTACCCGCTCTGCAAGCGCTATACGTGGCTCACCCATTTTGTTCTCGGCGCAGTCGACGCGTGCGCGCCGCTCGGAGCGTTCATCGCGATTCGCGGAGGAATCGATCTTTCGGCGGTTCTTTTGTTTCTGGCCGTGACCGTGTGGGTCGCGGGCTTCGACGTGATCTACGCGTTGATGGATTTTGGGGTGGACCGCGCGCAGACGCTGAGCTCGCTGCCGGCGCGTTTCGGCGAACGGCCGGCGCGCAGCTTGGCGATCGGGCTGCACGCGCTCATGATCGTCTTCTTAACGGCCGCGGGCCTCGCGGGGTATGCAGGCAAGCTCTACGTTCTCGGCATCCTCGCCGCCGGCGTGCTGCTGCTCGCTGAAATCCGCGCGATCGAGCGGGAACCGGATATCTTCACGCTCAACGATCTCGTTTTCAAGGCGAATATGGCGTTCTCGGTTGTCTTCCTGGCGACGACCGCAGCGGCGTTTTCGTTGGGATAACGGTGAAGCGAAAACACTTTTTAACTTTGGCGGCAAGCGGCGCCGGCGTATTGCCGGGGGCGCGCGCTTTAGCGCAGAGCTTTCAGCAGCAGGTCACGATCGGCATCATCGTGCCGCTCACCGGAACGGGCAGCGACGCGGGGCGCCAGATCATCAACGGCGTCCGCGCGGCGGTGGACGAAACCAACGTCAGCATCGGATCGTTCGGAACCGCGTACGCCTACCGCAACTTTGACGATCAGGGCGCGCTCGCGCAGATGATTCAAAACGCGCAGTTTGCCGCATCCGATCCGTCGATCGTCGCCGTCATCGGCGGCTTGGATGGCAAACTCACGGCCGCCGCGCTTCCGACGTATGCAAACGCGCAGCTTCCGCTCGTTGTCGCGGCTTCAACCGCCAACGTAGTGACCGCCCGCGGGTACCGCAACGTCTGGCGGCTGCCCGCTAAAGACGGAACCGAAGGCCAGCTCTTCGCGCGCTATCTCGCGCGGCACGGAAAGCCCAAACATGCGATCGCCGTCACCCAAGACGGAGATTATGGCCCGGACGTCGCCGCCGGTTTCGTCGATCAGGCCGGTGCGCTCGGCATCGCTGCGGAGACCTACGCGTTTTCATGGGAGTCGCCCGCGTACGACGCGTCGGCAAAAGCGATCCTTGCGAAAAACCCCGACTACATCTATCTCTGCGGAGAGACCAAAGGGTTAGGTCCGCTGGTGGATGCGCTGAAAACCGCCGGTTACGGCGGCGCGTTCGGAGCGAGCGAAGGCTTTTTCAATCAGGGGACGCTCGACAGATATGCCGGCGCCTTAAACGGCACGCTGATTTCGACGTCGTTTCCGCCGCTCGACCGGGCGCCCGACGTCGCCAACGTGCTTTCCGATTTTCGCGCCCGCACGCCCGTCACGGCGCTATCGGCGTTCGCTTACGCCGCCGCGCAGATTGTTATCTCTGCTTCAAAGCGCACCGGCGCGACGAACCGGTTAGCGATGCTCTCCGCGCTGCAGGCGCCGATCTCTTACGATACGGTCGTCGGCTCGTTTCAGTTCGGTTTCGACGGCGACCCCGTCGATCCGAACGTGTACTTCTACACGGTAACCGGCGGATCGCTCAAATACACTGCGGCCTCGCATCCGAGCGCGTTCATCCTTTAATTGAGCATACTCTGCAGCGAAACCGGACGCTGGGCCGGCGCAGGCTTCGGCTGCGCGGCAGAAGCTTCGGCGTCTTCGAGCATCAGCACGAACCGCAGCCGCCATGCGCCCAGCGCGAGCGAAAACTTCATTCCAAACAGGTCCATGATTTAAGCCTCCACTCGGCGCCATTGCAGCACCGCAAGAGCAAGATAGATTATGGCCAACCCGAGCAGCAGCAGAGCCGAAGTGCCGATGCTGCCGATGGCCGTGTGAAACTGCAAACCGTCGCTTCCGAGCGAACCGTGAAACGAAATGTACGCAATCGGATCGATGTAAGACAGCGCTTGGAAGATGGCGTGTATGAACCGCGCGATATCGCTATTTAAAGAGGCGGTTGCGCCGGCAATACCGGGCGTAACGATCGCGGCTAGCCAGCCCAAGCCCACAACCATTCCAAGACCGCGCTTGAGCGATGCGCTAAACGCCGTCAAGCAGGCGTACCAGGCGATTGGCCCGATCAGCGCCAGCGCGATGACCCAAAGGGTGAGGGCATTTGCGTAAAGGTGCGGACGGACGAACATCAGGATGGCGATCAGCGTAAGTGCGAGCATCGCGATCTGAGAGATTACGATCGTCACCATGTCCACCGCAATTAAGGCGATGGCCAAACGCTCGCGCGAGACCGGCTTGGTCCACGCCAGTTCCAAATGTCCGTCATTCTCTTTGGCGAGCGTTCCGCCCAGCATCGTCGCCGTAACCAAGCCGATGATGCACGAGATTACGAAAAGTACTCCGAAATCGATGTTCACCCTTGCGTCTCGCGTCATGACGACGTGCGACATCCCGCCGCGATTGCTTCTGTCAACGTTAGAGTCGCCGACCGAGTAAAAACGATAATGCGTCATCGGATTGGTCGGCGGCAGGGTGACGTCCATGCGAAACAGCTGACCACGGCGATCGATAACCGCATGAACGTGCTTGACCGGATCGTTTACGGTCGTTTCGATAGTCCCATCTGCCAGCGTCTTCGTGGTAACGCGCGCCGTCGGCGAAGCCTGCAGCGCCGAAACCATTGCTTCTGGATTGTGCTCGCTCAACGCCCAGAGGCGCATGACGATCGCTAGTGCTAATAAAATCCCTAGAATGATCGCCACGATGCGCAGCGCGCGTTTACCGCGCAAAACTTCGGCGTAATAATACATGAACTTACGCCTCCACCCGGCGCCATTGCAGCACCGAAAGAGCGAGATAGACGACGGTTAACGCAAGCAGCATCCCCGCCGAGACGCCGAGCGGACCGAGCGGCGCGTTCTGCATGGCGCTCATGCCGCCCGAGCCGTGAAAGGAAAGGTGCACGTATTCTATCGGATCGATGTAGGCGATCGGCTGGAATATCCAGTGAATCGCGCGGCCGAGGTCGCTGCTGCTGCTCGCCGTGCCTTCGGCGAAAGCCGGTATGGCGATCGCAGCGAGCCAACCCAAACCGACGACCATGCCGAGGCCGCGTTTGAGTGAGGCGCTAAACGCCGTCAGACACGCGTACCAGGCTATCGGACCGAGAAGCGTTATCGCAATCGAAGGCAGCGTCGCCGCGTCGGTGTAGAACGTCGGCCACACAAACATCGCGCAGACGATCACAGTCAACAGGACAGTCGCAAACTGCGAGGTGAGGATGGTTACGATGTCGGTGCCCATCGTTGCCACCGCTAAGCGTTCGCGCGAAACAGGTTTGGTCCAAGCGATCTCGAGATGGCCGTCGTTCTCTTTTGCGAGTACCCCGGCCAGCATCGTGGCCGTGACCAGCCCGATCACCTCGGCGATGGCAAAGAGTATGGCGAGGGGGATATTGGCGGTCATATCTTGTGTCACGACGATGTGCGTCATGCCCGATTGCTGGTTTTGGCTGATGCTCGACCGGCCGAGCGTGAAATTGTCGTGGCTCATCGAATTCGAATTGGGCATCGTCGCGTCCATGTGGAACATCTGTCCCTTGCGGTCGATCACCGCATGAACGTGGTTGGCCGGATCGTTCACAACCGTTTCGATCGTGCCGTCAGCCAGCGTTTTATGCGTCACGTGCGCGGTCGGAGACGTCTGTAGTCCGGATGCGACAGACATTGGGCCATGTTCGGCAAAAGCCCACAGCCGGAATATGATTGCGATGGCCAGGAAAATTCCCAAAATGACCGCGATCACGCGCAACGCGCGCATGCCACGCAAGACTTCTGCGTAGTAGTACATCAGCCGGCTTCCACGATGTCGGCCGTCTGCGACCCTGGCGCGACGGCGTTGAGAAAAATATCTTCCAAATTCAGATCGACGATCCGCACGCTTTGCGCACCCATTTGCGACAGCGCGTCAGCCAGACCGCCGCCGTCGGCGGTGACCGTAAGCCGTAAGATGCGGCCGGATTGGTCGAGCCGCTCGATCCGCGCGTCGCGGCGCAGGCCGTCGAGCGCGATCGTCTCCGACGGAAAGATGCCTTCGACGATTTTGCGATCAGATTTCAAGTCGTCGACGGCGCCGGCGAGAATCACGCGTCCGTTCTGGAGCACCGCGAGATGATCCGCAGCGCGCTCGACCTGTCCGATTTGATGCGACGAGAGCACGATCGTGGCGCCTTGCGCGGCGCTTTCAATCATGAGATTTAAGACGGCGCGCTGATTGACGGGATCGAGACCGCTGGTCGGTTCGTCCAGTACGAGCGTTTCCGGATTGATCGCGAATGCCATCACGATCGCGAGCGCGGTGCGCATGCCTTTGGACATCGCCCGCACGCGTTTGCGCGGATCCAATTTGAACAGATCCATCAGCTGCTTCGCGCGCTTGGAATCGTAGCGCTTAAATGTACGCCGCTGCATCTCGAGGTGTTCGGCGCCGTTCATCCATTCGTAGAGCACGCTGCGCTCGGGAACGTACGAGATGCTTTCGAAAAGCGTCGGCGTCAGCTCGTGGCCGTCAAAGCGGACCATTCCCGAACTCGCGCGCGCCAATCCCAGCAGGCATTTAAAGGTCGTCGTTTTGCCGGCCCCGTTGGGACCGATGATCGAAAGTATCTCACCCCTCTCGACGGCGAAGCTGACGGCGTCGACCGCCTTCAGGCCGCCGAAATGCAGGGACAGATTCTCGGCGCGGAAATAACTCATCGGTTCCGCTCCGATTTCACATAGATCTTCTGCCGCTTGAAGGTGGCGCGCTTGTAGAGCGGGAACAGCTGGAAGAAGAGTTTTATCTTGAGCCAGCGCCCGTACAGGCCGAGCGGCTCGAACTGCACGAAGAGAATGATGATGATCCCGTAGATCGCGCCCTTGAGGCCGTTGGCGGAAGCGAACGC
>PLED01000043.1 GCA_003136355.1 Vulcanimicrobiota bacterium | reverse complement strand
GCTTATCAGTTCGATTCCTTCGTCGTCCGCGCCGCGCACGCCGTCCCCCGTCACGACCTCCACGCCGCGTTCGCGCAAGAAATTCTCGGCATACGATCCCATGCGCGGAGGAAGTCCGGGCAGCAGCGTCGCGCCGCCTTCGATCAAAACGATCCGCACGTCGCCCGGGCGCACGTGCGGATAGAACCGCTCGACATTTCGAAAGAGCTCGGCCATCTCGCCCGTCGTTTCGACGCCGGTGAAACCACCGCCGACCACTACCAGCGTCAGCAACTTCTTGCGTTCAAGTTCGCCGGCGTCGTCGGCGAGTTCGAGCAGCCAAATCAAACGGTTGCGCAGAATTGCCGCATCTTCCAGCGTTTTCAGCGCGAAGACGCGCTCCGCGATGCCCGGCAATCCAAACGTCGAAGTTGATGCGCCCGTCGTCATCACGAGCTGATCGTAGCCGATGCGTTCCGTCACACCCGTCAACGTATGCGCATAGGAAACTTCGCGCTTCTCCATATCCACGCCGGTGACGTCGGCCAAAATGAAATGCGTGCGCCGCACTTGCGCGCGGATCGGTGTCACGATGTCGCGCGTTCCCAGCGCGCCCGAGCTCACTTCGGGCAGCATTGGCGTGAACAGCGAGAAATTCTCGCGGCTGATCAGCGTTAATTCCGCATCGTCGGTCCGTAGGAGCCGCTCTAAGCGCTGCGCGGCTCCGATCGCCGCGAAACCGCCGCCCAAAATAACGATGCGGATCACGCCGCTCTCTTCCGCTAAGAACTCGCGTTGTCATCGTAGAAGCACCCGGAGTGGACGACCAGGGGAAAAAGCCGCCGAAAAATCCGTGGGCCTCGGGATTTAGCGCCGAGCGCCCGGAGAACCGCGCGTACGACGTTGACTACGTTCCGCCGGACGCGAAGAAAGACCGCGCCAAAAAAGCCGCTGAGGGCATCGGCGCCGCCGGTCTCGGCATCGGCGCGATTCTGCTGAAATTCAAATCGCTGCTGCTGGTGCTTTTCAACTTTAAAGCACTGTTTTTGATTTTGAAGTTCGGCGGGTCGATGTTTCTCTCAATCTGGCTCTATGGACTTTTCTGGGGCTGGAAATTTGGGCTGGTGTTCGTGCTGATGATTCTCGCGCACGAGCTCGGGCATTATTTTACGATCCGAAACTATGGATTGCCCGCGCGCCTGCCGATGTTCATTCCGTTTATCGGCGCCTACACGGTCGGGGGCGTTCCCGAAAATCTCGAGCACGACGCGTATATAGCGCTGGCCGGGCCGCTCACCGGACTGGGCGTAGCCGTCATTTGTTATGTGTTTGCCTTGGAAACGCATCAACCGTTTTGGTTCATGGCCGCCTACGTCGGAGCGTTCCTCAATCTCTTTAACATGATTCCGGTGATGCCGTTCGATGGCGGACGCATCGCGGGCGCGCTCTCCCCAGTTCTGTGGGTGATCGGATTCGTCGTCTTCCTGGGGCTCGCGCTCACGCTTCATATTTCGCTCTTCTTCCTCATCCTGTTTGCCGCACTCGCACTCCCAAGCGCAATCGCGGGCTGGCGGGGCCACCAGGATCCGCGCTTCGCTACGATGACGGCGGCAGGGAAAATCCGCGTCGGAACCTGGTATCTCGCGACGCTGTTCGCGCTCTTCTATCTCATGACGGTGACCCACGCCGCGGGAATGCCATCGACCCACGCGTGACGCGCTGGGCCGCCCTCGTGATTGCGGCGCTCGCCGTAATAGCGGCGCTCACGATCGCGCGCCCCCATCGTGCATCCGGCCCGTCGCTGCGGGATTTCGAAGCCTACTATTCCGCGGGGGCAACGTGGATGCGCGGCGGCGATCCTTACAGCACCGCGATCTGGCAAACCGAACGAACGCTGCCCGGAGTCAACGCCAACCGGTACGAATTTTTGCCGTTCGTCGGGCCGCCGGCGACGCTGCCTTTTTGGGCGGCCTTTGCACGGCTTCCCTACCCCACGGCGGCGATGGTTTGGCGAGCCGTACTGTGGTTGTCGATTGTTCTCATGGTATGCATCGCGCTGGGGCTTGGCGGGTTTCCGCGATCGCCATTCAACATTTTGGCCCTTGCGCTCGCAGCATTCGGATTCGGAGCGATAACCAACGCGTTCGCGCTGGGCCAGATCGCGCTGCCGGTTGCGGCTGCCGTAGCCATCGCTTACGCCGCGACCCGATTCGGCGGGAAAGTGCTGGCGGCGGCGGCCGCCTTCGCGCAACCGAACCTGGCCTTAGCGCTCGCCGGCGAGTTTCGCCGCAAAAACACCGCGCTCGCGCTTATCGCGGGCGTCGCCTTGTTCGCGCTGTTGTGCGCCGGCGTGAGCGTGAACGGTGTTTTCGCCTACGCTTTAGTGCTGCTGGCGCATGGAGCTGCCGAACAATTCTCGGCGATACAGCTCACGCCGGCGGCGGTCGCATACGGTTTCGGCGCCTCCGCCGGCACAGCGATCGCGATCGGAGGCGTAGCCGCTGTCGCAACCCTGCTTTTTTGGCTGCGCGCGATGGTAACGTTTGACGACCGCTTGACGCTGTTTATCATTTCGTGCGCGCTCGTGCCGTTCGGCTCGGCATTTTTTCACCAGCACGACTTGGTCATCACGTTCGTTCCGGCCGTTGCACTGCTCTTGCGCGCACCGGCTTCAACGCTTCCACTCGTCATGGCCGCCGCGCTGCTCTGCGCAACGAACTGGGTCGGACTCGCCCAGAATCCCGGCGCAACGATCCAAACGCTCTTGCTGACAATCTCGTTTGCGTTGGCGCTGCTCGCACTGCGCGGCGACTTCGGTTTTCGCGCGCTTGCGGCACCCATCATTATCTCGGTGCTCATCGCCGCTGCCGGAAGTTTCGCACGCAACCATGTTATGCCGGTTTGGCCCGAGGCGATGACGCCGGCATCGCCGCACGTGGCCGGTCTGGGCGCCGCGGGCATCTGGCATGCGGAACAGCTGGCCACGGGCCTCTTCGCGCGCGACGCCTTCTGGTCGGTGCTGCGTCTCGCATCGCTCGCGGGCTGCTCGCTACTGGCCTATGCGGCGTGGATCAGTTCGAAATATCTTGCGGATTCCAGAACATCAGCTGCGGTCCGGGATTAACGCCCGTAAAATCATCGTTGAACGTGACGTGATCGGTCCGCTGGCTCAGCACGATAAACGGAACGTCGCGCGCCATGAGTTCTTGCATCAAAATGTAATCGGCGCGGCGGCGGCCGGGCTCGTAATGTGACAGCGCATCTTGTAATGCGCGATCGACCTCGGGATCACAGTAGGCCATGTAGTTCTGTCCGAGCGGCGAGATGCGTGAGCATGCAACCAGGTTCGTGAGATCCGGATCGGGTGCGACCGTCCAGGCATACGACGCCAGATCGTATTTGCGCGTCGCCGCTATTCCGCCCGCGGCGTATGACGCAAAAAGCCGGTTGGTCTGATACCTCGTGTAATCCAACCCCACGCCTATCGCCTTAAACCACTGCTGGATCATCAGCACGCGCGCGTCCAGTCCGGGATTGCCGGTATTGCCGGCAAAATCGAAGGTCAGCGTCGCGCCATTCTTGTGACGCAGCCCATCCGATCCGGGTTTCCAGCCGTCGCGATCCAATTGCGCGGCAGCTGCCTTCAAATCAAACGAATAACACATAGCGTTTGGATCGTAAGCCCAGCTCATGTGCGAAATCGGCGTGCACGCCAGATAGCCGGCTTGATGATCAACCTTCTGCCACATCAGATGCACGTCGATCGCGCGCGCCAGCGCTTGGCGCACTTGCGGATCGGCAAGCATCGGATTCTTCAGGTTGAAGTCGATGTGGCCGTAGCTCGTGACGTCGTGAGAGATGGTGCGCGTCCCGGCCGTCCGCGCGACGGATTGATACTGAGCATTCGGAACGCGCACGTACATGTCAATGGCATGGGATTGCAGCGCCACGAACACAGAGTTCGCGTCGGGAATGATTTTGAAAATAATGCGCTTCAGCTTCGGCGCGCCTCCCCACCACTGCGGAAACGCCTCCATGACGACCTCATCGTCGCGAGCCCAGCGCACGTACCGGAACGGGCCGAGGCCCACCGGCAACGCGTTATAGGGATTGCGATTGATATCCACGCCTTGTAGCAGGTGCTTCGGGAGGATGGCCGGGTTGCCGACCGGCGTGAAATAGTGGTTGATGAACGCCGCATACGGTTTCTTCAATCGAAAGATTACCGTGTATGCATCCGGCGTGTCGACGCGTGTAATGAGATCCCACCCTTCGCGAGTCAACACGTTCGTTCGAGGATCGAGGATCGTCTTCACGGTAAATGCGACGTCGGCCGACGTAAACGGCTTTCCGTCGTGCCACAGCACCCCGCGGCGCAGCCGGAACGTCAGCGATTTTCCATCGTCGGAGATCAAGCCGTTGGCTTTGGTCGGAACCTTTAAACAGAGCGACGGTATCGCGTTGCCTTTGTCGTCGAATAAAAAGAAATAACCCATCGTAAAAGACGACAGGTCGTTGACGAGCGTCTCCGTGGAAAGCAGCGGATTGAGGTTGTCGATATTTTCGCCGTCCGCCCAGCGCAACGTTCCGGGAATCGTCCAGGCATGGCGCTGGTGCGAACCCCCGAGCCGCCGACCGCCGTTCGCCGAGCAACAAACGAGCGCGGCGCCCAAAACGAGCGCCGCGCAAACCCGGACCGCCTTCACGCTAAATGTCGACGTTCATGAAGTTATCGAACGGCGCGACCGCGTTGGGGTGGAAATTGTGGAGGTCTTTGTTCACCACGTAGATGTCTTCGCGTCCGGTTAGCACCACGGTCGGAACGTCCGCCGCCAGCTGTTCCTGCACGATGGCGTCGTCCTTATTGCGGTCGGCTTGTTCGTAATGGCCATAGAGCGAGAGCATCGCCTGATTGGCCCTTTGATTGCACCAGCGGATGTCGTTCTGGCCC
>PLED01000111.1 GCA_003136355.1 Vulcanimicrobiota bacterium | reverse complement strand
CCGACGATCACCATCGCCTCCGGCCGCCTCGTTCCCGTCCGGCTGATCGGCGAACAGCATGTTCGTGAGGATCTCAGCTTCATCCCAAGCTTCGTCGATTGGGTGCGCTGCATCCGGCCAGAACCCTGGATGGGCCGGGCGCAACCGATCCATCGCGACGTCGATCCCTTCACAGACGCCCCGATGTCAACGGGAGCCTGACCATGTATGGCACCTATCTTCGGCTCGACGTCACCGTCCACGATAGTTGGCGCGCCGTCATTCGCGCAGCCGCGCGAAAATTGGCGCCACACGCCCGTCGCGATCCCGCACAACGCGAAGCGAGACGGCGCTTCTACCGCCAGATGCTTGAGTACCACAGCAACGCTCAGCATCTCGTGCGGGTGTGGCGCCTGTGACGCCCGCTGTCCACCCCCAATTCTTCCAACCCGCAAGCCCGGCCATCGCGCGGGGCTCGTTCCTTTTCCTGAGACAGCCATGAGCGACTAGTCCGCCCGCTAATTCCTCAATACTCCTAGTTTCAGTGCCTTAACGCATGTGGAGTTTGGATAATTTTGGGTGACAAAATTGGATACCACCCATCTGCTCCTCAGAATGCGGTCTATTTGAGGAGCCCCAGATAGCGGCTCATCATGAGAGTCCTCCCGGAGCGCAGAGCCCTCCGCACATGGTCACGCAAGTGAGCTCCCGGGTCGCGCCAGTCAGCAGACACGCGCTCTTTTCCAAATATCGCCAAAGCGATATCGCGGTAGGATGCCCGCGAGTTGCAGCCATCAAGGACCTGTAGCAGGCGCGCCAATCGAGACGCACGCTTATCAGGTGGATATAGAAATGCGCGAAGGTGGCCGTGCGTGATCATATCCGAAAATCTTCTAAGTGCCTGGACGCGCGCAGCCGCTTGTCGAGGCAGCAGCATGATCGCAGTGGTAAGGCGTACGTTCTCCAGGCTTAGCAGGCCATGAACTTCTAATTGTAAGAAACGACCATCTTCCGCGAACAGGATGTGCTGCTCGTCATCGCGGCCGGTTCGATGTTCATCAAGACCGCGAACTGGCATCCGTTCATTCCGCCCAACGCCGGGGAGTTCGGGAAGTACGGCTGGAGCGGCATCATGCGCGGGGCGGGCGTCATCTTCTTTGCCTACATCGGCTTCGATGCCGTTTCAACAACGGCCGAAGAAGCCAAGAACCCCGCTAAGGATCTGCCGTTCGGCATCCTCATGAGCCTCGCCGTCTGCACGATTCTTTACATCATCGTCGTGGCGATTCTCAACGGCATGGTGCCGTTCTACACGCTGAACGTCACGTACCCGGTCGCGTTCGCGCTCAACGCCGTTGGGCTCGGATGGGCAGGCACGATCATTTCGCTTGGAGCGATCGCGGGTTTGACGACAGTCTTGCTCGTCATGATGTTCGGCCAGAGCCGCGTATGGTACGCAATGTCTCGCGACAAACTGATTCCGCCCGGATTTACCCGCGTCCATCCGGTGTGGAGAACGCCTGTCTACTCAACGGTCTTTTTCGGCATCGTCATCGCGATCGTCGCCGCATTAACGCCGATCAATATCGTTGGGTCCCTGGTGAACATGGGCACGCTGTTCGCGTTCATCCTTGTTTCCATTGCGGTACCGATTTTGCGGAAGCGCCACCCTCAGTTGATCTCAAGTTTCGTGGTGCCATTCGGACCCTATCTCGTTCCCGTGCTGTCGGCATTAACGGCCTTTGGGTTGATTCTCTATCTCCGCGTCGGCAATCCGCTGCTGTGGAATTTCTTTCCGCTGGTCTGGTTCGCGTTTATCGTGTGGATGATTATCGGTTTGATCTTCTATTACAGCTATGGACGCCACAAGAGCACCGTGGCGCTGGAGGAAGTCGAACGGATGGGCATTAGCCAGCCGCGGATGTAGTCATCTACCAATCCGGCGATTGATCTCGGCCGCAATGGGGTCGGGATCGTCGTCGGGTTGGACGATCACCGTCTTGTACGTTTCGTGCGCCGTCTCGAGCACGATACAGTTTCGACCGGTTCCAAAATCCAAGAACGCCAGACCGCCGTTGGCAAAGAACGTGCCGGCCGTCTTTAGGCCGGGCGCACTCGTTCCGGCGACCTTGCGCCACCAATAATCCCAGCCGTTCTCGTCTTCAACCCGCGCCGACGTGATATGCGAGAGCGGGATTTTCAAGCCGCCGTGAACCGCCCAGATCTTATCCATCGTTGCGAGCTCAATCGTGACCGAATTATTTTCGACAGTTACGTGCGCCATACGATCTCTGTATCGTCCTTCGACAGGCTCAGGATGACACTCCCTATGCCGGCCGGCGTGAGGTTATGATGAGAACCGGGGCACCGGGCTCGCGGCCCGCGAGCTCTTCCTCCGCGAGCGCCACGGCTTGCTCGGCAGAGAGCAGCCCGCTGTAGTCGGCGATGCGCGCCCCGTGCAAGACGTAAAGATTGGGCATCGCCCGGCCGACATCGCCGAAAGCCGTGGCGTCTTCAATCGCCTCGCGCAAATCTTCGGCTGCGCATCCCGCCGCCGTAACCCGAACCACTCCGTCGCGCAACGTCAGCCGTCCAACGCCCCCGCGATCGAGCACGCGCAGCATGGCGCCGGACTCGTACACCGTCAGACCGGGAGTCCGCGCGACCGCGCGAACGTCTGCAACCGCGGCGCGCATTAACCGCGCGGCCGCGGCGAGGCGCGCATCTTCGTCCAACGTTCCGTGCGCAGCAGTCTCGGCGAGTTCGGTTGCGCCGGAAGCCGTGGCGCGCACGATGTTTCGTTGCGAGTCGATCTCAACGACCGTCTCAACCCCGTCGGGGGAAGCACCGGCTGCGACCACGGCATCTTGCGCCTCGCGCCGGATGCGCAGAATATCTTCGGGGGACGGATCCACGACTGTTCGTTCCACCACTTCGCGTACCAGCGCGAGCGCGACGCCGATCGGCGAAATCACTTCCGCATCGCGCGCGAGCCGGAAATCCAATCCGGTCTTTTTCGCGGCGTAAGGAATAAGCGCGGCCGCGCCGCCGCCGCCGCCGACGACCACCACGGCATGCCGGTCGAGTTCATAATCCGCGATCAGCTCCTCAATCGCTGCAATAACCTTTGCCGACGCGATATCCAGCATCTCGCGCGCGACGCTTTCGGCGTTCGTCCCGAAATGCGCGCCGAGTATCGCGAGCGCTTTACCCGCCGACTCCGCGTTGCCGTGCGCGAATGCCGATGCCGGAACGTATCCTAAAAAATTTGCCGCGCACGTTGGGGTGACGGCGATGTGGGATCCGTCACGGCCGCGCAGCGCAACATAGTCGCCCGAATCGTGCCCGCTCGGACGGAACGCTTCGAAACGCGCTCCCTCGATCTCGGCGGGTTCCATAAAACACGCGTAAGTCAAACCGGCGATGTGCGCGGAACGCGGGCCGACATCAATGATTTTTCCACCGGTGGCGCGCGTCAAGCTGCCGCCGGCAATTCCCAGCGTGCGCACATCGAGCGTGCGCAGCATCGTGCGATGTCCGCCGACGCGCGCGGGCCGCATCTGCGGCATGCCGGCGCGAATCGCGGAGCAATCCGAACTCGTCCCGCCGACTTCGATGAAGATGCCGTCGGTCACGTTTTCGTGCAGCAGCGCGCCGGCGACGCCTGCAGCGGGTCCGGAGAGCAGCGTGAGAATCGGCCGCCGTTCCATCTCGCGCGCGTCCATCACGCCGCCGTCGCTGCGCATGACCATGAGCGGCGAATCGATCGCGGCTTCGCGCACGGCACCGGCCGTCATCCGCGCGGTGCGCACCATCTTGGGAAGAATGGCCGCATTGATCGCCGCCGTTCGCGTACGCGCGCGCAGACCGTACATCGTGCTGACGTCGTGGCCGCTGGTTGCGAATAAGCCGGCCTGCGATGCGATCGTCACCGCGTCGTTCTCGCCTTGCGGCCGGTCGACCGAAAACGCTTGCGTCGCAGCGAGCACTTCGGCCCCGGTTTGCTTGAGCGCGACGACGGCAGCCTCGATGCCTTTGCGATCGTGCACGGAAGCGAATGCGAATTTCGGTTCGAACGGCAGTCCCGGCGCCAATTGCAAGCGCCCGAAGCGCATCTGCATACGCGCGAGCGGCCCGAGCCCGTTGAGTAGACCGAGCACGCCGACTTGCGCGACGTCGCCTTCGAGCAGCGCGTTGGTGGCCTGCGTTGTGGAATGCGCGATAAATGAAACCTCGCCCGGGTCGATCGTGCCATCGGAAAAGAGCCGCGCAATCCCATCAACGATGCCGGCGGCTACGCCCGCCGCGGCCGTATGTGTCGTCGGCACTTTCACGCGCGCCACGACCTCGCGGCTCCGCGCATCTATCGCGACGACATCGGTAAAGGTGCCGCCGACATCCACACCGAGACGCAGTTTACGCATCGGCACGCAGTACGTAGCAGATCATCGCGAGCGAAACGCGGCCGTCTTGCGCCAGACGATCGAACAACGCCGAGGCTTCGGCGCGAAGATCGCCGGCTCGCGCGCCGTCGCGAGGCAAGTACGATGTCGAGGCCATGCGCCCCAGGAGCTCGGCTTGATCGAGATGCTGCGCATACGGATGCTCGCTGCGCGCGCAGCTCGATCCCGCTAGGCGTGCAAATGTCGTTAGTGTTTCGGCGCGCTTTGCTTCAATCGGTTCGATCGCGTAGCGGCGTACGAGCTCATCGTAGGCCGCGGCGAACGGATCGCGCTCGTCGCGTTCGTACTGTACTAATGCGATGCGCCGCCGGCTAATGCGCTTGAACTCGGCGAGCGCGGCCTGCGGATCGAACCAATGAAACGCTTGAAACGCAGCAGCAACGTCGACGGATCGATCGGGCAGCCGCGTATCTTCACCCGTTCCGTCGATCCACTCGATGCGCGGATCCGGCTCGGCTTGCTCGGCCATCGAATGATTCGGCTCGATTGCGAAGACCGTCGCCCCGCGCTGCGCGAGAAGGCGCGACGCGATGCCCGTGCCTGCGCCGATGTCGGCGATGGTCAGTTTTTCCGGCGCCCCCAATCCGTCGAGCAGCGCGTCAAGCGCTTCAGGCGGATATCCCGGCCGATTCTGCGCGTACGCCCCGGCGCGCGCCGAGAAGCGCTCCGACGGACGACCGATCATGATGCGAAAGGCGCGCCGAGTTGCACGGCAATCGTCGAGCCGGCGCGTTCGAGCTGAAACGAATGTGGTTTTCCATCATACGCGCGCGCCTGTGTTTGGTACGTGCCGTACATCCACCAATCGAGTCCGTCGAGTTTATCGACGATGTCGTCGGTGCGCATGCCCGCGGCGTAGGCCGGTCCGCCGGCACGCACGTAGGCGCGCATGTTCCCATCGACTGTCTTGTAGAGCGCGTAATAATATGAAGGCGCGTCGCCCGGCGCAAATGCCAGCCCGCGCTGTTGCAAATTGCTCCAGCGCTGCGGATTGCTCTGCGCCCAGCCCAGCAGACGGTCCACGCCTTGGCGAGCCAGCTGCGCGGCGTCGGTCGCCGAAGGTTGAGCAAACGCGGCATGGTCGTGCCACTCGGTCACTTCCCAGCCGCCGCAATCGAAGAGTTGAACGCCGATATCCACGTCGGTTCCTTCGATGAGCGTGAAACGTGTCGACGTCACGTTGACATACGCCGCGTACCGCTTTGCCGAGCAGTCCGAACCGTTTGGATCGTCTTGTTGCGCGAACACTTGAGCGCCCGGTGCGTTATGAAGCGCTTCTACAACGGCGGGAACCGCAGCTTGCGCATCGGGAGAACCATCTGATCCGACCGCGATGCGCGACGCGGCCGCCGGTCCTGCAAACATCCCGGCCGGATAGAGTTCCTGCGCGCTCGCCGCCGGAATCGCCGCCGTAAACGGATGCACGCCGAACAAATGCGGCGACGACGTTACGACCACAATGCACGCGACTATCGCGACGGCGACCTGATATGGCAGCGTTCGTTTGGTAATGTCGACAACTTGCACGCCGGTGAAATTCGCGATCCAAACGTTTGCGGTGTTTGTCGGATCGCACACGTTTTGCACTTGAACGACCGCCATGACTGCAGCGACGATAAGAATCGGCGGCAGCGCGTGACCGGCAAGTAAGACGAAGACGGCAGCGCCGATACCAAATGGGTTGAGCGGGCCGCGGTAGAGTGCCAGCGGACTGAGGATACCAAAAATGGCCACGTACATGAATGGGTTATGCAGCATCTGCGAGGATGACAGTACGTGTAATGCCGCCGCGAATTCAGGCTGCTTCGCGGCGGTCGCGAGCATACCAATCCCAACGAACAATATGACCGCCGGCGCTACGTCTTCAAGGCCTCGAATCGCAGCAGCCGTCAACGTCTGTATCGCCTTTAACGGCCGGGCGGCGATCGCGCCATAGATAGCGGATATCACAAAGGCAATAATCGGATCGAAGTGCAGCGAGGGCACATATGTCAGAACGATGGGAAGAATCGGCGTAATCAGGGCATATGCGGGCACCGGCGGAGTGCTTGTTTCGCTCTTGGAACGCACGGCCCAAGTTGCATACCCCCGCGTGTTCCGGAAGGACACGAACGCATAGACCAGGAGCGCAATGACATCGATTGCCGCCAGAACGATCGCGTAACTATACATCTGCTCTCGGGAGACGCCAAATAACTGCGTGTAGAGCTTCCAGATGGCTGGATTAAAAATAAATCCCAATCCGAATGCCATCAGAAACATTGTGGCAGCGATCTTCCGTGGAACGCCCGTCGTCATCATGATTGGAAGCGCGACAGATCCTACCATGATGATTGCGCCAAGGCCGTTAAATGTCACGAATAACAGCGCGACGACTGCGCTCATCGAAAGGGCCACCGCCAACGGTTGTTCGCCCCCGAATTCAGCCGCAAAGTTTATGATGCTTCTCGCAATGCCCGTGTCGAGGGTTACCCGCGCAAGAAGCGCGCCGAATATAACGGTAACGTATGCGGGTGCAAGTGCGGATGCGCCGGTCACGACGATCGTCCCGACGCCCGCTAACGGTACGCCCGCAACCAACGCCATGATCACCGCCATCGCCGGCACGGCGAGCAAAGCGGGAACCTTCCGCGTGTACATCAGCGCCGCGAAAATCAGAAAAACGACGAGAATCAGCAACGGCGCAATCATGATTCCCCCTCGTCATGGGCACCAACGGTGCCCTGCTCGGGGTCCTTCGACAAGCTCAGGATGACAGTGCTCTCGGCGATCATTCCGTTACCACGGTAGATCCGGAAGCGGCTTGCCCGCGTAATAGTCTAGCGTCGACGCATATATCTTATCGGCGCGCTCGATGTTTTGTTCGGCAGCGCCGTCATATCGTTGAAGGTTGCTCGCCAGATGACTTTCGCGGTTCTCGTACCGCCATGCAGCAGCGTAAAGCGGACGAATCTCTTCATACCGGTCGCGCAGTTCCCAAAACCAATATTTGACCCACGAGAGGTCGCGCCCGGTCGGGGAGTGCGACTTACCGGACTGCGCTTGCGCCTCCGCATAGTAATCGCGAATCTCTTGGGCAGCTTGGAATTTGCGGCCGATGAAATCGTACTTCCGCGCCGCCAAGAACATGACGCGCGCCGCACTGGCGTGAAGAGGTGGTTTATTTTGCAGTAAGTGCTGTTCGGCGTCTTCGGCCTCTAGCCGCAACGCCGGTAAGTCTAACTTCGCCATGTGAGCGGCGGCATGCGGATCGAACGGGTCAACCCAGAACAGATAATTGCTCGAATAACTATAGTCGTCCGCCATGCGCGACTGAACGTCCGTAAGATCGGCGATGTCGCGCCCGTACCGCGCATCATCGCTTCCGAAGAACGCGCTCGGAAAGTCGGCCTGAAAGCGGGCGGGATCGACGGAGCGCTGCTCCCATCCACTCGCGGCGGAATATACCACCGGATACCACGTCGCTTCAAAAAGCGATTCGCCGTCGTCGTGCCACACGGTTTGAAAGAGGCCGAAGACGTGTGATGCTTTGCCTTCGTCGATGAAGCGCTGCTCGTTGATTAGCGCGGTTCGAATATCGGGATAGACCTGATTCCAGTTGTGATCGCCCGGCGAGACCATTTGCGCAAAGCCGCCCGAGGCGATCAGATTGATATATTTTTGGAAACTCTTCTCCGCCCCGTAGTGCCAATTGATAACCACGGTGCTCTTCGGAATCATCGTCATGATCGCCGGATCGTTTTCGATGCCGTCGTCCCACACCATCATGCGTGCGCCCGAAGGAGCGATCAGTTTATTCATCGCCTGTAAATGGTCGGCATAGACCTGGCTCAGCCCACGCTGGGCGACCAGCGCTTTGCTCCGGCCCTGTCCGAGCGTCGACGTTTCATCCGACCCGACGTGAAAGAACTCAGGATGCGGAATGACGGCGAGTTCGTCGCGAACGAGTTGTGTGAGATATTCTAACGAAAGCGGCGAGGCGGGGCTCAATAAGAAATCATGCTGAAACTCTGCCGCGCTCGCGTATTTCTCGACGGCCAGCGTATTGTGCATGTGCGCGAAGGTTTGCTGCTCGGGAATGAACGTCACGTGGTAGCGCTTCGCATAATCGTACAGTTCATGCAATTGCGCCGGTGTGATGCCATCGAGCGGAGCCGGCAGCGGATTGCGCGGATCCACGAAGACGTGCTCCATGTACGGCGAGTAGCCGTTCATTTTGAAAGCGGCAATCGTGCGAATGCGCTCTTTGAAATAGCGCATATTCGGCAGCGGTCCGCGCGAGACGTCGTCGCTTAGCACTCGCCACTTCAGCGCCGGGGCATCGGAAACGTCGACGCACGGAAGAAACCATTTGCCATTTACACGCTGCGGCAACTCGGCTAACGTCATCGCGGCATAGAACGCACCGTCGGAATCACCTGACTGAATGTTTATGCCGCCGCCGCTGCTGATTCGTAGCCGGTAAGACTGCGCCGTTAAGGCGGCGCGGCTGACAGCTATATCCGGCGGAATCGGGAAAACGTCGTAACCTGCGTGCAGCCGCCCTTGGACATGAACCACAGGAACACGAACGACAGGTTCCCGGAAGCGTGCCAATTGCGGAATGCCGAGTGCTTTCCAACGTTCGTTGATTTCATCGATAGCGCCCAAATCAAAGTCGCGGGGAACTTGCAACGACCGCGTTAGCGGCACCGTGCATGCGCGCAATCGGACGGATTGAGGCTGCGGGATTAAGTGCAGCGAGAGCGCCGCTGCGAGCAGAAACACGCTACTGCTGCAGCATGGCCGCGTCGCGGCGATCGAAGGCGTCGTTGATCGCCTTCAATGCATCGCCCGGCGGCCCGGACGGATCGAGCTTTTTCGCCGCCGCGATCAGTGCGGCGTCGGCTTCGAGCACGGCGCTGATGCGGTTTTCGTTGCGATCCTCATCGAAGATCCGGAACGCTTCTTGATTCATGAACTCGCAGCGAAATAACACGCCCTCGAAAAGAGCCTTCTCGTCGTCCGAGAGCTTGTCGACCGGCAGCGCGGCCAGCCGCTCCCCGACGTACGAGCGCACCTGCTCGTCGGAGGCGCGGCACTCTTCCTCGCCCTCGCACCCCGGAAAATCCGGAATATCGGCGCGAATCTCTTCTATTGCGTTCATCGCCCGAGCCTACGACGCGGCAATCCGCAAGGCCCGCCGAACCGTTACCAGACCGGGGGAACCTCCCGATGAAGCGAAGCGAAATACGCCTTGGAAAACGCCGCCCGGCTCATGGCACGCGTTCGGACGAAAGACGCGGCCGCGTTCGAGTCTTTATATGATGCGTATCACCGGCTGGTGTACGGGATCGCTTTTCGCGTTGTCGGCGACGCAACCGCTGCCGAGGACGTCACGCAAGCCGTCTTCCTTAAGATATGGACGGCGCCCGAACGGTTTGCCGAAGGGAATTTCGGAGGTTGGATCGCGCGCGTGGCTCGCAATCAGGCCCTCGATTCCATCCGGCGCAAATCGCACGCCGAGACCGAACTGAGCGACGCGATGCCCGACAGCGATCTGCTCGAAGAACGGGTCTTTTCGGAGATCGACGCCGACAACGTGCGCCTTGCCCTCGCGCAGCTGCCCGCCGAACAGCGCGAGCCGATCGAGCTGGGCTTTTTCGGCGGCATCACGCACGCGGAGATCGCGCGCCGCAGCGGTATTCCGCTGGGCACGATAAAAACGCGGATACGCACGGGTCTTGGAAAACTGCGAAGCGCGCTCGAGGGTACGGTGACGGTATGAACGCGCACGACGCGATGCTCGACGACGTCGCGGTCTACGCCCTCGGCGCGCTCCCGCGCGACGAGGCGCGAGCCGTGCGCGAGCATATGGCAATCTGCCCAGAATGTACGGCCGAATACCGCCGGCTCAAACCGGCGGTCGATGCGGTCGCGTATTCAGCCGAAGCCTGCCCCGATGCAGTAAGCGGCGCGGTGGTTCCCAGTCCGCGGCTGAAAGCGCGCATTATGGACCAAGTTCGCGGCAGCGCTGCTCCGCGACGCCTATCCAACGTCGGCGAAATGCGCGCCGTGCGACCCATCGTTTGGCCGGCCTATGCAGTCGCCGCGGCTTGCTTGGCCGTGGCGCTCGTCACGAGCGCGTTCAACATCTCTTTAAATGAAGAGCTGCATCAATCGCAGGCGCAGTTCGCGCAGCTCGGCACGCACACCAAATTGCTGAACCGCCAGGTTGCGGCACAGCGCACGGAGCTTGCCGATCTTACGTCGACCGATTCGCAGCACTATGCCGTAGAAGACGGCGAAGTCGTGCGCCACGGCAACCGGCTGTACATCGCGATGGATTCGATGAGCATGCCGCCGCGCGGGAAAGTGTACCAGGCGTGGATCATGCGCAAGGGCGGCACGCAGATGACGCCCTCGGTCACGTTCATGCCCGACCGCAGCGGCACCGCAGTCGTTCACATTCCCGCGCGAGCGTCGCAGGTTGTCGAAGTCGCGGTAAGCATGGAGCCCGAGGGCGGAAGTAAACACCCGACGAGCAAGCCGGCTTTTCTCGTGAAACTCAGCTGAGCGCGTACGAGGCGCGCCCGATGCGCCGGGCCGATACAGCGGCCGCGCTGGCCTACCTCGACCGCAGTCCATACGAAAATGTCTTTCTCAGTTGGGCTATTGAGTCGCCAACCACTCCCGCGTTTCGTCAGCGCCTCTATGTGTACGCAGATGCATCGAGCGTAAAAGGCGTCGCTTTTTTCGGACATCACGTCGTGCTTGCCGCCTATGAAGACGAAAGCGTTGACGCCTTTGCCGCAGTTAAAACGGCGGCCACGTTCGAGCGCATGATCGTCGGCCCGAGAAAAACGATTGAGCGTTATTGGGAGCGCGTCGCGGCGCGCCACGCGCCGGCGCGCATCGTGCGAGAAAGCCAACCCGTACTCGCGGTCGATCGCAGCACCTTACTTGGCCGTTCGGATAAGGTACGAGTTCGCCATGCAAGGATCGATGAATGGCAAACCCTTGCGGTAAACTCCGCGGCGATGATCCGTGAGGAGCTCGGTTACGATCCACGCGCGGGATCGGCGGAGTTCGACGCAAACGTGCGTGTCGCAATCGAGCGCGGGACATGGTGGGTCGGAGAGTTTGAGCAACAGATCTGTTTCTACTGTAGCGAAGGTCCGCGCAGCCCGCGCACGCTTCAGCTGCAAGGCATTTGGACGCCGCCTCACTTACGCAAGCGCGGATTGGGCTCGGCGGCTCTCTTTGGGATTTGCGACCTGTTGCTGAACGAGCACGCGACACTTTCTCTCTACGTCAACGGCTTCAACGTCGCCGGCCTCGCGCTGTATAAAGCGCTGGGCTTCCGTCAAGTCGCCGAGTTTACGACCCTGCTTTTCTAACGCGCCGCAACCGCCAAATTTGCTCAGCCGGCCATTTGCGCGCCCACGCATGAGAGACCCAGTCCCGATAGGTCGACGTTGCGTCCTCGGAGGGTCGAAGTTCGATAAGATCCTCGACTTCAAAACCGGATTCTTTGAAAAGCCGGATCCATTCGCCATACGGCAATGAGAAGCACACGCTCCCGTCCATGTCGTCGATCCGGTTTTCGAAATATGATATTTGCAACTCCGTACTAATACGGTCACGAGCCCTATCAAAACAGGTAAAGTGCAGCGGTGTTTCAGCATTAAATGCAAACAGGCCGCCGTGGCGCAGCAATCGCGCCGCCTCGGGTATGCTAAGTACGGGGTCCGTAAACGACATGGCGCCGTGGTCGCAAAAGATTATGTCGAACGACGTGTCCGGCAGCGGCACGGTTTCCGCGCTCGCATGGATCAAAGGAATGGACAGCCCTGCCTCTTCGATCGCCTTACGCGCGAACTCGAGCTGCCGTTCCGAATTATCGAGCCCAACGCATCTCGCGCCAAGCTGCGCTAACCCAATGGACCACTGCGCCCCGCCGCAGCCAAGCTCGAGCACGTCCTTGTCGCGAACTTCTCCGAGCACACGGAGCTCGCTTTCGGGAATTGACCAGATGCCCCAGCCGAGCGGTACACTCGAAAGCTGCTTCCCGTGTTCGGTCTGATAAGACTTGGCTTGACGATCCCAAAAGGCGCGATTCTTCCGCGCGTGCTCCGTCAGATCCATCAGCGTGCAGCGTAACGGTACTGGCCCGGCAGCCATTCGCAGACGCTGCCGTCCTTCATCACAAACGATTCGCAACCGTCGACCTCGGGATTGAAATCTTCGTTGCGCTCTTTGGTCGCCGGCCAATTGACGGCCGATTCACTGCGCGCCGCGGCACGAGCCTTGGTGTAGGAGAATTGCGGCGTCTTCGTCAGCGGGTTGAGCGCTTGTGCCAGCCTTTGAGCATCGGTCATGCGCTTGGTTTCTAAGCGGCGGCTAACGTTCCCGCGCGCGTTTCACAGGAGATTCCCCGGAAGCGCCCTTAAAAAGAGAGTATGAAGAAACTGCTCGCTCTCTTTACTCTCCTCGCCTTGGTTCCGGCGTTCGCCTTTGCACAGGCGCAGCCGCCCCCGGGTCCCGGCGGCACTCCCTGGCCGCGCCCCGATTTCGGTGCGATGCGTCAGAACATGCATCAAATGCAAACGCTGCACAAACAATTTCGCGCAAAGGTTCTGGGTTCGCTGACGCCTGCGCACCGCAATCTGTTGGCGTCGATCGCCGGCCAGCTCGCGATATCGGCCAACCCGGATCGGAAGGCTGCGATCCAAAAACTCGACGCTGCTCTGTCGAGCGTTGAGAAGCAAGCGATCTTGAGTGCCGCGCAGTCGTTCACAACGCAGGTGCGCGCATTGCTCGAACAAGGGCTCGCGAAAATGCGCGCAGCCAATCCGAACATGCCTTCGCCACGTCCACGGCCGAGCGGAATGGAGCGCGCTTATATGCCTGACGCGGGCGCGCTGCTGCTCATGGTCGCAACCGGCGGCGCCGAAGGCCCCGGAATGATGGGAGGCCACGGATTCGGGCACGGCCGTGAATTCGGGCCGCCGCGCGGAATGCGCCGTCCGCGCCCCTCACCGACTCCGTAACTTTCACTGAGGGAGAGAACCCGAGCGCTCGTGCAAATGAGCGCTCTTTTTTTTGACGAAGCCCGCCTTCGTGCAATCGAACGAACTGCGCCGCGTGCTCGGTCTATGGTCGGTCGTTGCGTTCGGTGTTACCAACGAAATCGCGGCCGGGCTGTTCTTCGTCTCGACGCAAATCCAGCAGACCGCGCCCGGCGTCGGCGATTTGGTTCCGTGGCTGATGATCGTCGGCGGCCTGCTCACGTTTGCGACCGTCATCGCCTATCGCTATTTCTTCGCTTCGGGTCTGGTCGGCGCGGGCGGCGAGTACGTGATCATCTCGCGCGCGGTCAGTCCGTTCTTCGGTTTCCTCGTAACGTTTTTATCGTGGTTCGGCGTCAGCGGTTCGCTCGGAACGCTGGCTTACACGGCGCCGAAGTTTCTGGCGAACGCATGCGACGCGCTCGGCGCAACGGGGGCCGCGCAAGTGCTCGGCTCGACGGCCGGAACCGTTACGACCGGACTGGTGCTGCTGTGGGGAATTTGGTTCGTTCACGTACGCGGCGTACGGCTAGCCGGAACGCTTGCCGTCGCCGCGATGTGTTTCGTCATCGTCGTCGCGTTCGTCGTCATTGGGTACGGATTTTCGACGACGCCGCAAGGTTTCGCGCTCGCGATGCAGAGCCGTCTGCACGTTTCGATGCAGCACGTGCTCGCGGCGGCGCCCGCCACGCACGTCAATGCGGCGGTTGCATTCGGCACCGCATTGCCCGTGCTGTTCTTCGGCTATCTCGGACTCTCGACCGCAACGCAAACGGGCGGTGAAGCCATGGATGCGCGCCGCGCGCTTTCCAAAGGCGTCGTCATCGCGGTTTGCCTGGTCATGTTCATCTATACGCTCTTCGCGTTTGCCGTCTACCATGCGGTGCCGTGGCGGCTCATCGCCGGACTCTCCGCGCTGAAGTTTACAACCTACACCACGTCGACCGGTTTGCTCGGCATGGTCATGCCGGCGTGGCTGGCGTCGCTGATGAACGTCTTCGTCGCGCTCATCGTCATCAAAACGTTTCTGCCGCTCTACCTCGCGCAATCGCGTTGGATTTACGCATGGGCGCAAGACGGTTTACTGCCGCCCCGTTTTGCGGTGACACACATCCGCTTTCAAACGCCGGTCCTCGCGCTAACGATTGCCGCCGTCTTGGGATCGCTCACGCTGGCCGAATCGATTCCGATGGGCTACGTCTTCGGGGTACAAGTGCGCGTGCTCGCGTGCATGATCGTCTTCTTTTTTCTGGGCTTGGGAATGTGGCTCTTCCCGCGCACCGCGCCGGATCATTATGCGGAGAACCAGTCCGCCATCGCGCGCAACCGTCCGGTCCAACTGGCCGTCGGCGCGATCATTATGGGGTTCTCCACCTGGTTCGCCATCTCGATTTGCGTCTCGTCGCTGGACAAGCCGGTATTGTTGCAGCCTGGCGTGCAGGCGGTTATCGTCGCGCTGGTGGGAGTTGTTATTTACGCGTTTCGATCCGGATCGTCGCGTCGGGCTGCAGCAACTCGAGTTTCGGAAGCGTAACGTCCGGATATTTCAGACCCGTGCCGGTGTTGATAGCCAGTACGCGCTCCTGCGGCGCGATCCACTCGCGGCGGCGCAACTCTGCAGCGGCCGCAATCGTCGCGGCTCCCTCGGGACAGATGAACAGGCCTTCGGTTTCGCCGATGCGCCGCTGCATTGCGAGGATACTTGCGTCGTCGATCGCAATCGCGGTGCCCTCGCTTTCATAGAGCGCCTCGAGCACCAAGAAATCGCCGAGCGCTTTGGGGACGTTGATCCCGAAGGCCACCGTGTTCGCGCCGTCCCAAAACGTCGATTCCGTTTGGCGCGCGTCGAACGCGCGCACGATCGGCGCGCAGCCCTCGGCCTGCACCGCTACGAAGCGCGGCAGCCGTTCTTCCAGCAAACCCATGGCCTGCAGCTCGCGTATCGCCTTGTAGATGCCGATGAGTCCGACGCCGCCGCCGGTGGGATAGAGAATGACGTCGGGCACGTTCCATGCGAATTGTTCGATCAACTCAAAGCCAAGCGTTTTCTTGCCTTCGATGCGGTACGGCTCTTTGAGCGTCGAGGCGTCGTAGATTCCATATTCGGCGACCGCTTTTCCAACGATCTTGCCCGCATCGCTGATCAGTCCGTCCACCAGCCACACGTGCGCACCCGTCATGACGCACTCGACTTTATTGATCGCCGGCGCGCTCTTCGGCATAACGATATAGGCGTCGATGCCCACGCGGGTGCCGTATGCGGCCCATGCGCCGCCGGCATTCCCGTTGGTCGGCATGGCAAATGCGCGAACACCGAGCTCGCGCGCGCGCGAAACGCCCAGTGCCGCGCCCCGCGCCTTAAACGAACCGGTCGGCAGCAACCCTTCATCTTTCATGAAGAGCCGTTCCATTCCAAGCGCTTCACCGAGTGAGGGCATCGGAACCATCGGCGTGAACTGCTCGCCGAAGCTTACGCGGTTCACCGCTTCGCGCAGCGGCAAGAGTTCGCTATACCGCCATAGCGACGGCTCGCGCGCTGCCAGACTCTCGCGCGTAAACGTCTTGCCGGCTGCGAGTAGATCGTACCGCGCCACCAGCGGCGAGCCGCAGCGGCACAAATGCTGTTCGACGTCCGCATCGTAGCGGGCGGCGCATTTGGGGCATTCTAAATGTGTGAGCGCGCTGGGCGCGCTTATGCCGTCAGTTTGGATGAGGAGAGCCGGTTTCGCAGCGCAGCGGCGTTGAAATCCGCGGTTCCGGCAATCGCGGGTTTGGCGATCAAGAAACCTTGCACCGCGCGAACTTTCCCGATTCCCTTGATAAATTCCAGCGCTTCTGGGGTTTCGATACCTTCGGCGATGAGGACGCTTTCGGTTTCCTGCGCGATTGCGGCAATGCCGGCGAGTACGGCGCGGCACGTTTTGTCCGCCAGCGCGCGATTCACGATCGAGCCGTCAATCTTGATGTAGTCCACGGGCAGAATGCTCAGCATCCACAACCCAGCATTGCCGGCGCCCGCGTCGTCGAGCGCGAGCTTCACGCCGTGTTCGCGAAACGCGAGCGCCCGTTCCACCACGCGCTCGATGTCGGAGATGGCGCGTTCGGTCACTTCGAGCACAACGCGCCTCGGGTCGAAGCCGCGTCGCGTAATTCCATAGACGAGCCGGCCCGGATCGAATTCGGGATGCTCGAGCGTCGCGGGCGAGACGTTGACGAACAGGAGCACGTCATCGGGGATGTGTTTGACCGAACGAACGACCGCTTCAAAACAGAGCACGTCGAGCTCGTGCACCATCTTCGATCCGTGTGCGACGTTGAAAAGCTGTTCGGGTCCGGAAAATCCGTAGTGCGCCGCCGGCCGCGCGAGCGCTTCATAGCCGAGAACCCGGTCTTCGCGAAGGTCCCAGATCGGCTGGAACGCCATTTCTAGTTCGCGATCGAGCAAAAGCTGTTGCAAGGCCTTTTTCATAGGTCTGTGCTCGCCGATTCTCGCCCAAGGAAAAAAATTCCCACGCGGCCGCGACGAATGCCCTACCCGTGCTCCTGACGCCGCGCGGCGAGTCCCGCTATTTCGTGCTCGCGCTCTTCACCGTATCGATGATCGCCGGCTCGATGCTCTACGGCGGTATCGGCGCGCTCGTTCCCTACGTCGGGCGCTCGTTTGACTTGCCGCACGCGCAGCTCGGCCTGATCGCAACCGCGATGGTGGCGGGCGGTTTTCTCACGGTCGCCGTGAGCGGCACGCTCTGCGACCGCTTCGGCGACAAGGCGATGCTGCTCGAGTCCGGCATTCTGATGGGCGGCTCGATGATGGCGGCCGCAATTTTTCCGAACTATCTGTGGCTGCTCGGATGCGTTTTTTTGTACGGTATCGGAAACGCGGCCAGCAATCCGGCCGGCACGCATGCGATTCTCGCGTTCTTTTCGCGCGAACAGCGCGGCTTGGCAATGGGAATCCGTCAGACGGGCATGCCGGTCGGTGGCGCACTTGGCAGTTTACTTTTCGCGCTCGTCGCCTGGCATTACGGATATCGCGGGGCGCTACTCACCGGCGGCACGGTAGTTCTAGTCTTTTGCACGGCTGCCGCGTTACTCTATCGCCAACCGAAAGAACTCTGCGGCGAACACGTTTCGATCCTAAAACTGATCGAAGACATCGGACACATCGGCAAAGATCCGCGGCTAATTCTGGTGACGGTCACGGCGATGCTGCTGATGTGCTTGCAAATTATTTTCATTACATTTTTTCCGATCACGCTGGTGCGCGGGGGCGGATATTCCGCCGAAATAGCCGCGCTGATATTTGCGGGCGGACATCTTTCCGCGGGCGCGGGGCGCATGGTGTGGGGCGGACTGAGCGATCACCGTTACCGGGGCAGCCGCACGATTCCGATGGTGTACTGCGCAATACTCGGCGCGGGCGCCGCGATGCTCTTAAGCGGCATCGGGCACATCGGCATTGGGCTTCTCTGCATCGCTGCCTTCGGACTCGGTTTTGCGGGCGAAGGCTGGTTCGCGTTAGCGATGCTCGCGCTGGCCGAGATTGGCGGCGAAGATCATGCCGGCGGCGCAGTAGGTTTCGGCATCATGTGGATGCTTGTCGCCGCGGCAATCGCGCCGCTGCTAATGGGCGCCCTCGTGGGAACCGCCGGCTACGCAATCGCATGGCATGTCGCCGCGGCGATTGCCCTGGTCGCGGCGGTGCCCGCTCTCATGGCGACCAGGATGATGCGAGCCCAGCCCGCAGAAGGGTAGGGCATGCGCCGTTTGGGACCGGCTCTGCTCGCTATTTTGTGCGCGGCACCGCTGCTGGTGTGTGCCGACGGCAATAAGCAGCTCCAAAACGTGCGCGGCACCGTCTCCTACGAGCACGGCAAGACTTCCAAGCACGCGCTCGCGCAATCCGCCACCATCGTACTGGGCGACAGCGATTTTGCGATCACCGGTGATTCTTCGATCGGCGCAGTCGTGCTTCCGGAAAGCTCGCGCGTGACGATGGGCTCGGACACCCGCGTTCAATTGGCGTTCTTCAACCAAATCCAAAGCACGAACGCGAAGTTCATCATCTATCAGGGCACGACGCGATTCAAAATCGAACATCCAAACGGCAAGCCTGCGAACTACACGTTCCAAACGCCGACCGCGCAAATCGCCGTCCGTGGAACCGAGGGCGACATCGGCGTTGACGGCCGCGACCTCACGGTGAACGTTTACGGTCTAACGGATCCGAATCTTCCGGTGGTCGTTACGACCGAAGACGGCAAGAAGTACGCACTGAAGGCCGGACAACATTTGCTGGCGAGTTGGGTGAACGGCCGGATTCAAACCACCATTAATGTCTTGACGGACCAGGCGATGTCGCAGTTCGCAGAACTCGGCGCGCCCGTTTCGGATTGGCAGAGCGCGGCGCAGAATCTCGGCGACACTATCGCCGGCAGAGTTGTGCCGCCGGGAATCGCGGGCGGCCTTTCCGCGCTTGGTGGATTCCTGCACCGTTCGCGAAATAACGCCGCCGCGACACCGGCGCCGAGCGCATCGCCTACGCCGTGCGCGACGCCCAAGACTTCCAAAGTCAGCGGATTTCTTCGCAAGCTGACCAACACCGACTCGCAGCCGACCTGCGCATCGCCATCGCCTTCCCCATCACCGCCCGGCGTTTAACGATCTCTCTGGCGCTCGCAGCGTGCGCGAGCACCGCTGCGGCCGCGCTCTATCTGGCGCCGCTGACGAACCTGACATTTGCCAACCGGATTGAAGATTACCGGATCCACGCCGACGCGTTCGCGCATCCCAATGCGTTGGTGCTACCAAATGTTTCCGCGTACGATGATCCAAACCAACAGCTGGCACTGATCGTGATCGATGAAGAATCGATTGGGAATACGCGCGCCGGCTTGGGCCAATGGCCGTTTGTTCGAAGCGTTTATGCAAAGCTGCTTTCGCGTTTAGCAAAATCAGGCGCAAAAACCGTTGCGTTCGATATCGATTTTCTTGAGCCGTCGGCGGATCCATCGCAAGACGCTGCGTTCGCGCGAGCGGCTCGTTTTATTCCGACGGTCATCGGCTACCCGGTCACCACGACGACGGCGGGCGTTCCGGGCGCCGAGCTGCCGCCGCCGGTTCTGCGCCACACGATAGGCTTCGGCTTCACATCGATCGATACGCCCGGCGGAATCGTGATCGGGCAACCGATGCGCCTCTCGCCGATGCCGCCCGGGTTTCCCGGTGTAGACGCGGAATCGCTCGCGCTCACTGCGGTTCAGCGTTATCGCGGAGCTGCGCTCGATGCGCGATCTGTTCCGGCATTTCACGGCGCGCTTCTCGTGCTGCCCTTTTCCGTAAGCGGATACATGGACACCACGCAGCGCGTCGGCGCACAGACGGCCGGCGTCGGCTTCGTTTCGCAGACAATGTCGTTCGCAAGCGCGCTCACCGCGCCGCTGGATCAGCTCAGCACTTTTGCAAACGGAAAGCTCATTCTCGTCGGCGCGGCCGCGCAAGCGCTGCCTGATTTCGCGCCGACCGCGGCCGGATTAATTCCAGGCGTCTTTGTGCATGCGCGTTTCATCGACCAGCTGCTTTCGGGAACATACATCCGGGTTGCGCCGGAGTGGTTGGATCTCGCGCTGATTTTTGCGCTGCCGCTGCTGCTGGCGGCCGGGCTTTCGCAGCTTCGTCCGGCGCTCGCGATCGTGCTCGGCATCGTATCGGTGCTCGCTTACCTCGAGCTTTCCGCGGCGCTCTTCGACTATCACCTTTACTGGTTGAATCTGCTGCACGTCGCCGGCGCGATGCTGCTGGGCGCGCTTGCCGTTGTCGCCTACCGCGTCACGACCGAATCCGCTGAACGCCGCTTCGTGACCGGCCTCTTCGGCATGCACGTTAGCCCGGCGGTGGTCGCGAGCATCCTGCGCACGGACGATCCAAAAAACGCCCTGGCGCTTTCCGGTAAATTGGTCAAGGCAACGATCTTCTATTCGGATATCCGCGGGTTCACCGCCATGTCCGAGCGCATGACGCCGGAAGCCATTTATGATCAACTCAACGAATATTTCGAAGCCATGTGCGCGGTCATCTTCAAATACGGCGGCTACGTTGATAAGTTCATCGGCGACTGCATCATGGTGGCTTTTTCGGCGCCCGTACAAACACCCGACGACGCGCGTAAAGCCGTCTATGCCGCCCTTGAGCAGCAGCGTGTGATCGGCGAACTCGGTGAACGCTGGCGCAAGGAAGGCAAGGAGCCGTTCACCGTTGGGATGGGCATCAACACGGGTCGCGTCGTGATGGGAAACCTGGGCGCATCCTCGCGCATGAACTACACCGTCATCGGCGACGACGTCAATATCGCCGCGCGGCTCTACAACGTCGCGCTCGGCGGCCAGATCATCATCAGCGAGTCGACGTATAAAGAAGTCCGCGACTTATTTCAAGTTCGCGAGCTCGACCCGGTCATCGTAAAAGGCAAAGCGGCGCCGTTGCGCACGTTTGAAGTGCTCGGCCGGATTTCATGAATACCATCGAAACCGAAAGGCTGCTCATGAGAAAGTGGGGCATCGAAGGAGACCTCGATGATGCATTCTCATTTTACGGAGACGCGGAAACCATGCGTTTCATTCCGGGTGGCGTGAAAGATCGGGAGCAGACGCGCGCGTCATTACAGCGAATGTTCGATCGCGATAAGGAAGACGGTTTCGGCATTTGGCCGGTCGCGCACAAGGCCGATCAGCGCGTCATCGGAGCATGCGGGGTCTTCTATATTCCCGACCATGGCACCGACGTCGAAATCGCTTGGCTCTTCGATAAAGCGTATCACGGGCACGGTTACGCGACCGAGGCCGCGCGCGCCGTCACCGAGTTCGCTTTCGCAGAGCTGCGCTTGCCCGTTCTGTATGCGCTGATCCACCAAGCCAACACGCCGTCGATCCGTGTGGCAAATCGCTTAGGAATGGAATTCCATCGCATGATGTATGCCTACGACCGCGATCTGCGGCTTTATGAAAAGCAGCCGCCGCGATGAGCGGCGTCTGCGCCGAAAGGGGATGAGTGAAGCATGAAAACGATGCAATGTAAAGATCTCGGCGGAACGTGTGACGAAAAATTGTCAGCCGGATCGTGGGACGAAATGGTGCAGACGATGACCAAACACGTAATGGCGAAGCATCCCGACGTGGCCAAGCAAATGGAAGCGATGCACAATGAAGACCCGCAGAAATGGGGCAAGGAAATGAAGCCCAAATGGGAAGCGGCCCCCGAGGACTAGCTTACCGCTTCGTCTTCCGTGCCTTCATTGAGGACTGGTTTAACGCGACGGCCTCGCGAACGAGCGCTTTGAATGCAGCCGCGTTGATCAAATCGCCTTCGTGCAGGTCGATGGCACGACGGACGTTACCCTCAAGACTGGAGTTGAATAGCCGCTTTGGGTCTTTGAGCTGCGCGCCTTTCGCGAATGTGAGTTTGACGATACTCTTGTAGGTCTCGCCCGTGCAAATCATTCCATCGTGCTCCCAGACGGGCACGCCCCTCCATTTCCACTCCTCGACGACTTTGGGATCGGATTGCTTGATGAGTTTGCGCATTTTTGCGAGCGTATCGCCCCGCCAATCGGCAAGCTCTTTGATTCGTCCGCTAATGAGCGCGGACGGAGACTGACTGCTTTTCGAGCTGCTGGTCTTTTTCATCGCGTACCTCATTCTGGAGCAAACGGCCTCATCACTTAAAGCAGCAGTTAAGGGAATCAGCTCCAAAACTTCGATTTCGCGCACATTGGCGCACAGGCGGGCAAGCGGGCGAGCCGAAGCTCGCTCTCATGCGTCCACCCGTACTTCAATATATGGGGGGTGCCGCTTTTCTATTGGGCGTGCTTCTTTCGGCATGTTCCGGTAAGAGCGGCGGCTCGACACCCCCAGTGAACACCTGGAATCTTCAGGTATCGGTCACGATCCCAAATGCCGGTGCCCCCATCGGTTCGCAAGTGAAGAGCGCTTACGTCTACGTCTACGCCGATGGCGAATTCAATACGCCGCCGCCCTCTTCGTTGGCCGGCGTCGTTGATTTATCGGCTTCGTCCAAAGATTGCTCCGCAACGGCCACGGGACGCAAATGCAGTACGAACGCGAAGCCCACGCAGATCGGTCCGGTCGCGGTGCATGTCGACTTCTACGATCAGCCGCCGTCCAGCAGCGTACTTGCAGGCGAGAAGCTCGCCAGCTCGGTCGCGCAGCCCGCGCTTAGCAGCACGCCCACAGGCAAGAAGCTCGCCAGTACGCACACAACGCAAACGCTGACCGGAAATGACGCGTATCCGATGATCACGGATACTGCGGTGGCGCAGCTGGTGATGACGCTTTCGCAGCAGTATTTCGTGGGCGCGGCAGACTTTCACGTCTCGCTGCAGCCCATGGATAGCGCCGGCAATGTGATCGTCACGCCAGGCCAGGTTGCGGTGTATGGCCCGGCAGGCGCGGTTACGGCCCGCGCGACGGCGCAATCATCGGCGCCGCCGATTATCTCCGACGGCGTGGTGACCGATACGACAAGTGGTGCGGCCCCGTTTCATTACAGTGGCTCAGCATTTGTCAATCCGATGACGGTTGTCGGCGTTGCAGGAACCTTCAGCCAAACAGCCCAGATTTTTCCCGCCAATCCCGCGTCGGTGGATCCGGCCTGCCCGCGTCCATATCCCGCGGGTTCACCGCCGACCCTCGATGAGACCAACGTCTTCTCGGGTACGAATGCCGGCGCGTACGACGTGGGGTTCTCAATCGGATCCTCGACCTCGCGCAAGGCGCAAATTGATACGGGATCGGAGCTCCTGATCATCGAGCCCAGCGACGTGGCGGGTTCCAGTCCAAACGAATTATTCGGGCCCGGCGAACCCGGATACGAGGAGCTTTCCAGCGACGGCAACTGGTACGCCGGTCATTACTATCTCGCGCGCGTAACGCTGCGGCAAAACGACGGCACCGTGGTCGGAAAGACCGTGCCGATGAAAGTGCTCGTCGAAGACGTCGCGTGCGGAAACGGCTGCTACACACTCATGGGCGTTGGATTTGGCCGTCCGGTGTCGACGCCCGGCCCCGACGGTCCCACGTACAAGTCGCCGCTCATGAACACGCTTCTGCAGCAAAACGCCATCGTAACGGGAACGGACCTGTTCGCCGGCTATAAGCTGACGAAAACCTTACTGCAGGTAGGCCTCGGCGCGAGTAATACGCGCGATTTCACCGCGAGTAATTTTCAGCAGTTGACGCCGTTCTCAAGTAACGGATCCTCGGCCGCAACATTAAACCGGTTGGGCGACTGGAATAGCCCGAACGGATGCGTTTCCTTTAACGGCGCTGCTTGCGTGCAAGGTGGTCTGCTCATTGACGTAGGCATCAGATACATGATCCTCAACGGTTTTGGAACCGGTGCCGCTAATGCAACAGGCATCGCTTTGAGTTTCCTCGGTGGCAACGGAACGAACAGCGCAGTCACCGCGGCCACTTTGTCTTTCAAGCCGATCTACGGCGGGCCAAGCGCGCCACCCGTGGAGGCCACGCCGCCGGCGCCCGCGTATGTCAATCTGCGTAACGGGTCTTCAAGCCCGGACATCAACACCGGTATTCATCCGCTCTATGGTATGGACTATCTCTACGATGAAGTCTGCGGGCGCGCGGGATTCAGATCAACCTAAACTCGTAGGACTTGAATACCCGAGAAATAAGGGCGTAGACTACGCCCATCGAACTGAATCGCTGACTTCATACGGTTGAGGTATGGCTATGAACGCACGGAACATCGCGACGCGAGTTGCTCTATCTCTCATCGTCGCCGTGGCGAGCGTAGCGAGCGCCGGCGCTCAGGCCCAGACGATTAGCATTTCGATCAATACATTCAGCGCCTGTGACAATTCGGTTCTCGGAAATGTCGCAGTTCAACTGAATGGCGAAGCTTATCGGACCAACGCAAACGGCGAAGCTTTTTCCCAAATGCCTTCGAACGTTTACAACGTCGAAGTACGGGCTGCGGCGCCGGGCCTGCCGCCCGGCAAAGTCGCCTATGTTCTCTTTGCCGAAGCCGGCAAGTCGGGCCAGCAGAAATACTCAGCCGATATGTCAGGCGTCGCCAGGTTCTCCCCTGGGAATGGCGGCGCTCTCTTGGTCTATATGGGCGCATGCGCGGCGAAGACGATCAAAGTGAAGATCGCGACCACGCGAGCGTGCACCGACAAAGCCGGCGAAGGGTTTCACATCCAGGAAGGCGTCGCCGTAAACATCGGGGGCAAAGTCTTTACGAGCAATGCCAATGGCGTCATCGAGGCCGAATTGCCGGCGGGGACCTATTCCGTGACCGCGTCGTGGAAGGATTACCCGCTCGGTTACGTCGCGCAGAACGGTCTTCGGCAAAAGCAGAACGAGGACGGAAAGTTCCCCGTGCGAGTGGGCGGAAACGGGGAGACGCTCGAGGTGCGGATGCTGACGTGCGATCCCGACGGTCAGCCCAAAGCGCGCGCGGTCATCACCGCGATCGGCGTGAACGGCGCAGGCTTACCGGCCACGATTCGGGTGATTCGAAGCAAGTTCCACGGCAACGCGTTCGTCGGAATGAAACTGCGGGACGGCGATCAAGTCGTCGTCAACGGGACCGCAACTTGGAAGTGGCTGCAAGGCAATCGCACGATCTCTTTTGAGAATCCAAAGCAGGGTACGCTCGTCCTGATCGGACCTGACTACACACCCGCCGGAAGCAAACCGCCGGAGAGCACAAGCGTCTTTCAGGTGTTGAAGGGCATCGTAGAGTTCCTGACGCCGGCAAGCGAGCCTGACGTACCGCGATTCACCCCGTCGACGACCACGTTCGTGGCGGCAGAAAAAGGGACTCAGTTCAGCGTCGGGTACGATCCGGCAACGCAAACCGGGACCGTCGCCGTGCGGCAAGGCTCAGTTTTGGTTCTGCCGAGAAATACGGCGTTGAAATCGGTCACGTTACAAGCTCGGCAACAGGTCGCAGTCACGTTGAATCATGTTGGCTCGATCAAAGGACCGTCTGGCGCCATCGCGACGCAGTCGGCACCGCAATCCGGCAAACGAATAACGCCGTCCGCCCACGGATGCTTCGGATTCAACGGAACCTGGCAAGGGCCGGGCGGTACCATGCGCATTCGCAACGGTAGTGGTTCCTACAGCGACACAACGTTGCAGGGAGCTGCGTTCGAGAACGTCCTGCGCGGCACGTGGCGCCATCCTACGGTCGGTCAGGGTACATTCGTCTTTACCCTCGCGTCCGACGGCGATTCGTTCACGACCATCTGGACAAACTCGAGCGGCGTCAGCGGTTCGTTTGACACGGTACGCTGCATCGGTCGATAGTTTATCGCGGTTTCTGGCAACTTGGCGGGAAAGTGTAGGAATCGAACCTACCAGCCGGCTTTCACCGGCCTCAGCGGTTTTGAAGACCGTGCGGGCCACCAGACCCGTACTCTCCCATGTCAGCGCAAACCCTTGATATACGGGCGGTTTCGCTCGGCTGCTCCCGCGAGCATCACCCGGAATCTAGCGCCAGGTCACACTCGGGTCACACCTCACGACCGCGCGGGCCGTTTTCGCCGCCACCATCGGCGCTCCCACGTGGCAAAGAAGAGCGCCGAACCGATCTCGCCGAGTGAAGCGACGGCAACCGTTTGGCAACCGTAATGGGAGGCCGCGCGCGCGAGGTTTTCGGTACTTGCCTGAAAGGCCTAGTGCGTTTGTCGCCAACGGGAATCGAATCTGAGTCCGGCGATACCGACGAGTAGCGTTAGGTGTCGGGAAGCCTCGTCCTGTGAGGCTTTTGCCTTATCTTCCTGCCGGCGGGTATCGGCAAGCATCGGCTCGTGTCAGGAGGTCCGTGCCACAGGGGTGCCACGCGAGCCCCTGGCGGGGCGGCAGTCCCGGGCGTCAAATTCGGGCCACGGTAATTGCTTGATTTAGGTATGTTCGCTCTAGGTCAGTCGGGACCGAGCTAGTCGCCTGTCTCCTACTATCATCCCCGAGATATTGTGCATACGTCGCGGCCAAATAAATCCGCCCCGGTTCAGTTAGGCCGGTGATGCGTTGAAGCGTATGCTTTAGGACCGTTCGGATTGACAGGGGTTGATACAGAGAGAAATCGACATAACTGTCGGGAAGGCCGCCCGTCGCTGGCAAATACAGACCGTTATACTGCTTACCAGCTCGGATGACACCTGCCGCGTTCTTGTCGTCTGGTAGAGACAGTATTGGAGCTGCATGCACAACAAAGCTCGTAGCGTCCTGTCCGCCATTGTCGATGAAGCTCTTCAGCACTTTGCATATATCACAGGTGAATGACAATAGCATGGCTGGCAGTACGCGGCCTTCAGCTAACAGCAAACCTTGGCCGTTTTTAGGTGGATTAAGAGCGCGTCGGTAGCCGCCTTCGGCATCTTCGAGCCACTCCAACTCGATGGAAAGCATGGCCATCGGCAAATCACATAGTACGTCGCCCTGAGCTAGTATCTCGTCATTGGCGGGTGTGAAGTGCGTGTGGTCTAAACGGTGCCTTATTTTTGGCGGCGGCACACCCTGTTACGGCTGATCAGAAATTGCGCGGAACTGGCGTGATAAAAGTCAGGTAGTCCGCTTCATCATCCGCGATGATTCCAGGTTGCTCGAAGAAGCTCACGGCAAGCGAACGTGGCGATCCAAAAAGTCCAGAAAAAACCATCCCGTTAGCACCCTCGACGGGAATTAGGGCGCCGTCCACGGCAACGAAGGTTTGCGCCTGAGACGAAACGAGCGCCAAGGATGCTCCCAGGCACGCAGGGGGTGGGGCGCTTGTTACCATTGTCATTTTGCTACTGCCGTCTTTACCTCAAGAACCGTAAATTCCTCACTTGCCACCTCCACCCCATCGATGGAGGCCCTTAGGGTATACGGGCCGGGGGCCTTGAAAGTTGCTTGCACAAAGGTCAGCATCGCAAAGGTCGGAGGATCAAGCCTAATATTCAAGGTCGAGTCAGGGGGACTCCATATCACTGTGCCGTTGGGATCATCGATCTGAAGGTGGGTCTCAAACGACTCAGACTTAGGATTCTTAAACTTCATCAATACGAAAAACTGCGGGGAAAAAGGGAACCCCGCAGTCTGTAGGCCACTGAAAATTTCGGTCAACGACACGTTGCCCGTGTCCCTGTTGACGACGCCCAACAAAGCGAAAAGAATAGCCTGAAGTTCGCCTGCGGCTGTTGTCACGCGGCCATCCGCCATACGCAAACCCGGTTACGACCACCCCCGTTTGGGACCTCCTGTCGAGGCACGACGAGACTAATCAAGGCTGCATTTGGCCGCTAAGCCGAGGTTGCGACTGATACAGATATTTTTGGAAATCTATGAACATGTTTCGGATTGATGCCGGATCTCCAAGGTCGCGCGTGGCATCTGAAATCGCATTGTATTTGAGCTTTAAGAGGGGAGACAGCTTAACCGGATCCAGTTCCTCTTCTCCCTCGCGAACGTACTGACCCAAAACAAAATCAATAAAGGCCAGCTGCTTTCCATTGAAGTTGTCGGCAATATCGCGTTTGGCTTTACCAGCTCTATCCTGGCGAGTTTCAGTCGGCAGCGCAAAAGCAACATAGCCAAGCACATCGAAAATATCGCTCTTATCGGCGTCAATAATGCGTTGCATTTCAGCCAGCTGCTCTTTGCCAAATCCTTTCTCCGCCAGTCGTTCCACAAGAGCTTTTCGGGTCGACGGGACACTCCAGATTTGGCGCAGCTCTTTTTCGCTTTTAAAAAACTCGGGCAGATCCCCGTATAATCTCTCAAGGAACTGCTGGGCAGACATTGGCCGACCATCCGCGCTCCAAAAACTGGTTTGAACCATGCTCTGAATTTGCCGGACCTTGCCATCGCTTAGTACGATTCTCACCTTTTCCGTGGGCTCGTGTGGGCGAGGCTTTGGAGGCCGCTCTTTGCGTGGCCCTTTAGGTTTTCGGTCCACTGTTTCGTCCTCAGGTTCGCCATCCCAGGTGGGGTCGCTAAAATGCTCGTGCGCTTTTACGAAGTCGTAAATTGTGAAATAGTCTTTGCCTTCGTAGAGCCTCGTGCCGCGCCCGATAATTTGCTTAAATTCAATCATCGAATTAATGGGGCGCATGAGGACGATGTTCCGAACGTTTCTTGCATTAACGCCGGTCGAAAGCTTCTGCGATGTTGTAAGTATAGTCGGGATAGTCTTTTCGTTGTCTTGAAAGTCGCGTAGAAATTGCTCACCCAGAGCACCATCATTCGCGGTAACACGAACGCAGTAGTTTGGGTCTGCGCTGGTCTTATCTTGGTTAATCAGATCGCGAACGGCTAAAGCGTGGTCCTGTGTCGCACAAAAAACTAGCGTTTTCTCCCGTTGATCTATCATGTCCATGATTTGTTTTACTCGGAACGCCTCTCGCTCCCTAATCTCGATGACTTTATTGAAGTCTGATTCGGTGTAGCGCCTTCCCAATTCAACGTCGCCTTCCACAACGTTATCATCTGGTGTATAGACGTACTCATCCAGGGTGCTTGAGATTTGCCGGACCTTGAATGGGGTCAAAAACCCATCGTTTATGCCTTGCTTAAGGGAATAAGTATAAACGGGTTCGCCAAAGTATGCATAGGTGTCAACATTGTCTTTACGCTTGGGTGTAGCAGTAAGACCAAGCTGGACGGCAGGTGAAAAATATTCTAGGATCGCGCGCCACGTACCCTCATCGTTTGCGCCGCCGCGATGACACTCGTCTATGACGATAAAGTCAAAGTAGTCAGGAGGGTAGCCATGAAAAGTGAAGTGGGTATTTTCTCCCTCGGCTGGGCTCGTCATGAATGTCTGAAAAATAGTGAAGAAGATGTTGCCGTTCTTCGGAACCTTAGCGGTTTTGCGAATTTCATCCGGACTTATACGAACCAGTGCATCTTCGGCGAAGGCAGAGAAGTCGTTGAAGGCTTGATTTGCGAGAAAGTTTCTGTCCGCGAGAAAGAGCACACGGGGCCTACGCTCTTGGTTCCCCTGAAGTGTCCATCTGCTCTGGAATAACTTCCAGGCAATTTGGAAGGCAATCATGGTCTTCCCAGTACCGGTTGCTAACGTCAGCAGTATGCGCTTCTGGCCCTTAGCAATTGCCTCTAGAACATTATTTACAGCAATGTCCTGGTAATAGCGCGAGCCCCATGTGCCTCCCCTATCCTCAAAGGGAACACTTGCAAATCTATCGCGCCAAATATTCTGCTCGGCGAAGACGACGTTCCAGAGCTGGTCGGGAGTGGGATAGGCTTCCACGTCGCCTTCCTGACCCGTGAGCATATCAACTTGGTAGATACGCGTTCCGTTGGTCGCGAATGCGAACCGTGCATCGAGCATCTGTGAATATGTTTTAGCTTGAGCCAGACCTTCGGTATAGACGAGGCCAACTCGCTTCGCTTCCACAACGCCTAACATGTGGTTGCGATAGATTAGAATATAATCGCCGATTTCGGCTCGACTTCGCTTGCCGTGTCCCTGAAGGCGGCCCCTGGTGATATGGTATTCACGCATTACGCGACTGTCATTAACAACACCCCATCCAGCGGCTTTTAAGGCGGGGTCAACGAATTGCGCACGAGTGTCAGCCTCGTTGAGCTCCCAATGCACTACAGCTCACCGTCGAAGGCCGCGTGGAGAACGGACGGTTTGAGATTCATAATGAGAAGAGACTTTTTTCTGTATAGGTCAGATGCTATGAGCGTTGTCTCGGACAATTTATCAAGGCGTGCCGTTATTTGTCTTTGCTCAGGAAGAGGGGGGATCGCTATGGGTAAGTCCAGCTGTTTGGTAATTCCTAAGTACGAACGAGTAGAACCAGCCCCAGCCAAGAGAGACATGGTCCGCTGAAAGCCTGTATTTTGGAAGTAGTAGTACAAATATCGATTTAACAGACGTCTGGGGTCGACTACGCGATACGAGGTCAACTGAGGCGTTAAAATTACATAATCGAGATCGGTATGCAGGACCGCAGCCTTACCGATGGTCCCTTTATGTGAAAGAAGCACATCGTTGTCACGCGCAAATCCAGTGCGCAATGCATCGGCCATTTTCCGAGATATATGCTTACAGTTGCGCGTATCAGCAAGACCGTTATGAAGGTCCGAAGTCATAAGAAATGGGACGCCCACGCTCACGTAATCCCGCCGCGTTGGATGTGCGTCCCCATGATTGCCGTCAAACGGCTTATGAAGGACATCGCGGTTCACCAAATCCCTCACCGTTAGTAGCTCCCATTCGCCACCGCGCGGCTCAAAGATGGCGTCCAGCTCACTCTGAAACAACTCTTTCGCATTGGCGATGTTTTTCTCAGTATTGGCGCTCGCGATCGCGATGTTTTCGAATGTTTTGTCGAGAATGTCGACTATTCGTCGCTGTTCCGATAGCGGGGGAAGGGGTATCAATGATTTGCGGACAAGCGGAAAATGGTCCGCGTAACCACGGTTCTCAATTGGCAGGTGCATCAAGAAGTATGTCAAGAACGCGGAATCAAGACCCGAGTGCGGTTGTAAGAGTTTGACGTTAGGTCCCGGAACAAATGGTGTCGTTACCCGTTTAACGCGACGTGTGTGGCCGCCGTACAGTACGATACTCGGATTTGGCGTGACAAGCAGGTCCTGGCGATCCGTCCAGCCTTCAATTTGTTCCGAGCCTTGCCCGATGACCGGATAGGATCCAGACTCGCTCCACAATTTTGTTGGAAGCCCAGTACTACCGGAACCTCTAGAGTCAACGACGCTCTCAAACGGACGAGTCGGCCATCTTTTACTCATAAAAGTTCTCTAATACGTCCGAGAACCAGGGCGCTCTGACTGTCCAACGCTTCGATCTCTTCGACAATCTCTTGCGGTAGTCGCTGAATATCGCCGCCATTGCTCGGGTTCTTTACGGATAGATCATACGTTCTTTTATTGAGCTTCGAGACATCAATGGACCAAGAATTCGGAGAATCAGCCAACCTCTTCTGGAGTTCGACAAACTCTTTAAGGTCGGCATCGTTGAGCGGATTGGTTTTGCCAAGACTGCGACCTGGATTAAGTTGATAGAACCATATCCTTCGAGTCGGAGCTCCCTTCTCGAAGAATAGTACTACCGTTTTAACACCGGCGCCCTGAAATGCACCGCCCGGAAGATCCAGGATAGTGTGAACGTTGCATGTTTCGAGCAGCTCTTTGCGAAGGTTTGTAGCATCGCCGTTGGAGAGAAACGTATTCTTGATGACCAGGCCTGCTCTACCTCCTGCCTTCAAAAACTTCATGAAATGTTGCAAGAAGAGATAGGCCGTTTCGCCTGAACGTATGGTGAAATTCTGCTGTACCTCTTTATGCTCTTTACCGCCGAACGGCGGATTGGTCATCACGATATCAAAGCGGTCCTTCTCCTGGATATCCATGATATTTTCGGCCAATGTATTCGTGTGAAGAACGTTGGGCGCTTCGATTCCGTGAAGAATCATATTCATGATCCCAATCACGTAAGCCAGGCTCTTCTTTTCTTTACCGTAAAAAGTATGATTCTGAATCTTCTTGACGTCTTTGGTCGTGAGGCCCGGCCTCTTTCTTAAGTAATCGAAGGCTTCACAGAGAAAGCCGCCAGAGCCTAAGGCTCCATCATAAATCCGCTGACCAATCTCAGGCTTGACCACATTAATTATTGCGCGTATGAGCGGACGCGGCGTATAGTACTCGCCGCCATTCCGGCCTGCATTGCCCATGTTGCGGAGTTTGGCTTCATAAAGGTGCGATAACTCATGCTTTTCTGTTTGCGAACGAAACCGTAGCTCGTCCATCTCATCGATGACAGCGCGAAGGCTATATCCACTTTGGAATTTGTTCCGAAGCTCGCCAAAGATCTCACCGATTTTGTATTCGATGGTGTTCGGGCCTTCAGCGCGTGTCTTAAAGCCGTGGAGATATGGAAATAGCTTCGCGTTAACAAAATCACGTAGATCATCGCCAGTCATTGCACGGTTGGCGTCAATCTTGCCGTCCTTGCCTTTCGGCGCGGCCCAAGCTTCCCAGCGATATTTGTTTTCCAGGATGAACTTATAGGGCTTCCCCTCAAGCGCCGCCTCAATCGATTTGTCTTGTTCTAGCGCATCCAGGTACTTCAGAAACAGCACCCAAGACGTTTGCTCGATATAATCCAGCTCGCTGGAACAACCGGCATCCTTGCGCAGAACGTCATCTATATTCTTGAAGGCTTGTTCGAACATCGGTCCTCAATCGTAATGGCAGGCTGGAGGAGGCGGGGCCGCGCCCCCTGGGTGGAGTCAGTTCATCGATAAGGCGCGGGCCTCCTCACAAGGCACAGGACCCGCACCGCACTTTACGGCCCGGTGCGCTGGGAAAAGCTCGTTACCCATTCCGTCAACCGACCTTTAGTATGAGAGAATGTCGCCAAATCCTAAATCAACCCGGGTCGCGCGGCAGTGAGAAATCCGGGCGCCGCGCTTCGAATCGCTGCGCCCCTACGATAAGCGCGTCACTCCGGCTCGGCCTCAAATGGATGGACCAGTATTTGGGTTACGAAGATACTTCCAGCGCTAAAGACCATGCCGATGTCCTGGCTAGAAAAGCAAAGCGGCTTAGCTCATTCGACACTCCAAGCTATCCGGGCGGGCCGTCGACCGCATCCACTCAATCGGATTAAGCTATCGGAGATTGTACTCGCGTTCCAAAGAACAAAAGGCCCGTTTGCATGTACAACCATTAATTATCTAGAAACCTTTAGTAGTTGCCAGGGCAGCTTATGTCGATGCAAGGAGTGCCAAAATCGTACATCACAGTCTTATGGTGAAAAGTCCGACGTGAAATATGCAGTTCGCTAGTGAAGCTGAAGCTCTGATAAAATCGCAGTGGCCAAAATGTTACGCTCTCGCTGAACAACTAGCCGCACATGGATTAGCAGCCGCCGATGCGCTTGAAAAGGCTGTATCGTCGCGTACCCATCACGTGCGAAGCGCGGCCCTCATAAGCCTAAACAAGATTGATCCCGCTCGTGGGCAAGGACTCGCGAAGCGCCTGTTGACTGATGCTGCCTACGAGGTGAGACAAAATGCCGCACAGATTTTGGGTGTTCCTACACCCGACAGGCCGCCACGGCCCGGCAAAACATAGGGACAAGAACGGGAATCGAATCGGCCAAGTAGGGTTACCGAGGGTCACCGACGGCTTTCCGTGAGCGCGCGATCGAGGCTTTGTGGTTCATGGCGAACCGTGGTGCATTGTAAATGTACCATAACGCAATTAGTCTAGCGCGCCGTCCGGTCGCGCGAGGCAAAAACGCCCAGGCGCTATGCGCGTGACAACGGCCCCCGGCGGAGCCTCCGTTCTTGCAAAATAGACAACGCGAGTAGAGAAATCGTAGATAACGTGCCGGCGAAAACAAGTGATGCGTGATTAATAACCAAGACGATGAACAGTAAAGCGGCGGCCTCGACGCCTACAATTAACTGAAGATAGGTTTGGGCCGACGACCAAAAGGGTGTCGGTCGATATTGTTTCAAGGGTTGTTGATGTTTTCGGAATCGATAGAGCCACAACCGTGCCTCGGCAACAAGCGCGCGCCGGCGCGTTTTCATTGTTGCGTATCGGTAAGCAGCGCGCAAGGTTTTCGGCACTTCGGGACTTGCGCCCATTTTCGGACCTGCCGTCATTCGGCTCTGGGATTGTCGGCCCGCTTTAACCGCTCAAACGCTTCGATCTTTGCGCGGGTGCGTTCAATTTCGGCTGCAACCTCCTCTTCGCTCATCCGCGAATACGGGTCCGTCTCCGCTGTGACGACCTTTGCGACCGGCAAGCCTTCGATTCGGTTGAGGAGCTTATCCGCTGCCTGAATCTGCAGACTCGGCTGCTCCGCCGTGTGTGCGACCTCGTACAGTATCTCGCGCATCTCTTCGGCGTGACGCTCGTGACGCGCGACGCGAGCCTCGCCCTCGATCGAGTAGTGTCCGCGGCCGGGACCAGCCTTGCCTCCGAAGTCGTGTCGCTTCTTGCCGTTGCCGCATCCCTTAGCCTCGCCGCCCCATCCCACACCGTTGCCTTTGCGTGTTCCAGTTGTCGGCGGTCGTTTATGCTGCTGCCGTTCTCCCTCCATGTTCGCAGTATAACAGACCGCGCGAGCGAGGTTTTAGAAGCGCTTTAATTCGATTAACGTAAGCAAGGAGGCCCGTTTCGGAGCCTCCTTATGGCATCCGCGGGGACCCGGTTTTCGCTTACCGAAAGCCAATTTTGACTATATCGCCTTCGTTAGTGCCGAACTCGCGCTAATGCGGCTGTAAATTCAAGGCTCTGACAAGAAGGTGAACATGGATTCTATTCCCCCTCGGACCAACGACTGGACCGCTAGTTCGCGGGTAGCGATTCGGGACTACCTAATCGCTAATTCGCTCCAACTAGGGTTCGTGGTGTTGATGGCCATCGTAGTAATTTGGATGGCCAGAATGCTGATGACTCCCGGAGTGACACAAAGGGAGATCGGCCTTATAACTGCCGTTCTTACCGCCGCTTCCATTTTTGCCTCTTGGCAGATATCCAAGATGTATGCCGGGCGCGCGTCAAGCCAACAGCTCCGTGATCAGGGGGTTCAGATCGCAAGTGGGATCATGTTGCTGAAGCGACAAATTGAGACGCTCGCAGATTGGGTTGACGAAAAGAACAACGAGCGTTCAGGCGTTCGCAGAGATTCCTCAAGCGCGCACATCTTAGAGCATATTGAGGAGACCCTCTCTGTCTTTGATGCAATGGCAGCTTCCTCGCTAGGAGCTATCGGCGGCGTCATAGGCGATGCGCTGGCGCAATACGAGGATCTGATGGGACAGATCGCCATCACTCGTGCAGAGGCAATAAAAGAAACGACTAAAATCCAAAGTGAAATGAACCAAACCAGCTCCGATGAGGAACTCGCCGCATTGCAGGCGCAGGTAGAAAAAATCGCTGCTGATACAGAGAGAAAAATCGCGTTGCTATCGCGGTCGTCGGCTTTCCCGATCCCGGAGCCGTCAAGCCGACGGACTGTTACCGTTCCGTGTCCGAATTGCCATAGAGACGATACGTTCGAAATGAAAGACCGATTGGGCCAGACCGTGTTGCGTATTTGCGATCAGTGCGCCGTCCGCTACAACGTCCATAGCGCGGCCGGCAACCGGCTGATAGTCAAGCGCGATTCGCCTGGTGCGTCGGCTCGCCGAGGGATCAACCGCGACTCTTCCGGGTCCAAAGCTATGGTGTCCAAAAGATGGATAGAGCCGGAGCACCTAACGAAGTTGATTTCAGTTATCGTCTCAATAGATAACGGGCTGACTCCGAGCGAGAAAACACCGCGTCGACTTCTTGAAGAGTCGTTTCGCTCGGCAGAATCAACCGGCCTGAGCAACACCGTTGTGCGCGAATTCTTCAACGCAGTATATAGAAATCACGGGTTCATATTTCCAGATGGCGACGCTAGTTTCGACGGCCGCTATCTGAACCAGCTGACCGAGGGGAGCCTGCTGACAGCATATGCTCGATCATTCGTTTGGACCCTATGCAATAGTGGTGAGTTTGCGTTGGAGGATGCGGTTGAACTTGCTCAAAACCGGTTCGGTTCAACGTTTCCAGGCGCCGTTGAAGTCCTGCGACGAGAACTTGCCGCTATGCTGCCTACCGTGCAGGTAGAGTCGCCTGTCCCTTCCGAGCCACCCGGCGGGAACGGCGCTTTGCCATCCTGAGCCACGGAAGGATTGACAAGGCTGCCTTTATTTACCATACTTGGACAGGCAGCGCGCCTATCATCAGAGCGTGCGCAGCCGCCTGATTTTACTTGGCGGCAACCTAAAATCCGGAGTTCGCCTGCATCTTGTGGGCGGACTCTTTTTGTGCACTGCTACATCGTGGGATTCGGAATTCAATAGCGTCCCCAATGCGTACACTAGTCTCTCAAATCTAGACGGGCCACGCGCGTTTCTCGTCCTCGTCATTATGCAGACGTGGATGCCCTCAAGTCTGGGGCGCGCGATACGAACACGCCGCAAAACTATCGGACTGACGCAAGCGGCTGCAGCTCATGAGGCCGGTATTAGCGGGCGCTACTATGCGGATGTCGAGCGCGGAACCAGATCGGTCTCCATTGAGGTCGCATCGCGCATTGCTGCTGCTCTCGGTACGAAGTTGCAGTCGATCCTCGATGCTGTCGAGCGTGGGAGATAGGTGTGGAGATGTCTACGGCTCGTCGAGCATTCGTTCTTGCGCGGCCGCGACAGCAGCGTAAGCCATGCTCAGGATTCGCTCAAACGTCAGGCGCGCAACAATGTCCATTGTTGGCTCTGGCAAGATGTTCCGAAATGCCGGCTGCAGCGCATTTTTTTCGCTTTGCGGTAACCGATCGTAGAGAGTCTGGACCACTTCGTTCGTGAGCTTGTAGTCGGGATCATGAGCCGCGCCGTTGCGCATATCGTTTACGAGATACAATAGTTTAGCGAGCGTCTCGTCGATGACCGCACGCTCCTTTGCCTCACCGATGAGTGGCCACAGCGTGATTCGCTTACGCTCGCCCGCTTTCACGTCGAAGCCGGTGAACTGTACGCCGATATAAAGGAGCGTCTCGATGAATGACGCCGTGACGATTATCGCGATGAGGTCGTTGAAGGTCTCATAGTGCTCGCGAAACCGTTCTTGCGGTGGCTCATGCCAAAAACCAATAGCGAATTGAAAGCGCTGCCACCAGCGCTCAAGGATTTCTTTCAGATTCTCTTCTGGTCGATCGTCGGGCATTTGCGCCATCCCCCCGTCTGGTTCCGACTTAGGTGAATGTTACTTTGGATAGCATGATGGAAATCGCGCCGTGTTCAAAGATGACAGGACTACCACAAATCGCGCATGTCGTTGAGACCACGCGGCTGAAGATACTTGCTCAACCATAAATGCTCCAAAGCGCCGGTGAACTCGTCGTAATCCCCGAGCTCGCCGGCCTGTCGCATCGCATAAACCAAAAGTTCTGGAAACACGTCGCTGGGTTTGTCGCGGGACAAATCGGCATCGAAATGGAGCTCACCATCCTCGCCGATCGGAAAGGGGCCGAGGTCCGGCGTTTTGTTTAGCTTGTAGGCGAACGTCCCCGAAATGCGCGGACCGCCGCCTAGGCTGAGGAGAGCGCTATTGGCGGCGGCGTAACTGTCGCACAGCGCTCGGTACAGCTGGTAAGCAAGTCTGCTTTTGTCTTGCGGAAAGCGCACCTCAACCATGCCGTCAACGCTGACGCTGCAAAAGCGATGTTCAATCTCCCAATCCATCATTTGCGCTGCGTCACTGGGCCGAGTGTCAGGATCTTGCATAAAGAGAATGCTGTTCATCAGCGTCAAAACAGATGTCTTTTCGAGGCCGGGTAAGGACCGAATAGCTGCCTCTATGGGCTTCTGAATGCTTTTGGTCAATACCCGAACCGATGATGGCCTTTCTGGAGAAACGCGCGCGCCAACAAATAGTCGTTGGCTGCTGCGATCGAAGTTCATCCACGGAGTCGACCGACCGAGATCGAGCCCCATAGTACCGTGGCTGTCGCGGCGCGCCAGCAAGTATTCGATTTCGCGCAGCGTTAGATAATCGATCTGCGCGCCGCGTCGGACAGGGAAGCGCCCGCGTTGGTCGAGCCATTCATGCGGTGCTTGAATGCTCGCGGGGACGCGAATGACGAGCATGCCGTGTGCGCCATCGGCGCGCTTGTAACCGAAAACTTCAAGCGCTACGCTCGGGTAAATCTTCGCTTGAACCTTGCTGGCGACGCGCAAGCGGTCGGGATCGGCTGTGGCGGGGCCGCTGCTGAAGGGTTTCAGCGGTTTGCCAACAGCTGGGTCGCAAAACCCCACAACGACGATGCCACCCTCACCATTGGCAAAGGCGACGACCTCCTTGGTCACGTCGCCGAAATCTAATTCGCGCTTGAATTCAAGGCGCGAGGTCTCCTCATTGATGGCCGCGAGCACGGTGAACACATCTTCGTAGGTCTCGCCTTCAAGACGATCGTGAAAGAGATTTAGCGGCATCGCTCGGTCCAGCGGAGCACTTATTATCGCCTCGCAGCGATCGGAAGCATGTTGTCGAGCTTTGCGACGGCACGCTTTTGGTTGTCGACCGACGTATGCACGTAAAGCCGTAGCGTCGTCGCCGGAACGCTGTGTCCGAGCTGCTCTTGTAGCGTCCGCACGTCGCACCCGCTCGCAATCAACAACGTCGCTGCGGTATGCCGCAGGCTGTGGAACGATACCCCGGCGACCTGCGTTTTGCGAGCGAGATCGCGAAACGCGTCGGTGACCTTGTGCGGGACCCAGGTCGAAACGCCGTCGACGTCAGGGAAGATATACGCATTGGCGCTCGGGAGCTGCTTCTCTGCGGTCGCAATCCGGTGGGCGCGAAGAGCGTTGAGCGCACCTTGCGTGAGTGCAACCGCTCGCGCCTTGCCGTTCTTGGGCGGCTTCTCGGAAACGATTGTATCGAAGATCTGCTTCCCCTTCGCGTCGAGCATCGGCTTGCCATTGACGGTGCGCGGGACGCGGTACTGTTCGAGCGATCGGCGCACGTGGAGCACGCCTTCGGCCACGTCAAGGTCGGCCCATTTCGCGCCCAACAATTCACCGCGCCGGCATCCGGTCGCAACAGCTAGGACAACGAGCGGATAGAGCCGCGTTCCGTGCGCCGCCTTAAATAGGCGGTCAAGTTCGTCAACGGTGAGCGCACGACGTTCGCTCTCGGCGGGTTTCGGTTTGTCAGCCTTGGCAGCGACGTTCTGCCGCACGACGCCTTCGCGCTCGGCCTGTGCGAGCACGCGATGGATGAAACGATGGTGATGCGTGACCGTCTGTTCGGAAAGTCCAGCTTCGCGCCATTCGGAATACGCGCGGTTGAGGTGTCGCGCGGTAAGCTTTTGCATGGCGATCGCGCCGAGTTTCGGGGTGACGTGGTTCCGGAAAATATTCTCGTAGCGGGTATAGGACGTGCCGGCGAAGCGCGTCCTTGCCGCGTTGACCCAATCCTGAAAATACTTCGCGACGGTGAGCTTCGAGGGCTCGACGTCGCCGCCGTGGTCGAGTTTCGCGACCCACGCTTCGAACGCTCGCTGCACCTCTTTCGCGTTGTTGCTCATGCACGTAAAACGCTTCTGCTTGCGCTGGCCGTCGACGCCGAAGCCGCGGCTGACGCGAGCCGTCCAAACCTTCTTGCCGTGAACGAGACGAGGCGATCCATCGGGATTCGTGCGGATCGTTAGGCGAGCGTCGATCGTTTGAGCAGGCATGATTAGTCCTTTCGTGTCTTTCTTGTTGGTGCCGACGCGGTATTAAACTTGGTGATCTTCACCACCGTCTGCGGCATGAACGTCTTCCACGCTGCGCGGGGATCGCCGTAAAAGTGGCTGACCAGCTTGCCAAACTCAGGCACCGTCACCTTACGCAAGCCGTTCTCCTCGGTTGATACTTCCACGACCGCGAGAACGTGCTCCCCGAGGGCCTTGACTATGCGCCGCATCGCGGCAAGACGCTCGTTCGCCGGAGCGCGCGGGTTTTGGGCGATTAGCTCGCGCTGCACGGTCCACTCGAAACGCTCCCAGGCAAGCTGCGCGGCGCACCGTTCGGAGACGATCTCCTCGAGATCGATGCCGGTCGTCGCTAGTGCATCATAAACGCAGGTGAAACCGACAGGACTCGTTGGAGGGAACAACTCTGCAACGATAAGGCGTCGGAGCGCGCGGTTGATGCTAACAAAATGCTTTCGCGCCTTCGCGTCGCCAAGCGCGCTTATGCTCTCGATAGTGCGCTCGATGGCGTCCCGTTGGAAAAAGCTGCCGTACCACCGAAGGCACCGCGAAGCGCCTTTCGCTAAAGCCTCGATGCCGAGCTCTTCTTGGAACACGGCCGCCTCGAAGTTGAGATAATCTTCGACGGGCGGATGGCCTGCGCGCCGCGCGATCGCGCTATTGATCCGCTGCAGCGTCTCCTCAAACGGCTCGCGCCAGCCGTTGAGGCAGTTGCTCAAGTGCTGCTTCGTAACGCCGGCATCATTCGCGATCACTGTTTGGTCGACACGAGCAACGCGGAGAATCTTCGCTGCAGACTGCCCCCAAGCCGTGGGCCTGCTACGTCGCGAGTCTCGCTTTTGGAATACCATATCCAATTGCAGTATTCCAAACCCGTGGCGTATTGTCAAGGCCAAGGGGGACTCACAAATGCCTACTAGCGATTCAGCGCCACCCGTTCTCACTCGAGAAGAGCTGGCGCGCGAACTGCACCTATCGAGAACGACGATCGATCAACTCTTGCGAAACGGAAGCATCGCCTTTTTCCGCTGCGGCCGCGCGATCAGAATTCCTCGTGAAAGTGTGCAATTGTATCTCCGGCGCGCGATGGCGCAAACGGAACATGGCGAGCCGGAATGACAACGCGCACAAAGCCGCACATGCCAGATAGTTCGGCGTGAAGTGAAAAGAAAAGCGGCGCTGGCAGGCGCCGCCGCAACGAACTTGCAGCACCAGGATATCACGCCGACCGGCTCGGTTGAAAACGGGGGGCGAGCTCGGGCAAAGAAACGACCTGCGAAGCGGAAAAAGCTCGGTCCACGGCAACACCACGCGCACCTCAATCCGGCGCATCGATACGCGCTCGTGGATTTTGGATGGCTCCAGGCGCGGCACCCCCAGACGGGCCGGCGGCTTGATGGGACGGCTATTCGCGCTCTGATCGCCTTGTCGTCGCGCGTCGATCCGGATCGCGGAAGCTGCTATCCAAAGATCGAAACAGTCGCACGCGATTGCGGCGGGATTGACGTTCGAGCAGTACAGCACGCGCTCGAAGACTTGAGAGCCATTGGCGCGCTCGTAGTCGATATCGCAGGCGGCCCCGGCGGAGTGAATCTTTTTTGGTTGATGCCCCCGCCGACTTGCGAAGCAGCGCTCCACGAATCGGAGCAAGGGGTGGTAAGAATTACCGTCCCACCGGTGGCAAAGTCTACCACGGGCGAATCAACCACCGCCCCCCTGGTAGCAGATACCATTCAAAGAGACCAGACTAAGAGAGAGGTCACGAACGTAAAGAGAAGAGTAGTTCCCGACACACCTTCACTCGATTCCGTTGATGATCCCGATTCGCTGATCGCATACGCTGCCGAAAAGGGTTTGATCGAGTGACACCGGTCGAGCGCGTCTTAAGGCTCATACCCGACGCGCGCCGCTCGGGCGCAAAGTGGATGGCGCGCTGCCCCGGCCACGAGGACCATTCGCCTTCGTTGTGCGTTTCCGAGGGTCGAAATGGTTGTGCGCTCCTCCATTGTTTCGCCGGCTGCTCGATCGACCGCATTTTGAAAGCGCTCGGGCTTTCGATGCGCGACCTGTACCGGAACGCACCGTGATGCGAGCCTTCCCTCACGGAACACGGCGCGGCGGGCGCGTAGCAGGCGGTGAAGCGCACGAACGCCCGCAAATGATAATCACCTCGTCGAGCGATGCGTACCCGCTCCTACGCCAAAAGAACGCGACATTCCAGGTCACATTTGGGTCACACCCACCGCACGTCTTGGCGTGCGTCGACACATTGCCGCGAGAAGCGGAAACGCCTTATATGATCAGCGTTTTCACGTCATTGCACGTCTCTGCGCGCGTCGGCGTTTTTGTGCGAGAGATGCGCTGCAGGGAATTTGAAGACCGTGCGGGCCACCAGACCCGTACTCTCCCATAGTTTCGTTTAGAGTCCGCAGGTTTTTCGAGGGCGGTTTCATACCTGCGCAAAGATGACCTACCGGCGTTTTCTGCCTTCGGCGCTCTGCTTCATTGGCGTCATCGCTTTGACCGTCGCGGGTTGCGGACAGAAGTACACACCCGCTAGCACCGGTGGCACCGGCAGCCCCACAAACGCGCCGCCTCCCGGCGCGCTGCAGAGTTGCATTTCCTCGTCGCCGTCGCCACTGCCCTCAGCTGTAGCTTCCCTCTTTGTCGCGGCCGTTGCGCGAACCAAAGGCGTGCCCGGCGGCGCGATCGGCTTTTATGAGAACGGTACGGCCTATGCTTATTATTGGGGCTATGCCGACCAAGGGACGGGAACGTGCATGGGGCCGTCCAGCATCATGGAGCTCGGTTCGCTAACGAAAACGTTTACCGCGATGCTGATTGCGCAAGCCTATAACTCAGGGCTGGTAGCCGCCTCCGATAACCCGGCCACGTACATCAACACGCTCTCAGGCGGCGATACCGTCGGTGCGGGCTGCTCCCCACCGCCAACTGCGACTCCAGTTCCAACCTCCGGCTACGGCGACATGGCGCAGATGACGGTCTCGATGCTGACGACACACACGTCGGGCCTGCCCGATACACCGCCGGGCGGAGGCGACCTTAAAACGCGGCCATGTTATTCGCCGAACGAGCTCGTCCAATTCGTCGAAACCTATCCCTCGCCGTCCCCGCCTTCGCCCACGCCGCACGCGTACAACTATTCAAACATCGGGTTCGGAACGCTCGGCTACGTGATTCAAGGCATCTACAAACAAGACTGGTTCACCGTAACCAAATCCAAAATATTGATGCCGCTTGCAATGTCGAATACATACGACGTCGGTGCCGTGCCGACGCCGCACGCGCAGGGTTACAACTGCGACGGAACGACTGCGGTTCAAAATTGGCCGCTCGACGCATGGCCTGCAGCCGGTGCGCTGCGTTCGACGCTTCCCGACATGATGAAATATCTCGCTGCGGCTATGCAGCAAACCGGAACGCCCGCGTCGATATCGCAGGCAATGGCACTAGCCGAAACACCGGTCGCTGGAATCTTTACGAGCGATGGTGCGGCGCAGGGCATGGCGTGGGCAACTGCGACCGACCACAAGATCCCGATGATCAGCAAAGACGGAGTGACGGATGGCTTTAATAGCTGGATAGGAATGGTCGCCCCGGTGTCAGGTGTACCCACTATCGGCGTCGTCGTTTTGACGAATCGCGCGCCCGTCGATCCAACGCCTCCCCCCGATGCGACCTGTGCGCCGTATGTGGGCGCCCCGGCAGATCAGATCGGAATCTATATTCTGGAGAACCCGCCCTAGGAGTTTACTTTCTTGATCAGCGAGTCGTCTATCCGCATGCGTCGCACTCCGCGGGGATAGCCGCCCTGCGGGTTCGCCGCGATGTAATCTTCGCTCGCAACTGAGAGGTATTCGAAATACTCCCAAATGGCTTGCGTCTTCCGCCCGACGCGAACGAAATGCACGATTGGAGCGAGGCTCTCCCAGACTTCCATGACGTTCGCGCTGTAGAGCGTGCACACGATGTCTTTGGAAAGGATCCCGGCGTGAACGAACGCCCCCATGTCTTCAAAGAAGTTGGCAATTAAGCGGATCGAATGAAGATCTCCCGGCCACGAGCCGGTTACGAACCCCTGCAGCGTTTCATCGTCTAGGTCAGCCGCGCGAAGCGTCCGCACAAACGCAAAGGCTTTCGAAAATTGCGGCGAGTCCCATTCGGTGTTGTACGCGGTAAATAACGCAACCTGATTGCCCATCCGCATGTGACCCATCTGCCGGATGGCGGCGAAAGCGGTGACGGCGATGACCACAAGCGTCATGCCCGCTGATGCCGCAGTCACCCATTCAGGCGACATTCAAAGCGCCGTGCTCTCATCGGTCGACAAAGGCGGCACGGACATTCGCGGAAGTCCGCGCGGATAGAGCGACGTACCGTGCCGCTTTTCGTAGGCGAGCTGCATGGCGACGAGCGCTTCAAAGTTCTCGAAGACTTCGTTGCCGCGCGTGCTTCGCGTCAGCGCGATAAAATTGCCGCCCGTTTCCCACATCTCGCTCGGAAGTGTGAAATAGCGCAGCACTAATTGAAGATCCAGCGCATGGGCGCAGACGAGCGCGCCCACCGATTCGTAAAAGTTGAAGATTTCTTTGGCCTGACGGGCGGGGCCGGCGCTTGGACGCGCGATGACCCCCGCGCGAACGGCCGGGTCGCGCAGGTCCGAATTCAGCCGGCCGATCACGTAGTCCAGCGAATCTTGGACTTCGGGTGTCTGGTATTTCTCGGTCAAGGGCAGCAGCGCCGCCACCTGGTTGCCCGAGCGCAGATGCGAGATCTGGCGCATGGCGGCATACGCGGTCAGTCCGATCACAAAGAGCGTTGCCAGCGACGAGACCGCGGCCAGCCATTCGGGGCTCACGCCGCCTGGATTCGAGGGTAACCTTTCAAACTTTCTTCATCCCTGGACTGTACGATTTCACCAATCAGTCGGAAGGCGAAGGAGATTTGCTTCATATGAAAACCTTGCGGTACTCGTTTATCGCGCTTGGCATTGCAGTTTTGGCGGCCGCGTGCTCGGGCCGGAACATTCCGGGCGGGACGCCCCAATTGCCCACCCCTCAATCGGTTTCTCCCGCCAGCATCCCCGTGAAGCCGATGGCGAAAACCGCGATTCTCCCCGCCAGTGCGATGCAATCGCCTATCCACACGCAAAGCGACATTCAAGGCTTAAACTATACGCAGATTCCGGGCTCCGCGACGCAGGTCACCGCCAGCACCGACGGCTCCATCTGGGTGCTTTCCACCGACCCCCAAGGCCCCGACAAATACATCTGGCACTACGCCGGCGGGACCTGGACCAACATCGCCGGTCTGGCCTCGCAACTCGCGATCGCTCCCAACGGCACCCTGTATGCCATCAATTCGGCCGGCGGCACGTATTCGTACAGCGGCGGCGTGTGGACGGCTTTGGGAGGCGGCGCTCAGGCGCTGACGGCCGCGGCCGACGGCTCGACGTACGTGCTTTCAAACGGCGGCGGCGGACCCGACCGCGCGATTTGGCATAACGTCAGCGGCACTTGGACACAAGTACCGGGCTCGGGCACGGGCATCGCGGCGTCATGGGATACCGGCAGTTACACCGGCTCCGGCGGCTCGGTAAACTCCGGCGGCCTCTACATCATCAATTCGCTCGGCGCGATCTACTATGAAAATCCCGATCACAGCTTTTCGACGATGCCGGGCAACGCTTCGGTCATCTCCGCCACGACGGGCGGCGGCTTCTTCGTGCTCGGCTTTCCGACCAATTCGTCGGGCAACAACATCTACTACTACAATTTGAGTTCGGGAACGTACACGGCCGAACCGGGAGCGGGCGTCAGCATTGCAACCGACGGATCGCACCTGTACGTCGTCGCGGCATCCAGCGCGATCTACGTCTCGAATGTGACCGCTGCCGCGACGCCGGGGCCGCAGACGAACTTCCCGCAAGTCGCGACGGTCGGCGGCGCTAACGCTTACGTGAACCCGAGCGGCTACACGCTCTATGTCTTCACGGCCGACGGCAACGGCGTCTCGAATTGCACGATTTCAACATACAGCGGCTGCTCGGGAGTGTGGCCGCCTCTGACCGCCGACGCAAGCGCAACGGCGAGCGGCGACTTCACGCCGATCACGCGTTCCGATGGCAGTAAACAATGGGCGTACCAAGGGCATCCGCTCTACACATACTCTGGCGACCCCGCTCCTTATCAAATGTATGGAAACGGGATCGTCGAGCCCGATGCAAACTCGTGGTCGGTAGCCCGGCCCTTCGGAACGGTTACGCCGCAGCCCAGCGCGGTGCCCAGCTCGGCGCCGACCGATCCGCCATGCAGAGCCTACTGCTAGTTAGAAGTTCCTAGCCGAACGGAGGCGCTTGCGGATTGCCCAGGCGCCTCTTTCGAGCTCTGCGCTGAGCGTCGCGATAATCGCGGCGCGCGTCGCTCCCGAAGCGTGCAACTCCTTAAACCTGCCATCCAGCTGTTCGAGCTCCGCCGCGCTCCATGACTTTCCGCGGTTGCGCACCACGTGCGGCTCCGGCGCCGTTTCGAGCAGCGAACCGGCAACGATTTCTCTCAAGTCCGGAATGCGGCTTCGAAACGTGCGCTCCGATATTTCGAATCCAATGAAGCGGCGGTTCATGCCGATAACCACCGCCGCCGTCGAACCGCCGCCCAAAAAGAAATCGCACACCACATCGCCCTCTTTGCTGCTGTAGGCGAGAATTTTTTTTAGCAGCGCTTTCGGCAGCTCGTTTTTATTTTTGCGCTGTCCGGGCTTGTACTCGCGGTTGATGTTCCAGACGTCTTCGCGGTCACGATAGTTGAGCGAGCGGCCGTCGGCGTTCGTTTCGTCCAGTGCAAAACGCGCCTGCAAATTGAACCGGCGTCTACCGCCCGGTTTGGCGTAGTAGAGAATATGATAATGCGAGGAAACAAATTTTGATGACGTGTAGACGCCGAAATTGTATTTCCAAATGAGATGGTTGATCTCGCGAAGGCTCGTCTTGCGCAACGCGCCGAGCACGTCGTAAAGGTTGGTATATCCGGAAACGACGTAGAGCTGACCGCCGGGTTTGAGAACGCGTTCGGCCTGCGCAATCCAAGCGCGGCTAAAACTCGCATATTTGCGCGCCTCGATTTCCACATAGCCCTCGTCCACGAAGCGCTCGTCGCGGTTGTAATGCCGGTCGAGGCGATCGCCCTCGATTCCATAGGGCGGGTCGGTCACGATCAGATCGACGCTGCCGTCAGCTAGATGCGCGGCGGCGCCGCGCACGCAGTCCGCATTGACGAACAGATGCTCGCCGATGCGCTCGATCGTTGCCGCGGCCATACCGGAAGCTTCGCGCCCGAGCGCGAACCCGCCCTTTATGATCACCACCCGTCCCGATATCCGCAACGTCGCCATCATCGCGCACGTGGATCACGGCAAGACCACGCTCGTCGACGCGATGCTCAGACAAAGCGGCATTTTCCGGGAAGGACAGCATGTTGCCACGCGCGTGATGGACTCCAACCCGCTCGAGCGCGAGCGCGGCATCACCATCCTCGCCAAGAATACGGCAATCCGCCACGGCGATATCAAGTTCAATATCGTCGATACACCCGGCCACGCCGATTTTGGCGGCGAGGTCGAGCGGGTGTTGCAGATGGTACAAGGCGTGCTGCTGCTGGTCGATGCGGCCGAAGGCGTCATGCCGCAGACGCGCTTCGTCCTGCGCAAAGCGCTGGAACTCGATCTCAAAACGATCGTCGTGATCAACAAGATCGACCGCCGCGACGCACGGCCGACAGAGATCGTCAACGACGTGTTCGACCTATTTGTCGCGCTGGGCGCCAACGACGAACAAGCCGAGTTTCCGGTGGTCTATACCAACGCCAAGCTCGGCATCGCCAAGATCGAGCTCGACGATCAAAGCCAGACGCTGGAACCGCTCTTTCAAACGATCGCCACGCGCGTCCCCGAAGCACCCGCCGAAGACGGCCCGCTGCAGCTGCTCGTCTCGGCCATCGATCACAACCAATATGTCGGGCGCGTCGGCATCGGCCGCGTCTTCCGCGGCGTCGCCCGCGTGAACGCGCCGATCGTCAAAGTGGCCCGCGACGGAACCGTCGAGACCGGATTGAGGCTCACGAAGATGCTGACGTTTTTCGGACTCGAGCGAATCGAGGTCGAAGAAGCGATGGCCGGCGACATTATCTGCGTTTCGGGCATCGAGGGCTTGAATATCGGCGACACGATCGCCGACGTCAGCGAGCCTGAGGGCGTTCATGCTGTCGCGGTCGACGAGCCCACCGTTTCGATGTTCTTCAGCGTCAACAACTCCCCGTTCGCCGGACGCGAAGGCAAGTTTCTCACGTCCCGGCAGATCCGCGACCGGCTGATGCGCGAGCTCGAGTCGAACGTCGCTTTGCGCGTCGAGGAAACGGATTCGGCCGACACGTTCGAAGTGCGCGGCCGCGGCGAGCTGCATCTGTCGATTCTCATCGAGACGATGCGGCGCGAAGGCTACGAACTGCAAGTTTCAAAACCGCAGGTGATCCTCACCGAGCGCAACGGCCAAAAACACGAGCCCGTCGAGTACGTGGTCGTCGATGTGCCCGACGAATACTCAGGCCCCGTTATTGAAGCGCTCGGCCAGCGCAAGGCGCTGATGTCCAACATGATTTCGGTCGGCGGGTCGCGCAGACTCGAATACACGATGCCGACGCGTGCAATCTTCGGGTTGCGCGGAGAGTTGCTAACGCTGACGCGCGGCACGGCAGTCATGTCACACACCTATTACGATCACCAGCCCTGGATGGGCGAGTTGCCGAGCCGCAATGTCGGTGCGCTCGTCGCCAGCGATACCGGAAGAACCACCGGCTATGCGCTCATGGGCGTGCAGCAGCGCGGCCGCTTCTTCGTCGGGCCGGGAGTTGAAGTCTACGAAGGCATGGTCGCCGGACGAGCCAACGACGATATGGACGTCGCGCTCAACGTCGTGCGCGCGAAGAAACTCACCAACATGCGGGCTTCAGGTTCTGACGAAAACGTCAACATCGCACCGCCGGAGGAGCTTTCGCTCGAGCGCGCCATCGAGTTCATCGAGGACGATGAGCTCGTCGAAGTCACGCCGAAATCGATTCGCATTCGAAAACGTATCCTCAATGAAACGGCGCGGCTGCGCGCGCGGAAAAGGGAGAAAGTCAACGTATGAGTGTTAAAGGCGCGTTTCTTGCTATGCTCTTTGCGCTCGGCGCGGCAGCGCCGGCACTGGCCGACACGTATAACGGAACGGTCTTCACGTCTTCACCCGTGAGCGTGACGGCGGGACAAGAGTTTTTGATCGCCATCCCGGGCAATCCCACGACGGGCTATTCTTGGACCGGCAAAAGTTCGAACGGCACCGTAACCGTGTGGGGTTCCGCCTACCAGGGGCCGTCCGCAGGGGCGAACCAGCGAATGGGCGCCGGAGGCCAGCAGATCTTCGTGTGCAAAGCCAACAACCCGGGCACCGCGCAGATTACATTCTCGTATGCGCGACCATGGCAAAAAGGCGTAAAGCCCGCGCGCACGATGACGTTTACCGTAACCGTCAAGTAACGATTACGCGATAAGGCCGATCACGGCGATAGCACCGGCGGCGACCGTGGCGGAAAACGCCAGGCGCTGCCGGTACAGCTTGATGTCTCGGATATAGGCCAGCGCCATCGCTTCAATCGCGAGCTCTTCGACCATTCCGTCGCGCGTCGCCGGCAGCGACGCGATGTACTCGTCGACCGTCTTCGACGATTGAACGCCCGGGCGATCGCGCAGCGAATCCCGCCAGTCGAGTTTGAACATGCCTCCGGAATAGAACGTATTCTGCACGCGCACGCCGCGGATGTGTCCGGTGGCGTCACCGATGCCGACCAGCGTCTTGACCGCAACGTACACCGCGAGCACGTACATAATGACGGCGAGTACCATGACGCCGTGAGCCCACGTCGCTGAAAAGCCGCCCGCATGCCAATAGTTCACGAACATGGCGACTTGCGGCAGCGGAATCGCGAGCGCGGCCAGCAAGATGCTGACCTTCGTATCCACCGCGCGAATCGTTCCCTGAATATCTTTGATCGACGAGAGCAGAAAGTGCATCTGCTCGCTGAACGCGAGTTCCATACCTACACCGCCGCGGCCGCGGGCTGCGCGTCGAACGTCAGCTCGCCACGGCTTTCATTGTAGTCGACCTTCACGAGCTGCCCGTCGCGGACATCGCCCGCTAAAATCTTGCGGCCGAGCGGGGTTTCGACTTCTTTTTGTATGGCGCGCTTGAGCGGACGCGCGCCGTAAACCGGATCGTAGCCGGTTTTCACCAGATGACGCTTGGCGGCGTCGCTGAGGTCGAGCTCGATGCGCCGCTCCGCGAGCCGGCGGCGGACGCGCTCCAGTTGGATATCGACGATTTTCTCGAGTTGCTCTTCGGTAAGCGCGTGGAAGACGATCACTTCGTCGACGCGGTTGAGGAACTCCGGGCGGAAGTGCTGCCGCAGTTCGTCGAGCACCGTCGCGCGCATGACCGCGTAATCCGCGCCCGAGAATCCGCCCTTGTAATCCAGGATGCGGTGGCTGCCGACGTTCGAGGTCATGATGACGATCGTGTTGCGGAAATCGACCGTGCGGCCCTGACCGTCGGTCAACCGCCCGTCGTCGAGTATCTGCAGAAACACGTTGAAAACATCGGGGTGCGCCTTTTCGATTTCGTCGAAGAGGATCACGCTATAAGGACGGCGCCGGACGGCCTCGGTGAGCTGTCCGCCTTCTTCGAAACCGATGTATCCGGGCGGCGCTCCGAGCAAACGCGCGACCGTGTGCTTTTCTTGATACTCCGACATGTCGATGCGGATCATCGCGCGCTCGTCGTCGAACAAATACTCGGCCAGCGCGCGCGCAAGTTCCGTCTTTCCCACGCCGGTCGGCCCCAAGAAAATGAATGAGCCGATCGGACGGTTCGGGTCGGCCAACCCCGAACGCGATCGCACGACCGCTTCGGCGACCGCGTCAACCGCTTCGTCTTGCCCGATCACGCGCTTGTGCAGCTCTTCGTCGAGATGCAGCAATTTTTGCACTTCACCTTCGAGCAGCTTGGTCACCGGAACGCCGGTCCAGCGGCTGATGACCTCGGCGATGTCTTCTTCGTCGACCTCTTCTTTTGAAAGCCGCGTCTTGCCGTCGCGCTGCGCGAGGCTCTGCTCTTCCTGCTGCAGCTGTTTCTCCAACTCCGCCAGCGTGCCGTAGCGCAGCTCCGCCACGCGGTTCAGATCGTATTGGCGCTCGGCCTGCTCTATCTGCACCTTGGTCTGCTCGATCTGTTCGCGCAGCGCGCGCGCCTTTTGGACCGCATTCTTCTCGGATTGCCAGCGCGATTGCAGCGCGAGCTGCTCTTCCTTTAAGCTTGCAACTTCCTTTTCGAGCTGCGCGAGGCGGTCTTTGCTCGCGCGGTCGCTTTCTTTGCGCAAAGCTTCGCGCTCGATCTCCAGCTGCATGACGCGCCGCGTCAGTTCGTCGAGCTCTTGCGGCATCGAGTCGATCTCCGTGCGCAGTTTCGCCGACGCTTCGTCCATGAGATCGATCGCCTTGTCCGGCAAGAACCGGTCGCTGATGTACCGGTTGGAGAGCACGGCCGCCGCAACCAGCGCCGAATCCTTGATGCGAACACCGTGATGGGCTTCGTACTTTTCTTTTAAACCGCGTAAAATCGAGATCGTGTCTTCGACCGAAGGTTGATCCACGAAAACCGGTTGGAACCGCCTTTCCAGCGCCGCATCTTTCTCGATGTATTTGCGGTATTCGTCGAGCGTCGTCGCGCCGATCATATGCAGTTCGCCGCGCGCAAGCATCGGCTTGAGCAAGTTACCGGCGTCCATCGACCCTTCGGTCTTGCCGGCGCCAACGACAGTATGGAGTTCGTCGACGAAAAGCAAGATGCGTCCCTCGGCGCTTTGCACGTCTTTGAGAACGGCTTTGAGCCGCTCTTCGAATTCGCCGCGATACTTCGCGCCGGCGANNATCTCTTCATCGCGGCCGATGACCGGATCGAGCTTTCCGCGTTCGGCTTCCGCCGTCAGATCGCGTCCGTAACGCTCGAGGCTCTTATAGGTGCCTTCGGGATTCTGTGTCGTCACGCGCTGATTGCCACGCACTTCGCGCAGCGCTTGCAGCAGCTTGTCGCGCGTCAGCCCGGCACCGCGCAGCAGTTTGCTCACCGCGCCGCTGCTTTGCGCGAGCGCGAGCAACAAGTGTTCCACTGAAACGTAATCGTCTTGGAGCTGTTTGGCTTCGGCGTCGGCTTGTGAAAATAACCGTGTCAGCTCCGGCGAAACGGTAACGTTGGCCGATTCTGCACCGGCCCCGGTCAAACGCGGAAGCTGCCCGATGGCCTGCGCGACGCGCTGCTCCAGCGCTTTGGGATCGGCGCCCGCTTCGCGCACAATTTCCGGCGTGATGCCGCCGTCTTGGTCGAGCAGTGCGGCGAGCAGATGTTCGGGCGCCGTCTGCGGATTGTGTTCGTTGAGCGCCTTCGTGTAAGCGGAATTGAGCGCGTCTTGCACGCGCTCCGTCATGCGGTCAGCGTTCATCTCGATAGCCCAAATTTCATAACGGTATTCATCGCCGCGAAACCTTCGATCTGCGCGAGGTACTCACGTTTAGCGGCTTCGTCGATGAACGACGACGTGAACGAATTGCGCGCCAGTTGAACGAGGTCGTCATCGGTCAGCTGGAGCCCCGATTGGACGGCGCTAAAATTATCGCCGACGTAACCGCCGAAATATGCGGGGTCGTCGGAATTCACCGTACAGCGGAGCCCGGCTTCCATCATGCGCTTCAACGGATGGTCCGCCATGCGATCGACCACGCGCAATCGCACATTGGAAAGCGGACAGACCGTCAGCGGAACCTCCGTCTGCGCCAAATGCGCGACCAACTTCGAATCTTCCATGCAGCGCACGCCGTGGTCGATGCGCGACACTTTCAGCAAGTTCAGGGCCTCCCAGACGTATTCGGGCGGCCCTTCCTCGCCGGCATGCGCGACCGTAAGAAAACCGGCGGCACGTGCGCGGTCAAATACGGCTTGAAATTTCGACGGCGGGTTTCCGAGCTCGGCCGAATCCAAACCGACGCCGATGATCTTGTCGCGGTGCGACAGCGCCAATTCGAGCGTCTGCATCGCCGACGCTTCGGACTGATCGCGCAGGAAACACATAATGAGCGCCGTCGTTATCCCAAATTCGCTGCTCCGCTGAAGCGCCGCCCACAGTCCACTGACCACCGTCTCAAAACTCAAGCCCCGGTCTAAGTGCGCTTGCGGATCGAAGAATATCTCCGCGTGGCGAACGCCTTGCGCTTTCGCGCGTTGCAGATATGCGATCGTCAGCTCTTCAAAGTCGCGTTCGGTGCGGAGCGCCGCCATCGCAGCGTAGTAAAGGTTCAGGAATGACTGCAGATCCGTAAACTTATACGCTTCTTCCAGCGCCGCAACGCTGGAATACGCCAATTGAACATTGTTGCGCTGCGCAAATTGAAAGATCTGCGCCGGCTCGAAGGTCCCCTCAATGTGAACGTGCAGCTCCGCTTTCGGCAGCGCGCGAGAATCGATCACGCTTGCGCCTCGTCGGCGCTGCGCATCATCCGGTAATCGCCGCTGCGCACAGTTATCCCGCGCGCGTCAAACCATTCCAGCAGCGGGACCGCGTATTTTCGCGACGTGCCGATCAAGTCGCGGAACTCCGCCATCGTCATGCGGCCGTGCTCGCGCACGAACCCTTGCAGCCGAGCGCGGATCTGCGCGATTTGCGTACCGCGGTACAGCTCCTCGTTGACCTTCACGAATGCACCTTTGGCAAGAAGCATATCGAAAGCCCTCCCGGCGCCGGCGACCGGCGACTGCCGCACGCGTGCGGTGACCGCCGCAAGTTCGGCCGGCAGAAACGGGTGAGACGAATCCGGAGGAATGAGTTCTTCGAAAAATACTTGCTGCTCGGCGGTGAGCTTCGGGCTATGCCCGGTGGTCGAGAAAAAGCCCGCGCGGCGCGCGAGGCGGCCCTCATCGGCTAATGCGTTCAATACGCGGACCAGCAGCGTTTCGGGCACGTCGAGCGCGCGCGCGATCGTTACCGACGTCGCGCCCATCGCCCATGGTTCGCGAGTTTCGGCTTCTTCCAAGATGCGCACCACCGCTTGCAGCAGCTTCTCGGCATGAACCGAGTCAACATAGGCAGCCGGCCGCGATACCGCCAGCACGTCGCCGCTGCTTTCCAAATTCTTGAGCAGCGCTTCGACGCGGGCTTCGCGCAGGTTCCCTTCGCGCGAGATGTCCGTCGCCGTCAACGCGGCGAGTCCGCGGCGCAATACGCCGAGCACGGCGTCCTCATCGTGCGACTTTATGTCGCTCGTTTCAGCACGGGGAGCGCCGCTTTCGATTCGTCCGCCGCCGAGCAGATTTTTCGGCGAAAGACGCCGCACGACGAATGCCGTCCCGGGATACGCGACCGTGGCGCGCCGCAAGAAAAGCGTGGCGCCGATGGTCGCGCCCTCCCGCGGCTCCTCGCCGAGCACGAGCGTTCCCAAAATCTCGGCGGCGCCGATGTACGCGCGAATGGGATTACGCCGCCGCAAGATCGGCAGCGCTTGCGTTAGCGCCGTGAACTGCACCGCAAACGTCTGAGCGGATGTGAGCTCGGAGGCGACGAGCACTTCGCCGCGCGCGATCTCCGAAACTTCGACGCCCGGCAAGTTGGCGGCGACGCGCGCGCCGCCCGTAACGGTTTGTTGCGGCTTGCCGAAGCTTTGCAGGCTGCGAATGCGCACCGCCTTGCCGCTGGGCTCCAATTTTGCGCGATCGCCAACGCTCAAGGTCCCTTGCATCAACGTGCCGGTGACGATCGTTCCGTGACCCGGCAAAACGAAGACGCGATCGATCGGCAGATACGCGGGCGCATCCGGATTGCGCGGCGGAAATTGCGCCAGGACCGATTGCATAAGCGCCCGCAATTCGTCCAAGCCAGCGTGCGTCGTACTGGATACCGGCACCAGCGGCGCGTCCTGCGCGATCGTTCCCTGTAGCGCGCGGCGGATCTCTTCGCAGCTGCGCGCGAGCTCTTCCGGTGAAAGGAGATCCGACTTCGTGACCGTCACGATCGTAGCGCGCACGTTGAGGTAGCGCAGAATCTGCAAGTGCTCGACCGTTTGCGGCCGCACGCCTTCATCGGCCGCGACGACCAACAGCAACAATTCCATGCCGGCCGCACCCGCCAGCATGTTGTGCAAAAAGCGTTCGTGGCCGGGGACGTCGATGATGCCCGCTTCCACGCCGTCCAGACTCAGATGCGCGAAGCCGAGATCGAGCGTCATGCCGCGCATCTGCTCTTCCAGCCAGCGATCGGGATTGGTTCCCGTCAGCGCGTGGACGAGCGCGGACTTTCCGTGATCGACGTGCCCCGCCGTGCCGACGATGTGCATGGTTACAGCGCTTTGAGCGCTGCGATCGCGACGGCATCTTCGGAGGGCGCGATCGTGCGCATATCGAGGATGAGGCGGCCGTCCTCGATGCGCGCGATAACGGGTCGATCGTTTTTTCTCAAGCGTGCGGCGGCGCCGGACGCGCCCCGCGCCGGCCGCAGCGCGACGCCCACCGAGGGCAGCGCCGATTGCGGCAGCGATCCGCCGCCCGCATACGACGTCGTTTCGATGATCTCTGCGCCCCCGAGCGCCTTCGCGTACGCGCCGGCACGCGCGCGCAACTGATCGACCGTTGCCGAGAGCATGGCGTAAAACGGAATCTCGTTTCGCCGTTCCGGGGCGGCCCAGATGCGCAACGTTTCTATGAGCGCGGCCAACGTGAGTTTGTCGACGCGCAGCGCGCGCAGCAGCGGATTTGCCCGCAAACGCGCGACGAGCGTCGCGGAACCAACGATGATCCCGGCTTGCGGGCCGCCCAAAAGTTTGTCGCCCGAAAACGTGACGAGATCGATGCCGCCGGCGATTGCCTCTTGCACGGTGCGTTCGTGCACGAGGCCGTACTGCGCGAGATCGCCGAGCGCTCCGCTTCCCAAATCTTCCAGCACCGGAATGCCCGTGCGGTGGCCGAGCTCCGCTAGTTCTTTCGGATCGGGTTCGTGCGTGAATCCGGTGATCGCGTAGTTCGACGGATTCGCACGCATCAGTAGCGCGGTGTGTGGCGACAGCGCGCGCTCGTAATCTTCAATATAGACTTTATTGGTGGCGCCGGCTTCCACAAGACGCGCGCCGGTCCGTTCTAACACGTCGGGGAGACGGAAGCCGCCGCCGATCTCGATGAGCTGGCTGCGCGCGACGATGACATCGCGGCCTTTGGCAAACGTGTCGAGCACCAGCAGGACCGCCGCGGCGCAATTGTTGACCACGAGCGCGCTCTGCGCGCCCGTTAGGGAGCAGATCAGTGAAACCGCTCGACCGTAGCGCGATCCGCGCTCGCCGCGCTCCAAATCGTATTCCACGTTGGAATAGCTCGCACCGATGCGATCGATCGCGGCTAGCGCCGCCGGTGCGAGCGGAGCGCGCCCGAGATTCGTGTGCAATAAAATACCGGTCGCGTTCACGACCGGAACGAGCGATTCGAAGGCGCCGGCTTGCAGGCGATCGATGATCGTGGCGGAGAGCGACTCGAACGAGTATCCGCCGTTTAACGGAGCGTGGCGCGCGTCTTCCAGCGTTTGCGCGATGCTGCGCTTGACGTTTTCCCTGCCGACAATACCCTCGAACGTCGCGATCCGAGGGTCGTCCAAAAACCAGTTTACGGCCGGCAGCTGCCTCAATTCAAATGTTTGCTGAGCATCGACGTGATCGTTTGCTCCGAAACATATCCCACGATGCGATCGACGGCCTTGCCGCCCTTGAAAAGAATGAGGCACGGAATGCCCGAGACCTGGTACTCGCCGGCCAATTGCGGATTGTCGTCGGTGTTGAGTTTCACGAACTTCGCGCGTCCGGCGTGCGATGCCGCGACTTTCTCAACGACGGGCGAAAGCATTTTGCACGGCCCGCACCACGGCGCCCAAAAGTCGACGAGCACGGGTTCCCCCGAACCTAAAACTTCCTGTTGAAAATCCGTTTGGGTTACGTCGGCTAAAGCGCTCACTTGTGGTTCATTCCTCCAAAATGTTTAACATACGCGCGGGCTTCCGAGTTTCGCCCCTCCGCCCTTCGACAGGCGCATCGAAGATGCGCTGCTCAGGGTCCTTCGACANNAGCCTGTCGAAGGACCCCGAGAAGGGAGCCCGCAGGCGACCGCGTCGAGGGGCGCCCTTACAGCTCCGTCTGTTGCGGCTCCCCGGTGATCTCAGTGAGTTGCGCCGCCTGCTTGCCCAGGTTGGTGATAGCGATGACCTCGTCGCCTTCGCCCAAACGCTGCAGGCGAACGCCCTTGGTCGAGCGGCCGGCCTTGCGAATCTCGCCGACCTTGATGCGGATCACTTGGTTGGCCGACGTGATCATCAGGAGCTGATCTTCGGGCGCCACCAATATCTGATCCACGACTCGGCCGATATCCTCGCGCTCTTTGGCAAACGCTTTGACGCCTTTGCCGCCGCGCGCCGTATGACGGTACTCGCTGATCGGCGTGCGTTTCCCGAAAGCGCGCGTGGTGACCAGCAACACTTCGCGGCGATCGTCTTCAACGACGTCCATCGCGATGAGCGAGTCGCCTTTGTCGAGCGTCATCGCCTTCACGCCTCGCGCGTTGCGTCCCATCGGACGCACGCCTTTTTCATTGAAGTGTACGGCCATGCCGCGCTGCGATGCCAGAATGATGTCGCGCGTGCCGTCGGAGAGGTCGACCGAAAGCAGTTCGTCGCCTTCGTCGAGATTGATTGCGTTGAGCCCGTTGCGGCGCACGTTGGCGAATTCGTCGAGCTTCGTTTTTTTGATCACACCGTTGCGCGTAACCATGACCATGTAGCGTTCGCCGCCAAATTGCGTAACGGGGAAGACCGCGCTGACCTCTTCGCCCGGCGGCAGCGTCAAGAGATTGACGAGTGCCGTGCCGCGCGCTTGCCGCGTGGTGTCGGGAATTTCGAACCCACGCAGTCTGTATGCGCGGCCCTTGTTGGTGAAGAACAGGATCCAGTGGTGGGTCGTGGTGACGAAGAAGTGATCCACGATGTCGTCGGTGCGCAGCTGCGCACCGCGCACGCCCTTGCCGCCGCGCCGCTGGGCCCGGTAGAGGTCGGTCTTGGTGCGCTTGGCGTAGCCGCCACGGCTGATCGTGACGACCATGTC
>PLED01000039.1 GCA_003136355.1 Vulcanimicrobiota bacterium | reverse complement strand
GGCGCATATCCGCATACCGCCGCGGACGCGATTCCGGCGGCAGCGGCAATGATCTCGGCGCTGCAGCATATCGCATCGCGCGAAACCGATCCGTTAAAAAGCGTCGTCGTGACCGTCGGCACGATTTCCGGCGGCTACCGCAGCAACGTGATCGCCGATGAAGTGAAGATGACCGGAACGCTTCGCGCCCACGATCCCGAGATCCGCAACGGTTTGGAGGCGCGGCNNGGCGTCGCGAGCGCGTACGGCGTGCGCGTTCAGATCGACGTATTCTACGGTTATCCGCCGGTCGTGAACGATACGGCGCTCGCCGAGAAGTTTTCGCAGTACATGAAAGCGCATTCGCGGCTCTCCGTCGACAGGCCGCCGCCGACGATGGGCGCCGAAGACTTCGCGTATTACGCGGAGCGCATTCCCGGCGTTCAGGTGCGGCTTGGCATTCGGAGCGAAAGCGCGGGCTCGACGCACTCGGGTCATAGTCCGCTCTTCCGCATCGACGAGAGAGCGCTGCCGGTGGGTGTCGAAACGCTGGTGAACTTCGCGCGCGCGGTCGGGTCGGGCGAGGTCGCCTCAGACCGCAAGGGCTAGTAGACTCGAGGCGCTGAAGGCACTATATATAGGGGGACCGAAAGCTTCCGTCCATGGAAATTCGTGCATCCATCGAGGTTCAAAAGCCCGCCGAGAGCGCCTTTTCGCTGCTCTGCGCGGTCGAGAAGTGGCCGTTGTGGCTGCCGTTTCTGCGGACCGCGAAAATTCGCGAACAGGGCGAAGCGCTGCAACTTGGCAGCGAAATCTCCATGCGCTCCGCCATTCCGGGCGAGCCGGACCAGCTTTTCGAAGTCGATCGCTTCATTCAAAACCATCACGTTTCGCTGGTCGGCGCATACTCAACCCGGCGCCGGCTCGATTTCCGGCTAGAGGGTCAGAGCAAGCGTTCGCGCCTGCACGCGAGACTCGAATATCCATCGTACGGCGGACGCCTGGGCGCGATGTACGACCGGTTTCGCAGCGCGCGAAAGCTCGCCGCGCAATTTCAAGAGGCCGTCGTCCATTTCAAACACTTGGCCGAGTACGAAGCTGTGAAAGACGCACTGCTCGCGGATTTTTGAGGTATACTCCGGGCATGCCGCTCTACGACTACAAGTGTTCGAAGTGTCAAAAAGTCACCGAAGTGCGGCACGGCTTCGGTGAGCATTTTACCGATCCGTGTCCCGAATGCGGCGGCGCGCTAGTCCGCGTCTTTAACCCTGCGCCAATCGTCTTCAAAGGCTCCGGATTTTACATAAACGATTCGCGCGGAAAATCTTCGATGCCGGCAAAGGACGCGCCGGCCAAGGACGCGCCGGTCAAAGATTCACCGTCGAAAGACGAATCGAAGCCCGCGAAGGAAACGCCCGCGAAGGAGACGCCCGCGAAAGCGTCGCCGGCGAAGGATCCGGCAGCGTAGCGCATGAGCCTTTGGTTGTGGGTGCTTGTCGTTTTGGCGGCGGCCGGTGTGCTGACCGCCATCACCGGGGCGGTGATGGCGCTAACGGGTGTCGCGCGTCTTCAGCGGCGGCTTGCGGCGCTGCGCAAATCCTCATTCGTCACAAAACTTGAGTCGCTGCACATTCAGATGGAACGTCTAGCGCGCGTCTCGAGTGATACCGAAGATCTTCGCCGCCGTGCGGACGCGGCGACCGAGTCGCTTCGTAATACGCCGGAATTGGCGGGCGTGTCGGATATCCGGAATTCGTGGCTGCAGTGCGTAGCGCAGATCCGCGCGATCGTTGGGGAGTTGTCCTAGGCGGCCGCTTGTGCCGCTTGCCACTTTTCGATAAAGTCCGGAAAACTCACCGCGATGCTGCCGGGATCGTCTATCTCCAATGCACCCGCGCCCGAAGCAAGCGCTGCTGCCGCCATTGCCGTCCGGTGGTCGCCGTGCGTTTCGATTGCCACTCCTTGCGTGCGCGGAATGCCGCCTCGGATAACGATGCCGTCGTCGGATGAGGTTGCCTCAATGCCGGCAGATTCCAGTAAGCGCACGATCGCCGCGACGCGATCGGATTCCTTATTGCGCAAATCTCCGGCTCCGGTTATGCGCGTTTCGCCACCGGCAAATGCGGCGGCGACAGCCAGCACGGGAATTTCGTCGATCGCGCGCGTGACCGTCTGCCGCCCGACGGCGGCGCCGCGCAATCGTGCATGTCGGACGACGATGTCGGCGACAGGCTCTCCGCAGTCTTCCCGCGTGTTTTCGAGACGAATATCCGCACCCATCTCTTTCAGCGCGTCGAGTAAACCGGTGCGCGTCGGGTTGACGCCGACCTCCTCGATGCGCACGGCGCTTCCGGGAGTAACGGTGGCTGCTACGATAAAAAAGGCTGCGGCCGAAAAATCTCCGGCAACGCGGAGGGGTTCGAACGATGCGGGCGGCGTCTCGAGCACAATGCGTTGTCGATCCGACGATATCGCGGCGCCCCAATAGCGTAAGAGCCGCTCGGTATGATCGCGCGAGCCTTTGTCGCCGGAAATTGTGATTGCGGTGCGGCCAAATACGCCCGCCAGAAGAAGCGCCGTTTTTACTTGCGCCGATGGCGAGAGGAGAATGAAGCTGCGCGTCTGCGGCTCCGAAGTTCCTGCAATCTGCGCGGGTAGGCGTCCATCCGTCGTTTCGATCCGTGCGCCGAACGCGCGTAACTGCGCGGCCACCGGTTCCATCGGACGCCGTCGGAGCGATGCGTCACCGTCGAGCCGGGTGCGCACGTTCGCGCCCGCGCAGAGTCTNNCATGCGCGCGGTCGATCCGGAGTTCATGCAGTCTATGGTCTCGCCGGCGTCGTGCAGCGTTCCGCCGGTAACGGTCGCATCGTCGCCATTCCATCGAACCGCCGCGCCAAGCGAGCGGAGTGCATTGCAGGTGGCCGCGACATCTCGACCGGGGTTGAGATTCGTTATCGAAACCGGTTCCGCGCTGAATGCGGCCAGCATCAGAGCGCGATGTGAGATCGATTTGTCGCCGGGAACGCGGACGGTGCCGCCCAGCGCTCCCGGCGTGAAGATCATCCGATTAATTAGCCGGAGCTTGAGCGGTTCTTCCAGCTCGGATTAATGCACTGTTTGCCGCCGGTGGACGTTTCGCCGCTCATCTTATCCAGCTTCGTGGCGACGTTAGCGGGCCAGCCTTTTGGCGCTTGACTTGCGGCCAAGCTCCAATTGCCGCTTTTCTTAATCCAATACTGGAAAATCGGCCCCTGTGGGAAATCCAAGTTCACTTCTGCGTACGTGCCGAGAATCGCGAGCGACATGATATATGTCTTGTCGATTTTCAACCGGCCCTTGCCAACGGTAGCGTTCCAATTGTAGACGGTCCTGTTGGCCACGGTGGCAATGTCACCGGACGGACCACACATCGCGGCTGCCGCCGGTTGAGGAATGAACGATAGGGCGACGACAAAAGCGCCGGCTATCAAAAGAGTGCGCATATATCTCCGATCCTTGAGTGGTAGGGAAGGAGGGACTCGAACCCTCACGGGGGTTGCCCGGCCGCTTTTGAGGCGGCTGCGTCTACCGTTCCGCCACTTCCCCCTGTCGGCAGGCTCGACAATTTCGCGAACTCCGCAAGTGCTGCCTGCGCTTGCGTCTCGGACCGCGCAGTTCTCACGCCGAAGCGCAGATCGTTCGTTCCATTTTGGAAGAACGTGAGGGTAAGCAGCGCGTCCGCCGGCCGTAGTGCGAGCGTCTGCGTCTTTACGTCGCCGGCAGGCCAAGCCGCCATAACGATGCGCTTTTTGTCCGGCTCGTAGAGACCGTAGGCGTTCCGCACCTTCTCGACTTTGGTGACGGGCGTCGCTGCAAATGACGTCAGCTCTTGGGGCAACTCCGTTGACGGCGCAGAAAAATGTACGTGGTATTTTACGATCACTACCGGCTCGGACGGGACCGCCGACACCGTTTTTTCAAAAGTCGCACCACGCGGCGGCGCGTCGGGCGAAAGGTAGGTAAAGGTTGCGCTTTGGCTCGAGTTCGCGCGAACTCTGTAACAGCGGTTAAACGTACCGGTTGCGATTGGGTGCGTGTAGCGCCCAATATAATCGCGTTCCGAAGGGGGGAGCTGCGGAGACCACGTATCGCGAAGACCTCCAACGGTTGTAAAAAGGTTGTCTTTGGTTCGCTTGTCTTCTAATATGAACGCGCGGGCGCCGGCGCACGGCGAAATGATCAGCCGTAGCGATGCATTCTCCAAAATCGTCACCAGGTATCCGTCTTGAAAGATGTCGTGTCCGCTCGCTGTTAGCCAGCTGCCGCCGCGCAGCGCAATGCGCTGCCCGCCTCTGGGCGGCAGCGAGGTTTCCGGCAGCGGCGCAACCTTATTTAAAACAATTTTCGGAACATCGACGGGAACCAGCGCCGCATCGCGCGCAGGCACGACCATCGACGCTACAGTGGCACGCAAATGTCTTGCCGCGAGAACAGCGCCGCCGACGTGCTGTGCGGCACCGGAATAATTCACGACGCTCAGCACTCCAAAGCGCTCCGACGGATCGACCAACAACACTGCGTTGGGAACTCCCCCGGCGGCGGGGTGCGCGATCGCCACGCTGCCGGCGTCCGTAACGGTCTGACCGCCGCCCGCACGATACAGGGCGAGTTTTTGCTCTACGCCGGAAACGAAGGTGAGATTCCGCGGAGCCGGCGGAAGTATGACCACAGCGTATCGCTCGAGATCGGTTTGAGGAATATAGCGCAGATCGATCAGCGCGCAGGTGACGCGCTTCGTGCGGCAACTGTGCTGGGCGTGCATCGTGGACTGCGCGATAGCGAAAAAATCATCTTTGGTCAGGCTTGCGGGATCGAAAGCGCTTGCCGTGTATGCAATGGCGGCATCGGCCTTGACATGCAGCTCCGCGAGAAGCGGACCCATCGCGCGAATCCGATTTCCGAAACGCTGCGTGGGCAACCAGCGGCCTTGGTCCGTCAATTGGACGGAGAGGGCAGCGTCCCAAGAGTAAAACGCGTTGGCCCACGGTGCTTCCCAACCCTCCGGATTGATCGTGTCTTGCACCGGAAAATTGATGACGCCGTGCATTCCTTGTTGCAACATCGTGTTCAGGGCGAGCGTTGTGTTCGAAGGATCGGCGGGACGCGGCCACGCTTCGTCGGCGCCCTGCAGCCAGCCGGCTTGGAACTCGCTGATCATCACCGGAAGATGCGGCTGCGTGGCGATAAGTCCAGTCGCAAATTCCAATTGGGCGCGGTCATGCTCGCCGATGCTGTACGCGTCGCTTTGATACCAATTTCCCCATGCCCAAACCGGCGCCGATGCGGTGACCTTCATCTCATAGGTGTTGATGAACAAAGGGACGTGCGTTCCGACGCTGCCGCGAACAATGGACCCAAGGTAGCCCAGATACTGCTGAAAGTGCGGCGCGGGCCATGTCTGGTTGTCGAGGTACGCGCCCTGATCGTCGTCGAGTGCGATCGCGATGACGTCGCGCCGCCACGGCGACACCGCCGCTAAGACGCTGTGCAGCCAGCGCGCCGCATAGCGCATATGCGTGCCGTTGTTCATCCATTCCGCGGCTGCGTCGTCAGAATGCTGGTTCTGCAGCGTCGCAGTTGCCGGATACCGGCCTTCCAAGACGTCGCGCAGCGGCATGTTGTATTCCGGCCGCTTGAGCAGCCACGCGGGATAACCGCCGTTGCGCCATTCGTTGCGGATCACCGGCCCCGGGCGCAAGATAACTTTCATGCCGTTGCGGTCGATGATGTTCAGCAGCCCCAGAAGGTCGCGGCGCGGATTTGTGCGTCCGTCGAAATCGAAGGATCCCTCGCGCGGTTCGTGCCAGTTCCACATCACGTACAGGTCGATCGTATTTATGCCGAGCGCGCGGTAATGCGCGATCGAAATCTCCCACTGCGAGCGCGGGACGCGTTCGTAGAAGAAAGCCGCTCCATAAATGAAGAACGGTTGACCGCCCACCGTGTAAACCGGATAGCCGTTGCGCTGAACGACCGCGCTTCCGGGCCAAACGCCGGCGCGCGCCGTCGCCGGCTGCAGAGAAATGCATGCCAAGAGAATGGCGGCAACAAACGGCCAGCGGCGCTGCACCCGCGCCGTGACGAGATAGGCGCAAGCACCGGCAAGAAGCCAACCGATGCCGACTGCAATGGCGAACGCTCCCGTGTAAACAAACGCGTAGAGCCACCCGCCTAACGCGACGATAGCCGGAATGGGGAAGAGCCACATCCGGAAGGGCGCCGCGCCACGGGCGCGGGCGACGAACAACGCGACGACTTGCGCGACGCCTTGGATGAGGACGATCCCGGCGGTCAGCACAGCCAGCACCTGATCGAGGGGAAGAATGCATGCAACCAGCGCCGCCGCGCCGATCACGAGCAGCGCGACATCGGGGAATTGTCCGCGTTCGTTGAGGTGCGCAAAGGGTTTGAAGAACTCTCCGTCGCGCGCGGCCGCATACGGAATGCGCGCGAAGCCCACGAGATTTCCGTACACCGACGCAAATGCAGTTACAAGGATAAGCACGGTGACGATCTTTGCCGCAGTGGTTCCCCAGGATTGCTCGACGATGGTCGAGGCGATGAACTGGGGATTACCCGACGGAACGCCGTGCGCGAGTACTCCGACTTGCAGGGCGACGTACAGCACTGCGACGATCGCAATCGAGCCGACGATCGCCAGAGGAATAGTCCGCTGAGGCTGGCGGACCTCGTCACCGAGCAGCGCCGCATCGCTGTAGCCGACGTAATCGTAAAGGGTGATGTACAGCGCCCCTCCCAATCCGGCTAAGAACCCAACACCAAACGATGCATGCGGCGGGAGAGTGAACGCGCGGTGTATATCGGCATGCGTAAATGCGGCCGCGGTAACGGCGACAAGTGTCAGAATTGCCGCGACCGCAAGCACCGATCCGATCGAAGCAACCGCCGTTATCCGGCGGTACAGAAAAATAACCGTGAGAATACCGACGGCCACGGCGGTTCCAATTTGAAAAGGCCGCGAGGCAGCCGCGGGATCGAGGTAACCGAAATAGCTTGCGAAGCCGATATATCCGGTCGCGAGCAGACACGGCGCGTAAAGCAAGAACTGCCAGTTGAAAAGAAAGGCGAGGAGACGTCCCCAGCGCTCGCGCCCGAAAACTTCGCGGAGATAGACATAGGTGCCGCCGCTTCCAGGGTAGCGCGAGGAAAGCTCCGCCCAAACCAATCCGTCGCACAGCGCAACGATCGCTCCGGCAATCCAGCCGACGAGCGCGAGCGGGCCGGCCAGCTGCGCGAGCACGAGTGGAATCGTGATGAGCGGACCGATGCCGACCATCGTGATCACGTTGATGGCGATTGCGCTGCGCAAACCGATGCCGCGTATCATGCGCCGACCTTCGGGGTAGTGAGTGACGGACCTGGCGGCGAAATCGCGCGGATGAGCGAAACGAAATCCCCGCTCGCGCGGCTATTGCGCCTCGAGGGCGACCTCCGCATCGAGTTTATCGAGAGTCCGGCGCTCAAAGGCAATCCGCTGGGCGACCCGTCCGAACGTCCCGTGGTTGCGTACTTGCCGCCCGGATATGATCCGCAGAGTTCGCGGCGATACCCGGTGCTGTATTGCTTGCATGGATATACCGGCGATGCGGCTGCGCTCGTGAGTGCGCGCCCGTGGGAAACAAACGTCGTACAGTGGATGGACCGGCTCGTCTCGGCGAAACGGATGCCGCCTGCCATTCTCGTCATCGTCGACGGATTTACGCGCCTGGGCGGATCGCAATACGTCAATTCGATCCACAATGGCGACTATGCGACGTACACGGTTCGCGACGTCATCGGGCACGTCGACGCAACCTATAAAACAATTGGCGCCGAAGGCGGCCGCGCAGTCTTCGGAAAGTCGTCGGGCGGTTTTGGCGCACTCTATCTTTCGATGCAGTATCCGGGAACGTTCGCGGCTTTTGCCTCGCATAGCGGAGACTCGTATTTCGAGTATGCGCATCCGAGGGCGTTTCCGGACGTCCACAGGACGCTGGAAAAACACCAGTGGAACATCGAAGCGTTCGTCGTTCATTTCGACGGGTTGAACAAGCGGCAGCCCGCCGAGTATTCAACGATGGAGATGCTTGGGTACGCGGCCGCTTACTCGCCGCGCAGCGGGAACGCATTCGATCTGGATCTCCCCATCGACCGCGAAACAGGCGAATTGAATCGCGCCGTCTTCGATCGCTGGCTGCAATTTGACCCAGCCCGGATGTGCCTGCGGAAGAAAGCGGAACTGGCGAGGCTGCGCTTGCGTTACATCGACTGCGGCCGCAAGGACGAGTACGGGCTGGACATCGGCGCGCGCATTATGGCGTCGCGCATGCGCGAACTCGGTCTTGAGGTGCGCCACGAAGAGTTCGATGACGATCATCGAAACGTGGGATACCGTTACGAAATCTCGATGCCGGCGTTAGCCGGAGTTTTGGAGTCGCAGTGAACCGCTTCGCTTTAGGTTTAGCGTTATGCTTAACGTGTGTTTTAGCGGTGCCGGTGCAAACGCTCGCGCAGCGTCCCGCGCCGGCTGCGCCGCAAGCATCTCCGACGCCCTCTCCGAGCGAATTCCACGACCCGGCGATGTCGTTCACAGCACCGCCGGAATTCTATCGCGTGCCGTTAGCGGTGCATGACCCGGCGCAGTTCGATCAATCAACGGTGGTAGCCGCATGGGTTGCCAACCCCGGCAAACGCGAGCAACTCACGATCACGATTACGATGGAAAATCACGACGGAACCCTCGATGGCTTCGAGATGGTCTCCGAAAACGAAGCGCGTGACAGCGGCGACGTGTTTTTCAAAAAGCACCAGGCGGCAACACTCACCAATGGCATGCCGGCCTATTGGGAAGAGATGACCATGGGATCGGGCTTCGACACCCTCAAACGTTTTGAATACGTGTGGGCCGACGGCATGCGCGGCGTCCTACTCGCGATCACCGGCCGTTACGGCGTGCTAGACGAGCCGGCGGCAAAGAAAGCCCTGGCTAACGCAGCCGGCGTGGCATACCCGAAGAATCGGTACTAAGCCGGAGCCGTCAGCGGCTGCTGCGCTTCCAACGCGCTTTGCAGGTCGCCGATCAGATCGCTGATATCTTCAATCCCCACCGAAAGCCTCAACAACCGGTCTGTCAGGCCGCGCCGCTCGCGTTCTTCCTTGGGAATCGAGCCATGCGTCATGCGCGCGGGATGGCAGATGAGCGACTCGACGCCGCCCAAGCTTTCAGCCAGACTAAAATACTTGAGCGTGTTCGCAAACGCCAGCGCGCGCGCGTCGTCGCCTTTGAGCGTGAACGAGACCATGCCCCCGAATCCCGTCATCTGGCGCTTTGCAAGCTCGTGCTGCGGGTGTGAAGCCAGACCCGGGTAGTACACGCGATCGACGTCGGTCCGTGCCTCCAAGAACTGCGCCACCGCCATCGCGTTCCTTTCGTGTTCGCGCATGCGTAGGGCCAAGGTCTTCGCTCCGCGCATGGTCAGCCAAGCGTCGTGCGGACCGGGAACGCCGCCCGCTGAGTTTTGCTGAAACTTGATCGCCTCGTAGAGATCCTTATCGTCGGTGATCGCCGCGCCGCCGACGACGTCGCTGTGGCCGCCGATGTATTTGGTCGTGGAGTGAACGACCACGTCGGCCCCTAATTCCAGCGGCTGCTGAAAGTAAGGGGTCGCGAACGTATTATCGACGGCGATGATCAGATCGGGCGCTGCGTTCGCAATCGCGCGGATGTCGACCAGCGTCAACATCGGGTTGGTAGGCGTTTCGATCCAGATCATCTTGGTGCTGGGGCGAAGTGCTTTGCGGACCGCCTCGGGATCCGTCATATCCATGTAGGTGAATTGCAGTCCGTACCGTCCGAAGACGTTGGAAAACAGCCGGTACGTGCCGCCGTAGAGATCGTCGGAGACGATGACGTGGTCGCCCGACGAGAGCAGACCCACGACCGCCGCGGTGGCGGCCACGCCGCTGGAGAAGGCGCAGCCGAAGCGCGCGTTTTCGAGCGCCGCGAGCTGAGTTTCCAGCGCGCGCCGCGTCGGATTGGCCGTGCGGCTGTAATCGAATCCTTTGTGAACGCCCACGGCTTCTTGTGTGTACGTGGACGTTTGGTAGATTGGGACGATCGTCGCCCCCGTCGCCGGATCGGCTCCCTGTCCGGCGTGGATGGCTTTGGTGCTGAATTTCATGGCTTAGCGTTTTACCGGCTCGGACGACGTTGAAAGATAACTGATGATGTCTTGGCGCGTGAGCACGCCGACCGGATCTCCATCATCGGTGACGACAACGGCGTGATTCGCGAGCGTCAAAAGCTTGTAGGCCAATTCGATCGCTTCGCTCTGATCGAGTACCGGGAACGGACTGCCCATCACTTCGCTGACCGGTTTATGGATGATGTCGGACCGGTCGAAGACGGCTTGCATGACCGCGACGTCGTTGATGCTGCCGATCTGTTCATGGTCGCGCATCACGGGTATCTGCGATATTTCGTACTGGCGAAGAAGATCGAGCGCATCTTTGACGACATCGGTATCTTTGACCGTGATCATGGGCGGCAGCGGGCGTTTGCTTCGCAGCACGTCGCCCACCGTGGCGCGCCGCTTGCCTTCGGCTAAGAAACCGTTGGCGATCATCCATTCGTCGTTGAATATCTTCGACATATAGCCCCGGCCGGAATCGGGAAAGATCACAACAAGCACTGCTTCTTTGGGAAGCGTGGCGGCAAGACTGACGGCGGCGGCGGCGGCGGTGACCGACGCG
>PLED01000041.1 GCA_003136355.1 Vulcanimicrobiota bacterium | reverse complement strand
CAGACGCGCGCCAGCCCATCTTGCGATATTTTTTGCTGCGCGAAAATCCGGGCGCGGCTTGCGGCACGATGAGGTTGCTGATCTCGGGCTTGCCATCGTCGCGCTTGCCGGTCACCGCGGTAATCGTCGTGCCGGCCGTTATGTCGGTTCCGCTGTTGGTGATGAACGCTTTGGTGCCGTTGACGATCCATTTGCCGTCGCGCAGCACGGCCTTGGTCTGCGTGTTCCCGGCATCGCTGCCGGCGTTGGGCTCGGTCAGCCCGAAACCCCAAAGCCGCTCGCCGCGCGCCAGCGGAACGAGATATTTCTCTTTCTGCTCGCTCGTTCCGAATAGGTAGAACGGCATGGCGCCGAGCGACACGTGCGCGGCCATCGTAATGGCCGTCGAAGCATCCGCCCGCGCGAGTTCCATGACGGCGAGCGCGTAACTCACCGTGTCGCCACCCGATCCGCCGTATTCTTCGGGAAACGGCAGCCCCATGAGTCCGAGGCCGGCCATTTCACGCACCAGATCGTATGGAAATGCTTCCTCGCGGTCCATCTCTTCGGCGCGCGGCGCAACCCGTTCGCGCGCGAATTCCCGGACGGTCCGCCGGATGGCCTCTTGTTCTGCGGTCAAGTCAAGATTCATAACGTAGCGAAGGTATCCGTTCGGACAGTTTGAAAAACCCTCTTGCAGCGATGATCTCAATACGCGGCGTGTCGCTCGTTTATCCAAACGGAGTGCGCGCCCTCGACAACGTCAGTCTCGAGATCGGCAAGGGTGAATTCATCTTCCTGGTCGGCCATTCCGGAACGGGCAAGTCGAGTCTGCTTCGACTGCTCTACCGCGAAATGGCTCCTTCCATCGGGCATATCACCGTCGATGGAATCCGCGTCGACCGCCTCGCGCGCGGCCGTATTCCCGCGCTGCGCCGCCGTCTGGGCGTCGTCTTCCAAGATTACAAACTCCTGAGCGACAAAACGGTGTGGGAAAACGTCGCGTTTGCGCTGCAAGTTACCGGCGCGCACACGCGCGACGTGCGGCGTCAAGTGCCGCGCGCGCTCGACCTGGTCGGGCTCGCCCACAAGAGCCGCATGTATCCCAACGAGCTTTCAGGCGGAGAACAGCAGCGCACCGCGATCGCGCGCGCGCTGGTCAATAATCCCAAACTGTTACTGTGCGACGAACCAAGCGGCAATCTCGATCCCGCCAACACGACGGAGATCATGGAATTGCTTAGGCGGATCAATCTCAAAGGCACCACGGTGGTCGTCGCCACGCACAATCAAGCGGTTGTCGACCGGATGCGCCGTCGCGTCGTGCGTTTGGACAACGGCCGCGTGATCACCGACGAAGAACGAGGTTACTACTTCCTTGGACTGGGGCAGGATCAGATTCTTTCTGGGTGAGGTTCAGCGGAACTTCACCCGGAACGCGGGCATGCAGATCACGGCAATCGGCACCGTCGCGGTGACGATCGTTATGCTGGGGATTTTCCTGTACGCTCGGTCGGCGCTGATTCACGCCGAGTCGGGCGTGTTCAGTCAGATCGAGATCTCCGTCTACGCCGATCCCGCAGCGACCGCAGCGCAAGAAACGGTGATACGCACGGCGCTGGCGCAAGACCCGCGCATTCTGAGCGTGAGCTTCATCCCCAAGCGCGAGGGGCTCGCGCAGATGCGCCGTCTGATGAAGGGCCAAATCGACACGTCGCTGCTCACCGAGAACCCGCTGCCCGACAAATTCCGCATCCGCGTGCGCGAAGCCCAAGAAGTGCCGGCCGTCGCCCGGAGCATCGCCCGCCTGCCGCACGTACAAAACGTGGAGTACGGTCGCGAGGTCGTCCAGCGGCTGCTGCAGTTGGCGGCGGTCATGCGCCCGGTGGGTATAGCAGTCATCGTGCTTTTCTTGCTGGTCGCGGGCATCATCATTTCCAACACAATCCGCCTGACCGTGTTCGCGCGTCGGCGCGAGATTTCGATCATGCAGCTTGTCGGCGCGACCAACATGTATATCCGTATGCCGTTCATCTGCGAAGGTCTGCTCGCCGGTATCGCCGGAACCGCCATTGCCGTCGGCGCGCTCGCGCTGGCGCGGGCGTCGCTGGTTCCGAAGATCGCCTCGGCGCTTCCGTGGCTTCCGATGAATACGGTCGCGGTCGATCTCTCTACGCTAGTGCTCGAACTGTTTGCCGTCGGCGCGGCAGTCGGGGCCTTGGCGTCATGGATCGCGGTCGGCAGGTACTTACGGACTTAGAGATTGATGCCATGCGTCGCATCGACGAAATCGAACAACTCAAGAATGAGCTCGTCAGCACCGTTTCGCACGAACTCAAAACTCCGCTTGCCGCGATAAAAGCCTACACCGCAACACTTCGTCAAAACCCCGAGCTCTTTGCCGAAAAACGCGAAGAGTATCTGCGCATCATCGAAGAGCAGGCGGACCGGCTCTCGCGTTTGATCGACGACCTTCTGCTGGTCACGCGCGTCGAAGCGGGCCAACTGCTCCGTAGGCGAACGACGATTCCGCTCGATGCGGTTCTTGACGAAGCCTTGGCGGAGATTCATTTCGATACCAAACGCCATCCCGTGCTGCGCGAGACCGGCAACGCTTTGGTTTCGGGTGATCCCGATCGCTTGCGCGATCTTTTCCGCAATCTGATCGAGAACGCAATCAAATATTCTCCCGAGGGCGGTGCGATCGCGATTCGCGCGCGCGAAGAAGCCGATGGCACGATCGTAGAGGTCAGCGATTCGGGGATCGGCATCTCCGGTGACGATCTCCCCTACGTCTTCGAGCGCTTCTATCGCGCGAACTCGGAAGCGGTCGAGGCAGCCGGCGGCAGCGGACTGGGACTCTACATCGCTCGCGCCATCGTGCGCGCGCATGGCGGGAAAATCCACGCCAAGAGTGAGTCGGGTCGCGGCACCACGTTCACGGTCTCACTGCCCAACCGCGACTGATGCCGCAAATTTTGGTCGTAGACGACGACCGGAACCTGCGCAAGATCATCCAGACGAACTTGGAACTTGCGGGATTCGAAGTTATCGCCGTGCCGAGCGCTGCCGATGCATTGCACACGTTGGAGACACTGCAGCCCGACTTGGTCGTACTCGACGTTATGATGCCGGCCATGGACGGCTACGAGCTGGCACGGCGCATACGGGCGCAGCCTGCAATCACGCACGTGCCGATCATCATGCTCACGGCCAAGGGCGAGATCGAAGACAAGCTCGCCGGCTTCGAGGCCGGCGTCGACGACTACATCACCAAGCCGTTCGGGCCGCAGGAACTACTGGCACGGGTGCGCGCGAAAATCGCGCGCGTTGAGATGGACGCGTCGCTCTCACCGCTGACGAAGTTGCCGGGCAATCTGGCGATCGAAGCCGAGCTGCGCCGGCGCATTGAGTCTGGGACTCCGTTTGCCGTGCTCTACATGGACCTCGACAATTTTAAAGCGTTCAACGACGTCTACGGCTTTACGCACGGTGACGACGCCATCCGAATGCTCGCGTCGATTGGCGTCGACGTCATCCGCCGGCGCGGGACGCATAAGGATTTTGTGGGGCATATCGGCGGCGACGATTTTTTGATCGTCACGCTGCCGGAGCGCGCCGAAGAGATCGCGCGAGAGATCATCGCCGACTTCGATCGCGGCATTCGCGACCTGTACCGACCGCAGGACCTTCGCCAAGGTTTCATCGAAACGCACGATAGGCGCGGCGCGCTCAACCGGTACGCGATCATGTCGCTATCGATAGCGCTCGTTTCGAGCGAGCAGCGTCAACTGAACGATTACGCGCAAATCGGCGAAACGGCCGCCGAGCTCAAACGCTACGCCAAGTCGATCGGGGGTTCGGTTTACGTGAAAGACAAGCGCCGCCAATGATCCGCAGACTGGTCGCCGTCGTTTTATTGCTGGGCCTCGTTCCGGCAACGGCGGTGCCGTCGGATCTCAATGCGCGAATAAAAGCCGAACAGGCGAAGAAGGCGGCGATCGACCGGCAGCTCCATCAGAAACGAGCGGAGTTGCACGCAGCGACCGTGCGCGTGACCAATCTCCAGGGCGCGCTGGATCAAACGAACCACTCAATCGGCGAAGTGAACTCGCGCCTCGATGGCCTGGCCTCACAAGCTGCGGAGACTCAGCGAAGGCTCGATGTGAAGACGGTCCAGCTGAACGCGGCCCGGAAGACGTTAGCGCTGCACGACAACTTACTTAAACGGCGCCTGGTCGATACGTACGAACGCGGCGACCTCGGCTATCTCAGCGTGCTGGTGGCGGCAAAATCATTTTCCGATTTCGTCGAACGCTGGCAAGATTTGGGTTTGCTGATCGCGGCGAACCAGCGCGCGGTACGCGAGAGAAAAGTAGCCGAGAAAAGAGTGCGGCTGGCGCAGCAAGCTTTGCAGGCTACGCAGTCGGCGCTCGAATCCGAACAGCTCGCGCAGCAGCGCGCGCGCAATCAGCTCGACATTCTCGCTCAGGAACGCGGAAATCTCGTCTCGCTGGCCGATGCGCAGCGCCATCACGTCGCCGGACAAGTTGCCGAGATGGAGGGCTTGAGCCAAGCCGAAAACGATCAGCTCGTCGCGCTCATCCGCGAGCGTGAAGCGCAAATTGCAGCCGCGCGTCGCGCAGCCGGCATCACGACTCCTGAAACCGCGCCGGGCGCACTTGCGTGGCCGGTGACCGGAGTGATCACATCGCCGTTCGGATGGCGCCGCAGTCCGTTCGGAGGCGGGGCCGAATTTCACCAAGGTCTCGATATCGGCGCGAACATGGGAACGACCGTGACCGCGGCCGCATCGGGTACGATCATTTCCGCCGGCTGGTACGGCGGATACGGCAACTATATTTTGATCGATCACGGCGGCGGCATGTCGACCGGATACGGACACCTCTCGCGCATCTTCGTCTCAAACGGCCAACAGGTTCAGCGCGGACAAGCGATCGGCGCGGTCGGTTCGACCGGCGCCTCGACGGGGCCTCACTTGCATTTTGAGGTCCGGATCTCAGGAAAACCCGTCGACCCGACCGCCTACCTGCATTAACCGGCCTCTAGTTTTGAGGCCCTCGACCCCTGAAACTGGGTTCGAACGAAGTGGGTACTAAGCGAGTATGCCGTCACCCGTCCGCGCGCTCATTATCGCGCTTGCCATCACCGCTGCTTTTTTCGCGGGAGCGTGGTATTTCGCATCGCGCACCGCATCCGGTCCGGCGGCCGCGCGGGCGCCCTTGGCCGACCAGCTGGCTTCACTGAATTTGAACTTGGGTTCGGGCAGCGATTCGGATAACGAGCTGCTCCGAGTCGCGTTCGATCAAGTCGAGCAGAGCTACTACAAAGGCGTCGATCCGCAGACGCTCATCAAGGGCGAACGCGCCGGGATGCTCGCGTATCTCAAGGATGCGCTAAAAAAGAGACACGTTGAGCCGCGGATCGCCGCAATGTCCGCCGGTAACGATGAGACGCAAGCGCTCTCCGCACTCGACAATCAGCTCGCATCCGCGCGCAGCCGGTATGCGCCCTTGGGAATCGCGCCGGCAGATCTCACGCAGGCGGCGCTCACGGGCATGCTCAACTCGGTCGGCGATACCTACACTGTCTATCTCCCACCCGAGCAAATTCGCGCGCTCAACGAGCAGCTCAACGGCGGCGATTTCGGCGGGATCGGCGTTTTCATCTATCAGCTGAAAAACGGCCAGGTACTGCTGCAGCCAATCCCCGATTTGCCGGCCGCGCGCGCGGGCATGCCGGCCGGCGTAATCGTCGACACCGTCGACGGGCATTCGATAAAGGGCTTCGCGCTCGACCGCGTCGAGCGTTTGATCCGGGGACCGGAAGGCACTCAGGTCACGCTCAAGACTCACCCTTATAAAGGAACGGTGGTACGCAACTTCCGCATCACCCGCGAGATCATCCACGTGCCGACCGTGCACGCCAAGATGGAGAACGGCTACGACTACATCCGCTTGAGCGACTTCGGCCAGACGTCGGCGACGGAGATTCGCAGAGCGCTGCTGGACGGGAAGGCAAAGCACGCAGGAGGATACATTCTCGATCTGCGCTTCAACGGCGGCGGCCTGCTCGATGCGGCCGTGAATATTTCGAGTTACTTCGTGCCGCATGGAACGATCGTCACCGAGATCGATCGCGCAGGCGACAAAGATTCTAAGGAAGCGACCGGCGAGTACATTTCAGGCTTGCGCCCGCTGGTCGTGCTGGTGAACGGCTATACGGCGAGTTCGTCAGAGATCACGGCCGGCGCGCTTCAGGATTATAAGATGGCTACCCTCATCGGCACGCAGACCTACGGAAAAGGCGTCGTCCAGGGTATCTATACGATGCCCAACGGAGGCGCGCTGAAGATCACGACCGAGCGCTACCTCACTCCGGCGGGACGCGATATCCAGCACAAGGGGATCGCGCCGGATCAAAACGTCGCACAACCTCCTGATTTTCGACTGATCGACACGCCGAAAGACAAACAACTGCAAGCCGCCAAGGCATATCTGGACCGCTTCACGCGTTAGAAAGAATATGAACCGTTACATCGCCCTAATCTGCGCCGCCGCTTTCCTGACCGCGGCCGCGCCCCAACAAATCGCCCCGCTGGATGCAAGCGAGATTCAGTTCAGCTTCGAAAAGCTGCGCGCCGATTTCTACCGGAAAACGGACGCTCAGTCAATCGTAAACGGTGCCCGCACCGAGCTGGCCAAACAGCTTCGCCTGGCCGGGATCGGCACTGCGTTGCCGCCTATCTTCGCCGCGCAAACCTCGGCCGCCAGCGCACGCGCAGTCGGCCACGAAGTGGACGTCGCGACGCGCCTGGCGCACGGCAAGATCAGCTCGCATATGCTGGCGTACGCCGCAATCGCGGGCATGCTGGACTCGGTTCACGACCGTTACACGACGTTCTTGACGCCGAAAGAGTACGCCGATCTCAACCAAGGACTCAACGGCGGTTCTTTTGCCGGCACCGGCATCGTGATCGAACAAGACGATGCGACGAAGTTCATCGACGTCAGCAACGTCATTCCTGAAGGCCCCGCGGATAAAGCAGGCGTGCAAGAAGGCGACGTCATTTCGGCGATCGACGGGATTTCAACCAAAAATATGAAGCTTCCCGAAGCTTCGTCGCACTTGCGCGGCAAGGCGGGCACGCCGGTCAAACTCACGATCGTGCGCGCGGGACAGTTACTGCCGGCGCCGATTATGATCGTGCGCGCCACCATCCGGGAGCTTTCCGTCTACGAAAAGATGCTGCCCGGCAAGATCGGCTATGTCGAACTGACCGTCTTCGGACAAGATACGGGCGCCGAACTGGCGCAGGCCTTGGACCGTTTGCAGCAACAGGGTGCGCGCGCGCTGGTGCTCGACCTGCGCGACAACGGCGGCGGCTACCTGGATGCGGCGATTTCGGTGAGTTCGAAGTTCATCGCGAGCGGACCGATCGTTTCGGTCGAGTCGCGCGCGTCGAACGTCACGACCTATGAGGCCGAAGATACGGCCATCCCGCCGGTTCCGCTGGCGGTGCTGGTCAACGATCATACTGCTTCGGCGTCGGAGATCACGACGGCCGCGATTCAAGACAGCGGCGTCGGCACGGTCATCGGAACGAAAACCTTCGGCAAGGGCGTCGTGCAAGAGATTGTCGCGCTTCCCGACGGATCGGCCATCAAGATCACCGACGCGCGTTATTTAACGCCGCATAACCGCGACATCAACCTGATCGGCATCACGCCCGACATTCAAGTGATCGAAAACAAGGGAACCGGCTTCCGGTTCGGCGATCCGGCGCGCGACGCGCAACTCGGCCGGGCGGTTCAATTCCTCAACGATCGCATCGCGCACACGAGCGGCGGTTAGGCGAACAGCGCCGATTCGATCTCGGCGAAGTTCGAAAACGGAGTAAAGGCAACGCCGCAGTCTCGCAGGTAACGCTCGAGACTGCGGCCTCTTTTTGCAAAGCGCTCTTGCGCGACGAGCGCGGCTTCATAATCTGAGTATCCATCTCCAACGTAGGCGACTTTTCCGCGCGCCGAAGCTTTTCGCACCGCTGCAGCTTTGTCGTGACCGTTGAGCGAATCGTCGCGAAAATGCAGCGTCCACCCGGTCGCGTCCGTCGAAACGCCGTTTGCCAAAACGGGAATGTGCGCAAGGCCGTTGCGCTCTAACGCGCGCGCGATCAGCGGCGCGATTCCGGAACTGACGATCGTCAGTTTAACGCTTTCGGCGCTGCAGCGTTGTGAAAAGTGCGCGAAGGTGGGATCGACGCGCGTCGACGCCGCAAGCAGCTCGTCGGCTTCGTCGAGCGTTCCCCGCACAAAACGCGCCTGCGCCGCCAGCGTGTCACGCAGAGACATCGAGCCGGCTTGAAGATGCTCCTCATAACGCGCCCATTCGTCCGGCCCCGCATAGTGCTGCACGAGCACGTCGAACGTGTCGAAGTCGGTTACGGTTCCGTCGTAATCGACGAAGACGTGCGTTAAGTCGATTTCTTTTTGCGCGCCGTGCTCTTCACGGCAGTGGTCTTACGCGCGCGCGTCATCTTCTTCGGTTTTGCTTCGTCGGGCGCGGCGGGCAGTGCGGCGACGGGCTCCGCTTTCGGCGAGCGGCGGCGGCGGACCGGCTTCGTCGGCTGCGCCGGTTCTACGGGCACGTGCAATGCGGGCGGCGGAGCTTCGACCGCGGGCGGCTGAAGCTTGCGGTTCCACGGCGCAATCGCGCGAACGGGCTGCGGCGGCGCGGTCACTCCGGTCGGTTCGGCCCGGCCATCGCGCGCGACGCGGAAAATGTGGCGCTCCGGAACCGGCGGCGGCGCAGGCGCAGGCTGACCCGGCGCCATCGGCACGGCGCCTTGAGCGGCTCCCTCGCCCCGGCCTCTGCCTCCGCGGCGGCGGCGGCGCCGGCGGCGGCGGTGCCGTCGCGATCCCG
>PLED01000019.1 GCA_003136355.1 Vulcanimicrobiota bacterium | reverse complement strand
TCGGGATGGCGCGCGATGACGTCGAGCGCCTGCGTTCCGATCGATCCCGTGCTTCCGAGAATCGCGACGCGCTTACGCAAAGGGAAGCAGCCCAACAACGTGCAGTGTCGCGTAAAATGCCATGCCGCCGAACAAATAAGAATCGAACCGGTCCAGAACGCCGCCATGACCTTGGATGACCGTTCCGCTGTCCTTGACGCCCGCATCGCGTTTGAGTGCGGACTCGACCAAGTCGCCGGCCTGCGCCGCGATGCAGGTCGCCGCTGCGAGCGCGGCGCCCTGCCACCACAGCATGCCGAGATACGGACTGGTGCCGAGCAGCGCGCCGATCGCCGTTACGAGCACCAGCGCACCGATGGAGCCTTCGACGGTTTTCTTTGGAGAGATTTTGGTAAGTGGCGTGCGGCCGATCAGCGAGCCGACGATCATGGCCAGGATGTCGGTCAGCGCGATCAGGACGATGACGAAGAGCGTCCAATCCAAGCCCGCGCGCGGCACTTGCCGAATGAAAACAAAATACGTGAGCAACTTGCCGATGTACAGCACGGCGAGCAGCGTGTAAGCGGTGCGCGCGAAGTAGCCTTTTTGCTCGCCGTACATGCCCAGCCAAAAGGCGACGAGCACCACCGATGCGAGCAGCGCGCCTTCCCAATGCGAAAGCAGCTTGAAAATGCTCAGGAGAATGTATGCCAGCACGCCGGGGATCGCGACTTGGTATTCGAGCGGCTGGCCTTTGATTTCACAGAGCCGCGCGAGCTCGTAGACGCTGATCGCTCCGACGGCCAAGACCACGATGTAAAAGGCTGCCGGCACGAAGACTGAGCCAAGACCGACGACGGCGAGGGCGATTCCGACCAGTATCCGGCGGGTCGTCACGGGATTGGCCGGCGCTGCTGTCACCGGCCGCACGGCGTTCACGCTCCGCCGAAGCGGCGTTGCCGCTTCTGAAACTCAAGCAGCGTCCGTACGAATTCGTCCCTTCCGAAATCGGGCCAGTAGACTTCGCTCATCACCAATTCGGTGTAAGCGACCTGGTAGAGCAGAAAGTTAGAGAGCCTGTGCTCGCCGCCGGGGCGGATCAGCATGTCCGGATCGGGTTGGTCGGCCGTATATAAGTACGAAGAAATCTTCGCTTCGTCGATCTCGTCGGCGCGCAGTTTGCCGGCCGCGACGTCGGCAGCGATCTGCGCCACGGCGCGCTGCAGTTCCGCCCGCGCACTGTAGTTCACGGCCAAGTTCAACAGCAGCCCCGTGTTTGAAGCGGTGCGTTCCATCAGACGGTCGAGCGCATCGCGCGATGCGGCCGGAAGAGCGCGGTACGCTCCGATCACATTGACCCGCACATTGTTGCGGCTGAGCTCGATGAGCTCGTTTTGCGCGAAGTAGACGCACAGATCCAGGAGCAGCGAAATCTCGGTCGAGTCGCGCCGCCAGTTTTCCGTGGAAAATCCGTAGACGGTCAGGATGGGGATTCCAAAGTCGCTGCAGGCGCGTGTCACTTCGCGCAGCGCGAGCATTCCGCGCCGGTGTCCTTCGATCGCGGGCATTCCGCGATGTTTCGCCCAGCGCCGGTTTCCGTCCATGATGATCGCGACGTGTTTAGGGAGCTTCGTCAGGTCGAGCTCCTCTTGCGCCGCAGGTAAAACGCGCGCCATCAGCTGACCGCGCCTGTCTTCAGTCTGTCGAAGGCCTGGTAAGATTCGTAACCGCAGACCAGCGTGATATTCTCTTCGGAGCCCGTCTTGAGCTCGTCGAAGGAAACGCGCAGGACGCGCAGCGCACCTTTTCCCGCGAACGAACCGACGGGCGCTAAAACGGAAAGCGCGGCGACGCGCCCGCGCAGATGGCGCCGCGCTTGCACCTCGGGCATCAGGACCAGCTCGTCAAGCAGGAGCTATACCTCCATGATTTCTTTTTCTTTGGCAGTCACCAACTGATCGATCTCTTTGATAAAGCGGTCGGTCATTTTTTGCAGTTGGTCCTGCATACGCTTGTTGTCGTCTTCGGTGATGTCGTGATCTTTGAGCTGCGCGCGTAAATCGTCGTGTACTTTATGACGGACGTTACGAACGGCGATCTTGCCGTCCTCGCCCTTCTTCTTAACGATTTTCACGAGGTCTTTACGGCGCTCTTCGTTCAGTGACGGAATTGAGAGCCGGACGGAGCCGCCGTCGACGTTGGGGCTTAGTCCCAGATCGCTCTTCTCGATCGCCTTGCGGATGTCGCCGACCGTGTTGCGATCGAAGGCGACGATCATCAGCGACCGCGGGTCGGGCGCGCTCACGGTTGCGACTTGCTTGAGCGGTACGGACGTGCCGTACGCCTCGACCTGGATGCGATCGAGCAGGGCTGGGGTCGCGCGGCCCGTGCGGATCGCCGCGAATTCGCTGCGCGTCGCATCGACGCACTTGTTCATCTTGCCTTCGGCTTCCTTAAAGCTGTCGGCCATTACGCGCCCACGGTTCCGGCCAGCGTCGGCCCGGGTTTGCCGACGACCGTTCCGATCGACTCTCCCAAAATGACGCGGCGGATATTGCCCGGCACCGCCATGTCGAAAACGATGATCGGAAGATTATTGTCCATGCAGAGCGTCAGCGCGGTATTGTCCATCACTTCGAGGCCGCGCTGCAATACTTCGAGGTAGGGTAATTGGTCGAACCGCGTCGCGGTCGGATCTTTTTTCGGATCCGCGCTGTAGACGCCGTCGACGCGCGTCGCTTTGAGCAGCGCCTCGGCGTTCACCTCGACCGCGCGCAGCGCTGCAGTCGTGTCGGTCGTGAAATACGGATTGCCCGTTCCGCCGGCAAAAATGACAACGCGACCCTTTTCCAAGTGACGGATCGCACGCCGCCGGATATACGGTTCGGCGATTTGGTGCATCGAAATGGCGGTCTGCACGCGCGAAGGCGTACCCATCCGCTCGAGTGAGTCCTGCAGTGCAAGCGCGTTGATGACCGTCGCGAGCATCCCCATGTAATCGGCGGTCGCGCGATCCATGCCGGCTTCTTCGTGGATCTTTCCGCGCCAGATGTTTCCGCCGCCCACGACGATCGCGACCGAAACACCGTCGCGGCTCACGTCGGCGATTTGCTTGGCCATCGCATCGGTGGTCGCGACGTCGACGCCCGTCTCTTTGCCCGCAAAAGCTTCGCCGGAGATCTTGAGCAGGACGCGGCGGAATCTGGGCTGTACGGCGCTCACGATTTCACCGGTCCCCGAGCGCGTATTTCACGAACCGCCGTACCTTGATCTTTTCTCCCAGCACGCCGACGGTGCGGTTGATCAAATCGCCGACGCTCATCGTGTCGTCCCTGACGAACGGCTGATCGAGCAGACAGTGCTCCTCGAACCATTTGTTCATCTTGCCCTCGACAATCTTCTGGGCGATCTCGGCGGGTTTACCCGGCGGCACCGAGCCGGCCAGCTCCGAACGGACTTGTTCGACGACCTCGGGCGGTACGCTTTCGCGGTCGACGTAGAGGGGCGACATGGCCGCGACGTGCATCGCGATGTCGCGCGTCAACTCGCCGAACTTCGGATTGCGCGCGACGAAGTCGGTCTCGGTATTCACCTCGACCAGAACGCCAATCTTGCCGCCTGCATGAATGTAACTGGCGATCGAGCCTTCGTTAGCGGCACGCTCGGCTTTCTTCTCCGCCTGCGCGGCGCCACGCGCCAGCAAGACCTGGCGCGCTTTGTCGAAGTCGCCTGCCGCTTCTTCGAGGGCACGTTTGCAGTCCATCATCGGGGCGTCCGTGGACTCGCGCAGCTTTTTGATCTCGTCGGCTTTCGGTTGATAGGCCACGCTCAAGCTGTCGCCCCCGCTTCGGCATCGGCCAGTGTCGTCACCGGCTCTTCGTATGCGGTGTAGTCGACGGTCGCTTCTCCGTCTTCGGGGACCTCGAGGGAGCTTTCGGTTTCCGTCTTGCCTTCGATAATCGCGTCAGCAATTTTGGAGACCATGAGTTTGACGGCGCGAATCGCATCGTCGTTGCCGGGGATTGGGTAGTCGATCTCGTCGGGATCGCAGTTCGTGTCGATCACGGCGATAATCGGAATCTTGAGCTTGCGCGCCTCGAGAACCGCGATGCGTTCTTTTTTCGGGTCGACGATGAAGATCGCGTCCGGAAGGCGATGCATATCTTTGATGCCGCCCAGGAAGCGTTCGAGCTTCGACATCTCGTCTTGCAGCTTCGCGACTTCTTTTTTAGGAAGCCGCTCGAAATCGCCCTGTTGCTTCATGCCTTCGAGCTCGCGCAGACGCGAGATGCGTTTTTGTATGGTCGCGAAATTCGTGAGCGTGCCGCCCAGCCACCGCTGGTTGATGTAATAGGTGCCCGCGCGTTCAGCCTCTTCGCGGACGACGTCTTGCGCCTGCTTCTTGGTGCCGACGAAAAGCACGACTTTTCCGTCGCGCGACATCTGCTTCACGGCTTCGTAGGTTTGCCGCAGCTTTTGAACGGTGAGCGAGAGATTGATGATGTAGATGCCGTTGCGCTCTTGAAAGATGTACGGCTTCATCTTGGGATTCCAGCGCCGCGTCTGATGGCCGAAGTGGACTCCGGCTTCGAGCAGCGCCCGCATCGAAATAACGGACAAGGGAAAGAGACCTTTCTGACCTCGGACCCGCGGCCATCCTGGCGCCGGTCGCTATGAGGCCATCGCACCCAGCCTCCATGCCGGGTGAAGTGTGCCGTGGGTACAGCCGCGCGATTATAGCACGGTCACCGCGCGGATGGGAATAAATACTCCCGATGAGTGCAGAGTACCGCCCGCCCATGGAGCCGCCCGGCCAACCGAGCGTCCCGCCGCCGGATCAGCCCGAGCAGCTCCCGCCGCCCGCGCAGCCCTTCCCAAGCTGGGGTCCGTCGGACCCTCCGGCCGTTCCCGACCAGCCCGAGCCCGGGGCTCCGGAACAGCCTCCCGACTACGAACCCGCGGCTTAGTTCTTCTGCTTGATCTTCTCGCTGACTTCGGCGCGGTGAACCGCAACGTCGCGCGGCGCCTCGATGCCGAGCTTCACGTGGTCCCGCTCGATCGACACCACGACGATGCGGACGTCGTCGCCGATCACGATCGACTGGTTAGGTTTGCGGGTGAGTACGAGCATGCGACCCTCCATGGTTCATAACCGGTCAAAACCGTAACTATAGTTGCGAAGTTTCGGCCAGAGCACCGCTAGCGGCCGGTGAATTCCGCGACAAACATAGATGGGCACGTTGTTTTCGTACGGCATTGCGTAGGGGTTGCGGAAAACCGCCGCAAGCCTCACCGTTTCGAAGCGCACCCGGTCGTCGCGCACATTTCCATGCACGTCGATCAGCACGTTTCCGGTAAAGCCGCGCGGTCCCCATAACCAGTAGTTGTTGTTGCCGCTCAGGGCTGGCGGCAAACCATAACGTTGTCCGTACACATCCAACGCAGCGGCCTCGCCCGCATTGTTTGCAAAGATCGCGGCTTGCGCTCGCTCGCCGGGCGGCAAGCTGGCGTAAACTTCGCCGACGGCAGCCACAAGATCGGGCCAACCGGTCATGTCGGCGTAGTATTGGATTGGCACGCTGTTGCCGGCGTTGCGATCGACGTGAAAACGTAAATCGAAAATCCGCCCGAGCGATTCCTGATATGCGACGAACGTTTTGAGCGGCAGTACGGGCAACACGAACGGCGTCGACGGTATCGCGAAGGCGAGGATCGCGGCCACAGCTGCGACCCGCCAAAAACGGCGCGCCGATGTCCACAGTTCGATCGGCACTGCACCCGCTGCGATCAAATACGGATAGACCGGACCCGGATAGTAATTTTTTGCATCGAACGCCCACATCACCGCGATAAGCGCCAGGTATGCGATGCCCAAAAACCGCGTGCCGCGCCGGTACAGCAGCCATACCAACCCCGACAGCCACACGACCGAAAGCAGCGGGCTCATAATCAGAATTTGCTGGAGCGGAAACGGCGGATCTTTGAGCACGAATTTTCCGTAATCATTTTCGAGCAATTGTAGCATCGGATACCCGTTGTGCACTTGCCACAGAAAGTTCGGCAGTACGAGAAGAGCCGCCAGCACTACGCCGGCCGCAAACCACGGAGTCCTCAATGCGCGGCGCGCCGGCGTTAAGAGCATACCGGCAAGCAACGCCGCGATGAAAAAGGCGACGGTATACTTGCTCCAAGCCGCCAGGGCGGTCACCGCCCCGACAGCGAGCCACCAGCGCGGATCCGCGCCCCGCGTGAGCCGGAGCGTCCAGAGCGCGATCAGCGGCCACGTGCAGAGTTCGACCATGTCCGGTGAAAGGCGGAGTCCGAGCGCCATCATTTCCGGCGCAACGATCATAACCAACCCCGCGACGCTCAGCGCGAAGATCCCGCCCTCGAACTCCGCCGTCAGCAGACAGGCGGCGTAGGTCGCGATTGCGGCGCAGATGGCCGGAACGACGCGCAGCGCGAACAACGATAATCCAAACGATTGGGAGAGAGCCGCCAGCAGCGGCGTCAGCGGCGGCTGATCAACGTATCCGAGCGCCGGGTGGCGGCCGCACATAATGAAGTACAGTTCGTCGCGAAAAAAACCGTAATGAGCGTTTCCCGCCAGGTGAACCGCGAGCGCCGCGAGCGCCCAGATCAGTCCGGTCCGGGAAAACTTCAAGCGAACTGCGTGGCGTGCAGACGGGCGTAGGCACCGCCGCGCGCCAAGAGCGATTCGTGCGATCCCATTTCGATCACGCGGCCGGCTTCGATATACAGGATGGTATTCGCGCGGCGGATCGTCGAGAGGCGGTGCGCGATGATGAGCGTCGTCCGCCCGGCCAGCAGTTGGTCGAGCGCGCTTTCGATGAGTGCCTCCGAATGGCTGTCGAGCGCGCTCGTCGCTTCATCTAATATAAGGATGCGCGGATCGCGCAGAATGGCGCGCGCAATTGAGACGCGCTGGCGCTGCCCGCCGGAGAGCCGCGCTCCGCGCTCGCCAACCTCAGTGGCATACCCGTCGGGGAAACCGCCCACGAATTCATCCACGTTCGCCTCGCGCGCCGCCGCAAGCACGTCTTCGTCGGTCGCGTCCAGACGGCCGTAGCGGATGTTGTCGGCGATGCTGCCTCGGAAAAGCTGCGCTTCTTGCGGCACGATAGCGATCGCATCGCGCAGGTCGCGCAGCCGCACTTCTGCGAGATCCGTGCCGTCGAGCGTGATTCTTCCCTTCTGCGGTTCGTAGAAACGCGGGACGAGGTTTGCGATCGTCGTCTTGCCGGCGCCCGAAGGACCGACCAGCGCGATGATTTCACCCTTCTCAATGGTCGCGTTAAAGTTTTGCAGGACCGGCGCACCCGGTTCGTAGGCGAACTCGACGTTCTCGAATTGGATCCGTCCGCGGACTTCGGGCAGCGGAACCGCACCGGGCTTGTCGGCTCGCTCGACCGGCAAATCCAGCAACTCATAGACGCGTCCGGAACCGACGACCGCCTTGCTGAGCTCGCCCATGAACGAGGCAAACCGGTTTACGGGATTTACTAAGTTCACCAGCAGCATCAAATAGACAAACAGATTCTTACTGTTGAGTCGACCGAGCACGAGTTCATGGATAGAGAGCCAGATCAGAACTGCGGCGGCAGTGGACGTGAGGGCCGAGATCACGACCGGCTGCGTCTGAATGAATTGCGTCAGCTTCATGTACGTCGCGAAGTACTCGTTGTTGCGAGCCGAAAATCGGCGTGTCTCGTACTCCTCGCGGCCGAATGCCTTAATCACGCGCTCTCCGCCAAGCACTTCGGCCAGCGTAGCCGACAGGTCGGCTATGCGCTGCTGGGAGCGCGTGGTTGCAGTTGAAATGAGCCGCTGAAAACGCGAGGCGGCGAGCGAGACCAGCGGCGCGATGACGATCAGCGAACAAGTCAGCAGCCAATCCAGGTAGAGCATGTAGGCAAAGGACGATAAAAACGTAACCGACGCCGTAATCAACTGCGGCAGCGAGATCGTCACTGCGTCGGTCATCATCTGCATATCCGTGTTGAAACGTGATATCAATTCCCCGGGGCGCCACTTGTCGAATTCGCCCAGCGGCAAATTCAGCAACCGTGAAAATGCCCGCACGCGCAAACGCGCGATGAGCGATTGTCCGCTGGAAGAGAGCAAGTAACTCGAACCGTAGTTTGCCAGCGCGGCTACGATTAACGAGGCCCAGATGACTGCGAGCAAGAGGTAAAGCTCGCGAAGGTTTGGCGGGTGAGCAAAGGCGTCGGCCAAAAGCCGGCCCAAACCGATCGGCGGCACCAGTGCCAACAAGCCGCCAATCGTGCCTAGGACGATGGCGGTAACTATGCTGGGAAGATGGGGCCGAGCGTCCGATGCCAGGCGCGCGAGCGTGCGTTGGCGCGTCATTCGCGATTGCCTTGCCGCCCCGGAGGGACGAAACCTCTACTAGCCCGCAGGAGTAGATGAAAACGAAAGAACTTGTCTGAGGGCTAAAAGTGGACTGCTATTTTCACGCTAACGTTCCGTCAATCGCGCGCTGCTCGGACTGCAGCAAGGCCGTTTGCGCCACCTGCCGCGATCAAGCCGGCACGTGCCCGAGTTGCCGGTTGGCCGCCAAAATCGACTCCGCGAACGCGCAGCACAAGTCGGTCGCCGGACAGGTTCCACCTCGCTCCCAGCAATGGTGGAGGGCCGCGCAACAGCAACCCGCGCCGCAAGCTCGCGCCACCGTCGCGGAGCCCTTGGATCCCGGTGAGTCGCGTGCGCTCGTGGCCATGGGATACCCGTTGTGGCCGCTGGCCCTCATATCGCTGTTCGACCGCAAGCAGTCGCGCCGGCTGCGCAAGCACGCGTATCAGGCGCTGGGCTTCAACGTTGGAATGGCAGGACTGTGGGGCGTGCTCACGCTTATGGCCGGAATCCCGATTCTGGGAATCAGCGCTGCAATCGTCCTCGCCTTTATCATCCCTATCTTTGTCGTCATGAGCGTCTTTTACGGTATCAAAGCATGGCACGGCGACGACGTGCGCGTCCCCGTGATCAGCGACTGGATCGACGACCGCCTGCCGGCGTAACGAACTCCTGATAGCGCGCGAGAAAATCGCGCGCCGCGCGGTCGTGATCGACCACGGGCCGCGGATAGCGTTCGGCACCGCCCAGCGGAAGTTCGATCTGCGCCGAACCTTGCCGCATCTCGTTCAATCCGCCGGCCGGTCCATGCGCCAGCTCCGCGATCCACTTGCGCGCGTACGATCCGCCCGGATCGAATCGCCGCGCCTGTTTATAAGGATTGTATATCCGCGGATACGCCGCCAAATCTGCACCGGCTCCCGCGATCCACTGCCAGTTTCCGACGGAAAGCGCCGGATCGTCTTCGATTAGATAACGGTCCCACTCAGCCATCCCTACGCGCCAATCGACACCCAGATCGAAACACAGAAACGAAGCGGCGATAGCCCGCACCCGCGGATGCATCCAGCCGGTCGCGCGCAACTGGCGCATGCCGGCATCCACGAGCGGAAACCCGGTCCGGCCTTCACGCCAATCGTCCAAATGCGGGTGAGACTGTAAAAACGGAAATTCGCGCATCTTCTCCTGGAGCGCGCTGTCGCTCGTTAGCGGATTGTACCAAGAAAGCTGCAAGAAAAAATCGCGCATCGCGAGCGCGCGGGCAAAGAGCCGTAATGACGCGCGCTCCTCAGAAAGTAAGAATGGATCGTCCATCCGGTTTCGCGTCTCGCGCACAACGGTGCGCGCCGCAATCGTTCCAAACGTGAGATCCGCGCTCAGGTGCGAGGTGAGATCGTCCGCGGGAACATTTATCGCAAACGCGTACTGCAAGGCCGGTCCGCGCAAAAATGTTTCGAGCTTCTTTCGCGAGCGCGGAGCGCCGGCATCGGCAACCGGATCACTGCTGCCGAAATCAGCCGGCTGCGGAAGGGGCTCGCTTCGCACGGCCGCCGGCATGAACGAGAGCAGTAACGGAGCCTCGAACGAGCCGGGCTCGAGTTCGCGCCAGACATCATAAAACGGTACGAAAGCTTTATAACCATCGCCGGCCGAACTGCGCGCCGCCGTGCTATCTTCGGGCGGAATTGCGGGAGAATCATGTACGACGATTGCACGCGCGCCGCGCTCCTCGATCGCCGCCTGCAGATCCGTGCCGGCAGCGATGCCCGCGCGGTCATAGCTCGCGCTCCACGCAATAGCCACCGCTCCGAGCTCTCCGGCCAGCCGCGCCAGCTCGGCCGCGGCTTCGCCGCGCCGCACGATCAGCGCCGAACCGCGTTCGCGCAAGGCCGCATCCAAAGCGGCGACGGCTCCGCAAAAATATGCCGCGCGCCGCGGCGAGGACCGCAACCGCTCTTCGAGTTCGCGATCCACGATCAGCACGGGGGCGATATCCCCGTGCGCCGACGCCGCGCTCAGCCCCGCATGATCGTCCAAGCGTAGATCGCGCGCGAAGCGGTAGATGGCGACTGCCATCAGAGGGTTTCTACGTAGGCTGAAACGTCACGCACGTCGGCGCCGGTCATGCGCGCCGGAAAAAGTTTGGGCATCGGCGGTTCGGGATCGAGCACGATATCCCGTACTTGCGCGAACGTATGCCTCAGGTGTTCGTTGCGCAGCTGCGGCCCGATTTGGCCGCCGGTTCCGTCACGTCCGTGACACGCCGAGCATTGCGCGAGGTAGATCGAGCGGCCGCGGCCGGCATTCAACGGCGCCTCGCCCTGCGCGGCAGTTGCGCGCTTTCTTGACGTGCCGCCGCTGCACGCCGGTAGCGCAACGGCAGTGATAAGAGCGAGCGCGACGCACGCAAAACGAAACCGCATGGCACGCGTTTTGCTATGGGCGGCGGTTCTCCCGGTCTAGTGAATGGGTTTCGGCAGCCCGTCGCTCTCGTTGGAACTCACGCGAAACGTGAACGCATCGCGGTACAGGCCCGGAACGGGCCGCCCGTCGAGCGTCTTGGGCGAGTAACGTGCCTTCATAGCGGCTTTGCAGACCGCTTCATCGAGAAAGCGGTAGCCGGCGGGCTTGGTGATGACGCACTTCGTGGGCATGCCGCGCTCGTCGATCAGCACTTCGAACGCCGTCGTGCCTTCGGCGCCTTCGGCGTAGGCAATCATCGGCGGCTGCGGATTGATCGCGGTTTCACCGCCCAGCGGAGCGGCTTCGTTCGTTAAGGAACGGCCGGCCGACCGAAGCTGCAGCATCTCGGCACTGCTGACGCGCTGCGGCGAGGTTTCGCTGAGCGACGTCGTGGTCATCCGCGCGACGGTGCGCCACACCGGATCGCGCCAGACCGGAACGCTCGCGGGAGCTTTGCTGCGCGGTGCGGTTTGCGGATACACCGTAACGGCGGCAATTTCGGGTGTCCTAGATGACGGCTGTGCGGCGAGGGAACGAGACTCGGAAGGCGCGACCGGAGCGCGCGCCATCTGCACGACGTTGTGATAGACCATGAGCCGGCGCTGCTGCGTTTGCGGCGCGGCCGGAGTTGCGCCGTGCCTGATCGTTTCGGCCGCCGGTATGTATGATACGACGGAAGCCGGCGCGGTGCGCGCGGGAACTGCAAAATAATGAAGCGCCGACGCGGCTAGTCCAAATGTGATGGCGAATGCAGCCGCAAAGCGCACGACCGGCGAAAGTCCCCGCGATCGCCTGCGCAGCACGTTGCCCGGTTGCGGATCCCAAACTTCGCCGTCGCGTGCTTGGACGATGGTCGCGGTCGTGCGCGCCAGCTCGTGCTCGCCGCCCAGCTCGGTCAAACACCGCGTGCAGCTCGCGATATGCTCGCGATATGCGCGGCGATCCGCATCGGTGGCTTCTCCGAGCGCGAGCGCGCCCGCCAGAGATTCGATTTCCTTGTGTAGCAAACTCCCCCTCAAACAGACTCCGTCATCACGGCGCGCATCGTTCGCAGCGCGCGGCAAACGCGCTGGCGGATCGCATCCGCGCTGGTCCCGAGAATCGCCGCGGCTTCCTGCGACGAATACCCGGCATAGCTTGTTAACATGATCGCGGCGGCTTGTTCCGCCGGCAAACGGCGCATGGCCGCTTGCAGATCGATCGAGGCCGCGCTGCGTTCGTCGATACGAAGCGAGCGTACGTCGTGCTCCCGATCGAGGGACATGAAGCGCAGAATTTTTTTTCTACGCAGGAACGAGATGGCCGTATTCGTCGCGGTCTTGTAGAGCCAGCCCGCCGTTAACGGTCGTTCTGGTTCACGTTGGAGCGTGCGATACGCGCTGAAGAACACGTCTTGAGTGATGTCCAGCGCGACGTCGGCATCTCCGACCATCCGGCGTATGTAGCGCGCAAGCTTCGTCTGGTGCTCGCGAACGAGCGCTTCGACTCGGCTCTGCGCGGCCGATATGCCGGTGACGAGGTAGACCTGCTCCATGCCTCAGGGCCCCCTTTTGCTGGTAACGTCCGGGTTCGCCCGGATGTGACCAGGCCTCTTTTGGCCTTCGGGCCGGGATTGGCCGGCCCGGGTCGTGTAGAGTAAGCCCCATGGTCAAACGCTGGCTTATCGCCGCCGTACTTGGCGTTTTCGTGCTGGGCGATTTGAGTATCGCGGCCGCGAGTTTTGGGATTGCCGGAACCGAGGGGCTCTTTTTGGGCTCGACACGGAACCTCGGTTCTGAACGTGCGGTCGTGACGGGGCTCAACTCCACCGCTATCCGTGACGGAGTCCATGTCGGAGACGTCTACGACTTCCGGCTTCTCAGTTTGCCCGAACGGGCGGTCCTCTTTACTGACAACGGGCGCAGCGGGAGCAGCATATCCGCGCCGGTCTTGCGCGCGTCGCGAATTGCCCAAATACGTGTTGCCTTCACGCCTCGCGCCACCGACCCCGCCCAGCGTACCGCCGCCTTAGTCTTGCTGATTCTCGTGTTTCTCGCGACCTTCGTCGGTCTCTTTATCGTCGCACGCGCCAGGGGTAACGCTTCACTTGCGGCGGGCATCATGCTTCTGGGTTTCGCCGTCCCCACAAGCCGGGGGTTCAGCCGGGCAATCGCGCCGGTTTGGCTGATTCTCGCTTTAAACATGGTCGCCACGATCTTTCTTGTCGTTTTCGCGGTAGCCGCGTTTGCGATGGCGCAGTATTGTCTGCCGCCGTCGACGTCGCGAAAACTTCGCACGTGGTTATGGGCACTTTTCTCCCTCATCATGGCATTTGCCGTATTGGATGAATGGGTGGAGTGGCCGGTCCTCTTGTTCACCGGGCACAGCCTCTTCGGTTTCAACCTGTATTGGCAAGCGCCGTTCGTCGCTGCGTTTGCATTGACGCTCGTCACGTTCGGCATAGCTGCCGCCACCTCTCGCGGCGTCGGGGCAGCAGCTATTCGTGTTCTCTTTGTTT
>PLED01000080.1 GCA_003136355.1 Vulcanimicrobiota bacterium | reverse complement strand
GGCATGCAGCCGCGCAGAATGCAGAGTCCGCCCAGCGGGCCATGGTCGATGAGCGCGACCGACGCTCCGAGGTCGCGCGCGGTGCGCGCTGCCGCAAATCCGCCGGAACCCGCCCCGACGACAACGAGGTCGTACCGCTCGCGTGTATTCAAGCGTTCTGCTGCGGACGCGCTCCCAAACGGTGAACGGATTCGATGAACCGCAGCGTGCCTCCCGAGTGCATAACGATCGAATGCGTGCGCGCATTGTTGCCGAAAAACCGAACGCCGCGCGCCAGGTCGCCGTCGGTAATGCCCGTCGCGCAAAACACCAAGTGCTCGCCCTTAACCAGATCGTTCATCGTCAGGACCGCCGAAAGATCGGCAATGCCCATCTCGTGGGCGCGCCTGGCTTCTTCGTCGTTACGGGGCTCCAGTCTGCCCATAAACATTCCGCCCAGACATTTGAGTGCCGCCGCAGCCAGCACGCCTTCGGGCGCGCCGCCCGTTCCAAGCGCCACGTGTATGCCGGTTCCGGGAACGGCGGTGGCGATGCACGCGTCCACGTCGCCGTCGGAGATCAATTTGATCCGAGCGCCCGCTTCACGCACTTGCCTCACGAGATCGGCATGGCGCGGACGATCGAGAATAACGACCGTCACATCGCTGACCGGTTTTTCCATCGCATTCGCGACGGCTTCGATATTGTCGCGCACGGGCGCATCGAGATGCACGAACGGTGCCGCCTTGGGTCCGACCGCGAGTTTTTTCATGTACGTATCGGGCGCGTTCAGCAAACATCCGCGTTCGGCGATCGCCATCACGGCGATCGAGTTGGGAAGTCCGTTGGCAACGAGATTCGTGCCTTCCACCGGATCGACGGCGATGTCGACTTCGAATCCGCCGCGACCGAGCTCCTCGCCGATATAGAGCATCGGCGCTTCATCGCGTTCGCCCTCGCCAATCACGATGCGTCCGGAAATATCCATTTCGCCGAGCGCTTCTCGCATACGCTCGACGGCGGCGCCATCGGCTTTGTCGCGTTCGCCGCGCCCCATCCAACGCGACGCCGCCAGCGCGGCGCTTTCCGTCACTTTTACGAAATCGAGCGTATTGACGGGGCTTGTGGACGTACGCGCAATCATTGTTGCCATACTCTTTGAGGCTACAAGGGAAGCGGGGCGATTCCTTTAGAAGTTGCATCGTATCCGTGCATCTGGACGAACCGCAACGCACTTTTCCAATCCGATCTAACGCGCCGCAAGGCTTGCTCGCGGCGGGATGGGCACCGCTCGCAGCGGTCGCCGCCGCCGGCCTGACTCTGGGCTTTTTTCTTTGGTACGGTTTCGTTGTGCCCAAACAAGACGCCGTGCTAAGCGCCGCGGGATTGCCGCTCCTGCTCGTGATCGTGTTGGTGGCAGTTGTTTGGGCGTGGCAAGCGTACAGCGATTACTTCGCGTCCCGGACCGGCATCAAATTTCAGCGCTCGCTGCAGTACGACGCGATCTCCTGGTCGGTCTTCGTGGTGCTTTGGCTTTCGTTCGTGATGCCGATCTGGCTGACACACGGCGGTGTCCGGCTCTTCGTGTATTGCGCGGCGCTGTTCTGCATCGGAAAGCTCGCCGTCGCCGCGCGGTTCAATGAAACCGTGCGCGACGTCTCGATCGACTTCGTGGTTTCGCGTTTCGCGATCATCGTCATCGCGGAGCTGGCGGCGGTGATCATCGGGCAGCGCGCGGGGACGCACGTGCAAGAGTCACGCACGCTGCTGCTTGCGGTCTGGGGCCGTTGGGATGCCGTGCACTACCTGGACATTGGAACCAGCGGCTACCACGGAACCGACATGGCGTTCTTTCCGCTTCTGCCCTTGCTGATCGGCATTCTCGGCAAAGTTATGGCGAATCACTTGATAGCTGGCCTGGTGATCTCCAACGTCGCGCTCTTCTTCGCGCTGCTCTTCCTTTATAAGCTGGTCGAGCACGAGTTCGACCGTACAGTGGCGCGGCGCGCGATTTTTTACATCTCGATCTTTCCCACCGCGGTTTTCTTCTCGGCGGTTTATACCGAGTCGCTTTTCCTGATGCTGACCGTGGCGTCGTTCTACTACATGCGGGAACGGCGGTGGTGGCTCGCCGGCGCCATCGGACTGCTCGCTTCGCTCACGCGCATCGAAGGCGTGCTGCTCGCGGTTCCGTTCGCGATCGAATGGTGGAGCGCATATCGCGAAAACGCCGTCGCCGGCGTGAAGAATCTGGTGCCCATCGTCTTGATCCCGCTCGGTCTCGTGTTTTTTATGGCCTATCTCTGGGTGCTCAACGGCGACCCGCTCTACTTCTCGCACGTGCAGTCGCACTGGAACCGCCAGCTCGCGGCCCCCTGGACCTCGATCGGCAACTCGTTCCACAAGATTGCTACGGCCGTAGGACCGCAAACCGTCGCCCAGCAGATCCTCGAGCTCGTCTTCACCGCTCTGATGATCGGCGTGCTCGCCGGCGGTTGGCGTAAACTGAAAGCGTCCTACGTCGCGTATATGGGGCTCTCGATCCTCATGCCGCTCTGCACGTCGAGCCTGATGAGCATGCCGCGTTTCGCGCTGGTGCTCTTTCCGATGTTCGTGATTCTCGCGCTCTGGGGCGGGCGTCCCCGAATCAATAACGCAATTGTCGCTTTGTCACTGCCGCTTCTGGGCCTGTTCACCGTTCTTTTTGCCGACTGGTACTGGGTTGCATAGCGTTACGCAGCGCCGCGGCGTGCGTCAATTCATAAAATTCGGTATCGTCGGCGCCTCGGGTTTCTTGGTCAACCTTATCGTCTTTCACGGCCTGCAGCGCCTGGTGCCGCACCACGACCAGCCGGCTCAATATAATGTGATTTACTCCGTTGCATTTCTCACCGGCGGCGTTTCTAATTACTATTTCAATCGCGTCTGGACGTTTCGCTCGACCGGCCACGCTTTTCGGGAGGGAAGCAAGTTTTTGACTGTCTCCGCGATTGCGCTGATGGTCGGCCTGATCGTCTCCGCGTTCGTGTCACCGTTTTTGGGTCACGGAACCAAAACTTGGTTCATCGCCACGCTCGCCGGCATAGTGGTGAACTTCTTCCTCAATAAATATTGGACGTTCAAGCACGTAACCTGACCGGCGATCAAACGCGACGCGCGTTGTGGACGCTCGGCGTGTTGGTGGCCGTCGCCCTCGGTTTTATCCTACGGCTCAAGGGCATCCACAATCCGCTGCTCGATCATCCCGGCTGGCGGCAGGGCGACGAGGCCTCCATCGCGCGGAACTTTGCCGCGCTGCGTTACAACATTTTCTATCCGCAGACCAACTACAACGGACCGCCGCCCAACTACGTCGAGCTCGAACTTCAAATGGTGCCGTTTCTGGCGGCGACTTTTTACAAGATTTTCGGCGTGCATGAAATCGCGGGACGCATCGTCACCATACTGTTCAGTCTGGGAACGGTGGCCGTGCTCGCACTCTTCGGGCGGTGGCTTTTCGCCAGCGCGACGGCGGGGATACTGGCCGCGCTCTTCTACGCAGTCATGCCCGGCAGCGTCTATTATGGACGCACGTTCACGCCGGATACGGCAATGGTCTTCTTCATGACGGCGGCACTCTACGCATCGGCGCGCTTGTTGATCGACCGGGAGCGCTGGCGCGTTCGCGACGTGCTGACCTGCGCGGCTCTGCTCGCCTTGGCGCTATTAGCTAAACCCGTCGCGGCCGTCGCGATCGTGCCCATTCTCGTTTTGATCGTCGAGCGCGCGTGCTCGGGCAGAACGTTCCGGCCGCTCGCGGCTTTCGCGCTCGTCGCCGGGCCTCTGGTCATTCTTTGGCTGTACGATCGCGTCGTGGGGTCGCACGCCGAATGGCATTGGGCCAGTGGTATTCTTGCGCTGCACGTCCTGCCGGCATTACGCGCGTCACTGCAAAGCGCGAGCACGTTCGCCGCCAAAGCAGCGCAATTCCGCGTCATGCTCGGCGTGCTTGCGTACGGCATGATTGGACCGGCGATCTCGGCGGCAGCATTCCTCGGACTCTTTTTTACGCCCGCAACGATTCGCTCGCGCTCGCTCCTGTGGGCTTGGCTGGCCGCCGGTCTGGCATACGTATTCGTTGTGGTGACCGTCGAACGCGTGGATTACTACACGTTTCCACTTCTGCCGCTGGCGGCGCTGGCCGCGGCCGGTTTCACGCAGCGCCTCATCGCGGCGGTCGAAAGTAGCGCGCTTTCCGCCGTCGCGAAATACGCGTGCTCGGCGCTCGCAGTGGCGGCATTCGTCGCAACGATCTTTCAAAACCACGAGATCGTCAAGCCGTATTACCGCTATTCGAAAAGCGTCTACCGCAATGCGATCGCGCTCGATCGCGTTCTTCCGCCGGCCGCGCTGGTCGTGATGGGCCACTACGACCCGTCGGTGCTCTATTACATCGCGCGGTACGGCTGGGAAGAGGACCCTTATCTCTGGACGCCGTTCGACGAGCAGAGCGCGATACGCAAAGGCGCGCGCTATTTCATCGCCATCGAACGCAACCGGTTCAACCGCAACGTTGAGTTGTGCGCATGGATGCAGCGTTTTCCGCTGTTGCGCACGAGGGGGCAATGGCCGGTTTACGTGACGGATCCGAAACTGGTGAAGCCGGAAGCCGACGGCCAGTGGCGCGCATTTCGCAACGCCGAGAAGCGCGGGCGGGCGCGGGATTGGCTGGCTGCGCACGGCTTCTGTTCAAACGGTTAGGGCGACGAAGTGACGTCGTCGAAAGCGGCTATCGCACCATTGGATCCGGCCGAAGACGCGTGGAGGCGCAGCTGGATCTGGGTGCCGCGGGCGTATCCCGAAACGGCGTACTCCTTCACGAGCGGATGCGACCCGGAACAAATCCCTGATTCTAACTGCAACGGCGGCGTTGCGAACGTATCCAGAATCCGCTCGCTTCCGATGCCGGTGCCGACGGGGAACACGACGCCGATCTGAACCGTCACTGGAGCAACACCGCCCCATACGCGCAACCTGATCCGCGTCGGAGAACCGCGATAACGGAACGTTTGCGCGACATATGCCGCGGCGTTGTCAGGCACGTCGATTGCGGCGTAGGGGTTGCCGGCAGCCGAAGCCGGAAGGCATGCGCCCGCGGCCTCGATTCGGAATTGCGGATAGCCGTTCACACCACCGGGCGCAGTTGTAACCTGAGCCCAGCAGCGAAAGCCGAACGTGAAATCGCCATTTGTTATCGCTCCGGCGTTGCACGCGCCCCGCAATCTCGTGATGGTTATTTTCGGCAGAATCGTATACCGCGACCACATGTGCGGTGTGCTCGAATATTCCAGCCTATACTGCACACGCGGGTCGCCCGGCGCCTCGAGATCGGCCCGCTTTCCGGCATATTCGTAGAGCAGGCCGCGCGTTGAAATCCCGTCGGGTCCGCTGTCGTCGTAATCGATCCAGTCGAACGTTTTAGGGATCGCTATCGTCGAGCCGGCGGATACGCCCTTGAGAAGTCCGCGCGCGAGCGCGCTTTCAAAGGAGGCCCGAGCGACACGCGCCGGTTCTTGCGCGCGCACGAGTTGTACGTTCGACGCGTATGCGCCGGCGCCAAGAACTCCGAAGAAGAGCGCTCCTATGACTCTCGCGCTGTTTCCAAAACGGCTCCGCATCGCGGCCGTTACCGCCGACGCAAGCAGCAACGCCACACCAAACGTCTGCAAGAATACCGGAAGATAACCGATTCCAAGCCGCAGCTCGTGCTGATACTTCACGAGCACCGCGACCGGTACGGCCGGCACGACCGCCGCCAAAATGCCCGTCCAAAGCGGCAGCTGCTTCGGACTCGAACGTTCCTCCGCGCGCAGCGCGAACCAACCGATGACTGCAAAGCCAACGAAAACAACGATCGCAAAGATTGGAACCGAACGCAACGGATCCGCCAGCCAGTATGCAAACGGCAGCGCCGCGGTGATTTGGTAGAATGCCGTTTTTAAAAACAATACGGGGTTGACATTCACCGCATACAGGGCGTCCGCCGGAAGTCTCGCCCGGCCATGGAGGACCAGTTCGAACACCGCGAGGGCCGCCCCGATCGCCACATATGGAGCGGAAACGCGGAATGCGGCGCGCCAACTGCCGGTCAGCGGACGCGCGAGGAACGGATAGATCGCGCATAACAGGTAGGCGTCTTCGTATGTGAGTGCCGCCAGGGCATAAAGCGCGATGGAGATTACACCCATCGAACGGCCGCGTCCGGCGAGCGCCGCGCGAAAGGCGATGAATGAGCCGAACAACGCGATGGCAACTACTTGCGGCATCGCGTTGTAGGCGATGAGCGCGTCCTGATAGCCGTGAATCAGAAACAGCGCGGCCGCCGTCAGCGCGCAGAGCGCGGCAAACGCCGGCGTGGTGTACGCCTGCACGCACCGCCGGAACATCTCCAATGCAGCCAGCGTTGCCACGGTCAAAAACACTTTGTAAGCGATAAGATTCGTGAAGAGATCGAAGACGACGTATTTTTCGAGTATCAGGCCCGGATAGAATCGTCCGTTTCCAAAGAACCAAACGTGAAACGAATGCTCCATCGCCTGCCACAACGTGATGCGATCGGCGCCGAGGATGCCGGTCAGCGCGGAATAAAAAGCGTCATCGGCCATCCACCCGCTGTGAAGAGCGGGGAGTATCACGAGCAGAGCGAGCGCCAGAACAGCGGGCGGAAGCCACCGCACCTGCTTTACGGTAACGGCAGCAGCGAACCCGAGACGGCCGTCGCCGCCGCCTTCTCGGTCGCCGGCACGCCCGACTCCACCAGCTGGCGGTAAATAATGAGGCGGTTCGTATTCCGGTCGATCTGTCGCTGCAATTCGTACGAGTCTTCGATCGCGCGCGTCAAATCTTGCGTGTCGTATGTATAAGCGAAGCGGTGCAGACTGTGCACGATCAGTTTGTTTTGCGCGCGCAATGCATCGAAGGCTGCCTGAATCTCAGCAGCCGCCGCGCGATACGTGGGATAGTTCGATAAGACGATCGCACGCTTCAGCCGTGCGTCGTCGATCTGCGACCGCAGCGCCTGCAGGCGCACGTTCGTCGGATCGTATTTTTGCGCGGCGCTTATCGTCGCCAGCGCATCGTCGTAGTTTCCGGTGCGAAAATCTGCGTCGGCGATGCTCCCGGCGGCGTTGGAAAACCCGTAGCGCGCGCGCGCATCGGTCGGACTGATGTGCAGTGCCAGCCGGTAGGCCGTCGCCGCTTCGTGCAGACTGCCGTTCGCCATCGCCGCATCGCCCTGATGAACGCGCGTATCTACGAGCCACCGTTCGACCGGTCCGGCGCAACCAGTTAACCCGATCGCGAGAGCCAACGAGCAGACGAGAGGCCGAATCACATGCATGCCTTATTGCCCAAAATTCACGAGGCGCGCGACCGCCGAGATGAACCAAGCCGCAGGCCACAGGAGCGCCTGCGAAACGAGCCATCCAATGATCGCCGTTAGCGAGAGATAGAATACCATTGACTTGACTTCCTCGTGCGGCCGCTCGCCCTTGGCCGCTTCGTCTACGATCATTGACGAAGTCGGGTCAACAAAAAAGGTGAATGCTACGGTGCCGAGGCCATTGACGATTCCCGAAATCGTAACAGCGGTACGCGCAACATTTACGTCCAAAATACTCGCGTAGTAAGCCGCAACGACACCGATCGCGTACACTGCCGTGACAACGACGTTGAAAATCAGCAGCCGCATTGGAATGTTACGCGTCGAGAACGCGAATATTTCGCTGTAATGTGGGACGCGCAAACGCCGGACAATATCAAACACCACACGCAGATCGAAAAGTCTCGCCAGCGAATGCGGTAATGACTTAGTGCGCTCGAATGAGCGAACGCCACGTACGTACAGATATGTGAACATGGGTAGAGCGAGGCTACCCAAAATCGTTCCAACTGTCCCGGCCACAATAATCAGCCGTAATTGTGACTCAAAGGTGTGCTGAACTTGCCAAATCATCGTAAATGGTTGATGATGTTGCTGCAGCCACTTGACGGCTTCGCCCGCTTTATCCGAGATCGGCGCTAACATGAGCGTGTAAACGAGGGTTGCTAGGCGGCTCGCTGTGACAAAGAGGTTGAAAAGAGCGGTCGATGTGGCGATTCTTCCGGTTCGAACGCCTGCGAGGCGCGCCGCATATGCGCCGATTTGAATCCCCTGTATGACAACGTTGATCGCAATCGCGACGAGAAGACGCCAGGACCAAAACGGTATCAGCGCCGGAGCGGCGTGATTAAGCAGCGCTGCGATTCCACTCGACGGAGGCTTCGTCGACCGGACCCAGCACGCACAGGCCGAGGTTCTCTTCGCGCAGCAGTTCTTGCGCCAGTTCTTGGATCTCGGCAGCGGTGACCGCTTCGACCTTAGCCACGATTTCGTCGATCGGAAGATCGCGACCCAGCGAAAACTCACTGCGGCCGAGCCGAATCATGCGGCCGGACGTGCTCTCGAGCGAAAGCGAGAGGCTTCCTTTAATATGTTCCTTCGCCAGCCGCAGCTCGGCGTCGCCGACCGCAGTTTTCTTTATCTGCGCGAACTGATCGCCGATGACGGCGACGCACTCGCCGACGGTGGCCGGCGACGTGCCGGCATAGACTGCGAAAAGTCCGGCTCCGCGGTATGCGGCTTGGAATGAGTACACCGTGTAGACGAGCCCGCGCTTCTCGCGAATCTCCTGAAACAAGCGGCTCGACATGCCGCCGCCGAGTATCGTGTCGAGCACCGAGAGCACGTACCGGCGCTCGTCGCGCACGGAAAGTCCTGTCGTGCCGAGCACGACGTAAGCTTGTTCGCTATCTTTGGGCCGGAATAAAGACGCCGGCGTGGGCGGCGGATTTTCCGGTGCCGGCAGCGCGCACGTTCCCTGGAATGGCGCCAGTGCGCGTTCGAGCATATCTACCAGCGCGTCGTGGTCGACGTTGCCGGCCGATGCTACGACCACCGAGTTGGGCGCATAGTGCCGCTTCATGTGCTGCCGCAAATCGTCTTGCGTGAGTTTGGTCACCGTGTCTGCAAAACCGATCGTCGGCGAACCGAGGTTGCTTCCGCGCCACATCGTCTGAATGAACAGGTCGTGAATCAGTTCATCCGGAGAGTCGTCGTACATTTTGATCTCTTCCAGCACGACTTTTTGTTCTTTGGCGAGTTCCGACGGATCGAAGCGCGAGTTCAAGAACATGTCGGAGAGCACGTCCACCGCGAGCGGCAGGTGCACATCCATGACCTTTGCATAGTAGCAAGTTGCTTCTTTGTCGGTGAAGGCGTTGAGATTTCCGCCGACGCCGTCCATCTCTTCGGCAATCGCCCGTGCCGTGCGGCGCTGCGTTCCTTTAAAGAGCATATGCTCGACCAAATGCGAAACGCCGCGCAGCTGGGGCTGCTCGACGGCAGAACCGACGTCGGCCCAAATGCCGATTGAGGCCGAACGAAAGCCCGGCATCGATTCGCTGATGACCCGGACGCCGTTGGAGAGGACGCTCTTACGGTACACTAGAGCCTCCTCACTTTAAAGTTGTACGGGCCCACTCCTGGTCCCAATAGACGCGGCGACTCGCGCGCATACGCCCGACGAACGCAGCCATGCGTTCTCCGCGGCTAACGCTCACCGTAAAAACCGAGCGCGAACTGGGTTGTGCGAGGTCGCCTGCCACGATGACGTCCTTACCCACCCGGAGCGGTACGCTCGCCCAAACGTCCACCTCGTCGACCGGAGCGGCCGCAAAGGTCTCGCGCACCAGCGAGGCTATCTCATCCACAAATTGATCGCGCGTGAGCGAATGGTGAAAGTGCTCGCCCGAGACGCGCAAGCCGGCGATGTCGTGGCCGCCGAAGCCGTCCGCATACACGTTGAGCACCTGGGCGGGCCACTCCGTGTGAAATAGTGCGCGCCCGATCGCGACCGCCAAATCCTTGCGATTGCCCGAAGCGCGAGCGTTGGCATCGAGCCGGTCCACGCCGGGCGGCGCAGTGGGAAAGAGCTGCGCGAGCAGAACGAACGCGCTAATAACTTTGAGCAAAATACGCGTTGACCACAGCCGGCTCGCCGCAGGCGACGCAGCGCGCGCCGGGCTCCTGTAATTCGCGCATCACGCGCGTCGTCGCCGAAGTTTGATTCTTGACGTCCGCTTCGCATTGCGGCCGGTTGCACCACGGAATGTCGATCATACCCGCGCGATCCTTGCATTGCTCTAGGAACGACGCGCGGCCCGGCGGCGCGAACGTGTGGCTTTCGAGGAACGTTTTTGCCTGCGCGAAGAGCGACGCTTGAATCGACGTCAGTTGCTCGCGTAAAGTCGTGCTCAACGCGTCGAACGCGACCGGCATCCGCGAGCCTTCTTCGCCTTTTTGCTTGTCCCGCCGCACCAGCGATGCGGATCCCGCTGCCAAGTCGCGCGGACCGATCTCGATCCTCACGGGCACGCCGCGCATCTCCCAGTCGCTGTACTTGAATCCCGGGGAACGGTCGCGATCGTCTACGCGCACGCGAAAGCCGGCCGCGCGCAGTGTCTTCCCAAGTTCGCGCGCTTTCTCCAAAGACGCGCGCTCTTCGCCTTTGACGATGGGCACGATCACCGCTTCGAGCGGCGCGAGTTTGGGCGGAATGCGCAACCCGCGGTCATCGCCGTGCACCATAATGACCGCGCCAAGCATGCGCCACGAAATACCCCACGACGTCGTATAGACGTGCTTCACTTGCTGATCGGCGTCGGAAAACGTGATGTCGTACGCCCGGGCGAAGTTTTGTCCGAGGTCGTGCGACGTGCCGGACTGCAGCGCTTTGCCGTCCGGCATCAGCGCTTCGATCGAATAGGTCTCGACGGCTCCGGGGAAACGTTCGCTCGCGCTCTTGCGTCCGGCATAGACCGGAATCGCGGCGACGTTTTCGGCAAAGTCGCGATAGACTTCGAGCATTTGCTCGGTTTCGGCGCGCGCTTCTTCCGACGTGGCATGTGCGGTGTGCCCTTCTTGCCAGAGAAACTCCATCGTTCGCAAGAACGGGCGCGTCGCTTTTTCCCAACGCACGACGTTGCACCACTGATTGATCAGCACGGGCAAATCACGGTGGGATTGAATCCATTTGGCGTACATGACGCCGATGATGACTTCGGAGGTCGGACGAATCGCCAAGCGCTCTTCGAGTTTCTCCTGACCGCCTTGCGTCACCCAAGCCACTTCGGGCGCGAATCCCTCGACGTGCTCGGCTTCGCGAACGAGTAAACTCTCGGGAATCAGGAGCGGAAAATACGCATTTTCGTGACCCGTTTCTTTGAAGCGAGTGTCCAGCTCGCGCTGCAGATTTTCCCACATTCCGAAACCGTACGGGCGCAGCACGACGCAACCACGCACGGGCGCGTACGAAACGAGTTCCGCCTTCAGGCAAACTGCGGTATACCATGCGGAAAGATCCGCGCCTTTGGGTGGGATCTCTTTGACGAGCGGCTCTTGCGCGGGCTGCTCGGCCATCAGAGCGTGAGCACTGCCGCCGAAGCGGGCGGCACGTCGAGCGCCGCGGGATCGGCGGTCTGCCAATCGACGACATTGACTTGGTTCGTGTCCATGCTCAAGGCGGTCAGCCGGCGAACGCGCGGATTGCGCGCGGGCCGGGACGCGTTCACATTGACCGTTACACCCACATTCGAATCGCGGTTGATCAGGGTAACAACGCGCGTTCCATTGTCGCGCTCGATTGCGTACGCGCTGAAATTGTTATTCGTCGTTTGCAGTTGACGAGTTACGAATCGGGCATCGACCGACTCTTTGAGCAGGATTAGCGCTTGATAGAGGGGCCCGCGCTGTCCGTCGGCGTCGTCGTGGAAATTGGCGCCGTCGGCCCCGCTCGCGGCGAGTTCCAGCCCGAAGTCGAGCGCCCAAAGCGCGTTAGACATGTTGTTCGCACTCGAGACGATCTGTTCGATACGGTAGGGCAAATCGACCAAAGCCGTCGATTTTGGAAGATCGCGCACGCCGATGCGCAGCGCCGCTTCACCGCCGGTGTGCCGGTACTGCTGTGTGATCATGACCAGCTGCGGACGCTCGTCCTGCCCGAAACGCGCCGCCCAATCCGGATGCGCTGCCGTAGCGGGTCCCGCATACATGGCGGCCGGATCGTTCGCGCTGATGGAAGCGACGCGCGCGCGAAACGCGGTGAGGAACGACCCGTAGTCCTTGAAGCGCAGATCGGGAGCGCTCCCCAGCTCGAACGCCAGCAGCTGTTCGCCCAGAGCTTGGCTGGCTTTGGATGCTTGATCGGCCACGCCGAACACCGGCGCACCTAAACTCAACGCCAGTATCGCGCGCCAGCCGACGGCGTTCAAAAACTGCGCAAGACTCGCAAGGTCTGCCGGAGCGTACGCCGTGGTGTCGACATTGGGTCCGCCGAATTGCAAGATTCCGCGACTGCCCAAGCTCCGCACGTAGTCGATCAGCGCGCGGTTCGAACCGTTGAAGAATGCGCCGCCCGGTATCAGCGACGCTTCAAAACTCAAACCCATGAACTCGGCCAGCATGCGCCGGCCCGACGGCGACGCGTCAAGTGTAATGGTGCCGGGGACGAAGCCCGCTTGCTGTCCGTAAGCAATCCCGCCCAAGGAGGCCGTCGCTGAAACTGCTGCGCAAGCTGCGAGAAACTCGCGGCGTTCTATCCTATTGCTCATAGTGCCATGACGTTCGACGTCGGCGGCCGGTTCCGTTCCCCGAAAGGCCTGGAGCGCGCGAGCGTTGCAAGGAACCAGCATGTCCAAGCGTACGCGCATCTACACCCGGGCCGGCGATACGGGCAGCACGGGACTCGTCGGGGGTGCGCGCGTCTCCAAAAATAGCGGGCGCATCGAAACGTACGGCACGCTCGACGAACTTTCAAGCGCCATCGGGATCGCGCGCGCGCACCTGGCGGCCACGAGCGGCGGCGGCCCGCGGCTCGACGCGTGGCTCGCGTGGACGCAGAACCTGCTCTTCGACCTCGGCGCGGAACTCGCAACGCCGGCCGGAAAACAGTGGAGCGGAATGGCGTTGGCCGGGGACGATCAGGTTACGGCGTTGGAGCGCGCGATAGATGAAGCCGATGCCGATCTCGAGCCGCTGAGCGCGTTCATCCTTCCGGGCGGCAGTCCAACGGGCGCCGCTCTGCACTTTGCCCGCACCGTCTGCCGCCGCGCGGAACGCCTGCTCGTGACGTTGCGCGAACGGGAGCCGGAGATTTCAGAAGCGACCATTCGAGTTCTAAACCGTCTTTCCGACGCGCTCTTCGTCTGGGCACGCTGGATCAATAGACAAACGCATACGCCCGAACACCGGTGGAGCGCCAAGGCGTCGCCACCCGATCCTTTGGGAGACGCACGTTGAAAAAGACCGGCGACAATATTTTTTTCAGGCGCCTGTTCGAAACGACGAACGTCGATAAGTTACGCGAGCTGGGGTCCCGCAGGATCTTGCGGCGTGCGCTGACCGCGAAGGATCTCGTCGCAATCGGCCTGGGCACGATGATTGGCGGGGGTATCTTCACGACGATCGGCACCGGCGTCAAAGGCGCCGGGCCAGCCGTTATCGTTTCCTATCTGCTAGCGGGTCTGACGTCATTTTTTGCCGCGCTGTGCTACGCCGAACTCGGCGCGATGGTTCCCGTTGCGGGAAGCGCCTACACCTACGCCTACGCGACGATGGGAAAGCTCTTCGCCTGGATCATCGGATTCGCCCTGATTTTCGAATACGGTATATCCGCGGCTCCCGTCGCGCAGCAGTTCTCCGCCGCCGTCCAGGACGTGCTAAAGACCTTGGGCGTTTCTCTGCCGGCTTGGGCGCAGCAATCGGCTCTGGTGATCCACGGCTCTTGGTGGCTCCCGCAAAATTGGGATCTCGCGCATTCCCAGGTCGACATCCTGAGCGCGGTCTTTGTGCTTTTGTTGAGCGTGCTGCTCGCGATCGGCATTCGCGAAACCGCCACGACGAACAACATCTTTGTCGTGCTGAAGATTTCCGCGCTCATCGTTTTCATTTTTGCCGGCCTCAGCTTGGTCCATCTCTCGAATTTCCACAACTTCAGTCCGCACGGATGGGGCGCGCTCAAGCCGTTCGGCGGCATGATGGACTACTCGTCCTCTGCGCAGCCGTACGGCATCATCGCGATATCGGCCTACGTGTTCTTCAGTTACATCGGATTCGATACCGCGACGACGACCGCCGAGGAATGCAAGAATCCACAGCGCGACGTCCCGATGGGCGTGATCGGCGCGCTTGCGATCGGTACGGTTATCTATTGCGCAACCGCACTCGTACTCGTCGGCGCAGTGCCGTGGAACCACGTGCCGATTAAGAATCCGCTGGTCTACGCGCTCGCGCCGCTGCATATGCCGGTTCTGAATTGGATCATCACGATGGGCGTGCTGGCCGGCACGACGAGCGTGGCGCTGAGCTCGCTGCTCGGACAATCGCGGATCTTTTACGTCATGGCGCGCGACAAGATGCTGCCGCCGGTCGTCGCCAAGGTTCACCCAAGATTTAAGACGCCAGCCATCACGACCATGATCACGGGCGTTGCGGTCGCTATGCTCGCGCTCATCGTGCCGCTCAACCAGCTCTTAAATCTGGTGAACATCGGAACGCTCATCGCGTTCACGGTTGTCTGCGCCGGCGTGCTCTACCTTAGGCACCGCAAACCCGATATGCCGCGCAGCTTCCGCGTCCCGTTCGTGCCGCTCTTCCCGATTTTGGGGATCGTCTGTTCGCTGTTCCTGGCGGTCTTTGGACTGTCGCGCGCGACCTGGACCTGGTTCGCTATCGCGCTCGTCGTCGGTTTAATCTTCTTCTTCGCCTACGGCTTCCGCAAGTCGGATCCGGATGACGTCGTGCCGGTCCTGGAACCCGAGGGATTACAAGAAGCTTAAGGCGCGGCGGCGTCTCCAGGGGTGTCGACGTCAACGCGCGACTTCGCTTTGTCGAATCTCACGCGCACGCCGAAGGCTTTCTGCACCGTACGTAACCCGACCATCGCGCGTCCGCGCACGCGGAAAGGCGCGTACTTCATGGTCATTGGCATTCCGTTGAGCGTGGCGTGCACGTCGCCGATTCGCAGATGCAGCGACTGGTCGCCTCGCGTCATGAAAATTTCGCCGGATTTGGCGTCGTAGCGCGTTTCCGCGCCGAGCGCGTCGCTCAGCGGGCGCAGCGGCACGTAAACCGTCTCGGCATCGGTTCGCACGGGTGCGACGTCGGTAAGCATCGGCTGGCCATCGATGCGGACTTCCACGGGTTTGGCAATCGAAATTGCCAGCGACACGGCGATCGCGATCGCCGCGGTAATCGCTACAGCAGCGAGGCCCGGCGGCTTATACCGCATGCTCCGGGTACTTTTCGCGGATCACTTTTTCGATCTCCGCGCGCAATGCAGTGAGGAGCTGATCCTCCGGGAAGGTTCCGACCAACTCGCCCGCGCGATAGATCGCGCCTTTCCCTTTTCCGCCGGCTACGCCGACGTCGGCCATCTTCGATTCGCCGGGGCCGTTGACGACGCAGCCCATTACAGCGACTTTCACAGGCGCGGTATATTCTTTGGCGATCTTCTCGACACTCTCGCCCAGCTCCAGCACGCTGATCTCGGCTCGCCCGCACGACGGGCATGCGGTAATTTCAAAACCTTTTTCGCGCAAGCCCAACGCTTTGAGCAAACTCCAACATGCCGGCACTTCTTCGAGCGGATCGGCTGCCAGCGAGATGCGGATCGTATCGCCGATGCCTTCGAACAACAAGATTCCCAAGCCGACGGAAGACTTGATCGTCCCGTCGCGCAGCAACCCGGCTTCGGTGATTCCCAAATGCAGCGCGTAAGGCGTGTCGCGCTCGCGCAGCCGCTTGTCCATTAAACGGTAGGCGGCGACCGTGGACATCACGTCGTGCGCTTTCAGCGAGACCACGATCTCCGTGTGTTGCAGATCTTCTAGGATTTGAACGTGCCGCATCGCCGATTCGACCATCGCTTCGGGCGTATGCCCGAGCGTTTTCTCGAGATCGGGCGCGAGCGAACCCATGTTGACGCCGATGCGGATCGGAATTCCGCGGGCCTTGGCAGCCTCGACGACTTCCTTGGTCTTATTGTAATCCCGGATGTTGCCCGGATTGAGGCGCAGCTTGGCGACGCCGGCTTCGATGGCGGCCAGCGCCATCTTGTGATCGAAATGAATGTCCGCCACGATCGGTACCGGAGAGCGCTGGACGATAGCCGGCATAGCCGCGGCGTCCGGCGCATCTTTGACGGTGACCCGCACGACCTCGGCGCCTTCCATTGCTAAACCGTAGATCTGAGCGAGCGTCGCGTCCGCATCACCCGTATCGGTCGTCGTCATCGTTTGCACGACAATAGGATGGTCGCCGCCGATCCAAACGGACTTGGCGTCGTCCTTCCCGGTCTTATTTTGAAGGAAGACCGGCTTGCTTTTGCGGCGGAGCCTAATCAAAAGGGGCCTTTTCCTTGATAGATTTGCACGACGTTGTAGAAATTGATGACGAGCATGAGCGCAATCAGCACGGCAAAGCCCGTGATGTGTACGATTGCTTCCTTCTCCGGATCGACGGGTTTTCCGCGTATCAGCTCCGCGACGATGAAGGCCGCCCTTCCGCCGTCCAGCGCGGGGAGCGGCAAGAGGTTGAAAAGCCCTAGCGCAAACGAAATGAGCGCTGCAAAAAAGAAGTACGGCCCCCAGCCGAAGTCCTGAATGGACATTGCCGCGCGGCCCATGCCCACGGCGCCGCTCAGCTGCGGAAAGTATTGCCTTGGATGGCTCACGAGCAAAGCGAGGCTTCCGAACGTTTGCCGTCCGATGAGAACGAAACTCTCCAGCGCCGACTGCGTGGCCTGCGCTAGGCCGACCCGTTCGTAAACCGCGACCGGCAAGAAGCCAAGGCATCCCTGATTTTGCTGCGGGGCGGGACAGCGGATCGGCGTTATGGTCACGGTGCGCTGCTCGCCGTTGTGATCGAAGGTCACGCGCAGTGCCTTACCGAGCGAGCTGTGGATCTTCTTGATAAGAGAATCGCCACCCAATACAGGCGCACCATTGACCGTAAGGATGCGATCGCCGGCGCGCATTCCGATACGCTGTGCCGGATAATCGGCGGTCAGCTGTCCGATGCGTGGTTGAACTTTATCGCTCTGCACGCCGAAGGCGATTGCACCAACGAACAGAATCGCCAGGCATAAAATGAAGTTTGCGATCGGTCCTGCGGCGATGATCGCCAAACGCGTCCAGGGTTTTTTAGCCTGAAAGTTATCTTCGTCGTAAACGGGAGCTTCCTGACGAAAATCGCGCTGCAGCTCGGCTTCGGAGGTCTTATTGTCCTCACCGTGCATCGCGCAGTAACCCCCGAGCGGTAATGCTCGAAAGGAATACGCCGTGCCGCTGCGCTTGCTGGTCCAGCCGGCGAGCTTGGGGCCGAAGCCGACCGAAAACTCCAACACGCGCACGTTGCTCAAACGCGCCAGGATAAAGTGTCCGTACTCGTGGAGCACGACGAGAACGGAAAGCACGAATAAGAACAGCGCAATCTTCGCAATGCTCGTGAGCGTAATTGCCGCCAGTATCACCACTCGATTTACACCTTTACGCGGCGCGCCGCGTTGACTGCCGCTCGCGCATCGTCGCGAGCTTGCGCATCGGCTTGCCGCAGCGTTGGGAGATTCACCTCGCGGATCGTTGCGGACGAGAGCGCCTCGCCGATAATCTCCGGGATTTCTCCGAAGCCGATCTCACCTTCTACAAACGCACGCACGGCGATTTCGTTTGCGGCCGAAAGAACGGCCGGCATCGTGCCGCCCTGCGCCAGCGCTTCGTATGCCAGGGCAACGCACGGAAACCGGTCCGGGTCGGGCCGCTCGAAATCGTAACGCAGAGCGGAGGCCTCCGGATGGGCGCCGATTGCCTGCAGCGGATCGCTCGCCGTGCCGCTCCCGGCCAACCGATCGGGAAAAGCTAAGGCGTATCCAATGGGCAGTCGCATGTCGGGCGGGGCGGCCTGAATCTTCACGTTGCCGTCGCTGAAGATCACGATGCCGTGCGCGATCGATTGAGGATGCACGAGTATACCGATCCGCTCGCCGGAAAAGCCGAAGAGACGGCTGGCTTCGATGACCTCGAGGCCTTTGTTCATCATGCTTGCCGAATCGACGGTATTCTTCACGCCCATCTGCCACGTCGGGTGAGCCAGCGCCGCATCGAGCGATACGTTCCGGATCTCATCTTTCGTTTTCCGCCAGAACGGACCGCCGGAAGCGGTCAAGACGATCGAATGCACGCGGTCGCGGCTTTAGCCGATGAGGCACAGCCGGCCAAAGATGATTTCGACATCTCACAACTCGCGAATCAAGCCGCGCGCCCTCCGCCCCGGAGACAAAGTCGGCATCGTCGCGCCCGCCTCCAATGTAAAGCCCGAAATCCTCCAAGCCGGTTGTGAGGGCCTCCGCCGCGCTGGCTACGAGCCCTTCTATTTCGAGTCGATCCTGGATCGCGATCTTTATTTCGCTGGCTCCATCGAGCGCCGCGCCCGCGAACTCGAAGAGATGTTCGTCCGCGACGATATCCGCGCCATCATCTCCGTCCGCGGAGGCTATGGATCAAACTATCTTCTTCAAACGCCGCACTCCAAAGCTCTCGATCTGAAAGAGATCGCAGCCCATCCCAAGATTTTTGTAGCCTACAGCGACCTGACGTCGCTGCAAACCACCTTCATCGACAAAGCGAACCTGGTCGTGTTTCACGGCCCAATGGCCGGTAAAGATTTCGCCAGCACTGATGGCGTCGATTGGCCCTCGTGGCAAAATGCCGTGGGCGGCGCGGCGGAATGGGAGATTGGCGAGTACTCCGGCGCAAAGCCGTTGGTACCTGGAGAAGCCGAGGGCATTCTCTACGGCGGATGTCTCTCCATCCTGGTAGCCGCGCTCGGCACGCCCTATGACATCCACACCCCAGGCACAATTCTTTTTCTGGAAGACATTGCGGCCAAGCCTTATCAGATCGACCGCATGCTGATGCA
>PLED01000038.1 GCA_003136355.1 Vulcanimicrobiota bacterium | reverse complement strand
CCGCGCGGCCCTGCTGATCGGCGACGCCGCGATCGACGCGCAGCTGTCGTTACCGGTCGAACACGTCTACGACCTCGGAACGTTGTGGCACGATTGGACCGGCGAGCAAACAGTCTTTGCCGTATGGGTGGCGCGACGCGAGGTATACGAGCAGAACGCGGAAGATGTGCGCGCCTGCATGCACGCTCTCACCGATTCCTACACCTGGGCTCGCGGAAATATGGGAACCGTTATCGAGCGCGCGCAGCAGATTATCGCACGTCCGCCCGGCTTTTACGAAAACTATTACGCGAAGTTGAATTTTACGTTTCATTCAGCCGCGCAGCGTGGTTTGGCGGCGTACTGCCGCGAGCTGCAAGCGATCGGCGCGATAGAAACGATGCCCCGCATTCTTCCGGAGGCGATCGGTGTCGGTAGCTAGCCTGCTCGACCGCGCGGCATCGGGCGGAAGGCTTACCTTTGAAGAGGGCGTGCGGCTCTATCGCGAGGCCGACATTCACGATCTGGGAGCTGCGGCTCATGCGCGGCGCATGCAACTGTATCCCGAAGACGTCGTCACCTACGTGATCGACACGACCATCAATTACACGAACGTCTGCAACGTACACTGCACCTTCTGTGCATTCTTCCGACCTGAAAAGCACGGCGAAGGCTACACGATGTCNNATCATGATTCAAGGCGGCGTCAATCCCGAGCTCCGACTCTCTTGGTTTGAAGAACTCTTTGGGCGCGTGCGCGCCGAGTATCCGGCAGTCGATCTGCACTCGCTCTCGGTTTCTGAAGTCGTCGGGCTATCCACCGTGGAGCAGTTGCCGGTCCCAGAAATTCTCGTCCGACTGAAGGCTGCCGGAATGAAATCGCTGCCGGGCGCCGGCGCGGAAATTTTAGTCGAACGCGTCCGTAAGCGCATCAGTGCGCGCAAGGTCAAGCCGGAGGAATGGATCGGCGTCATGCGTGAGGCGCAAAAGCTCGGCATGCCCACGACGGCCACGATGATGTTCGGGTCGATCGAAACCGACGAAGAGCGCGTCGAGCATCTCGACGTCATCCGCAATCTCCAAGACGAAATGGGCGGCTTCACCGCCTTCATTCCTTGGTACTACGTTCCGTGGAAGACGCCGCTGCGCGGAAAAGAAGCGACCGGGTTAGAGTATCTTCGCGTGCTGGCGGTTTCGCGCTTGTATCTCGATAATGTTCCGCATCTGCAGGCGTCGTGGCTTACGCCTGGGTTAAAGATCGGACAGGTCGCGCTCTACTACGGCTGCGACGATATGGGCGGCACGATTCTCGAAGAGCAGGTCGTCCACGACGCCGGCTCGACCAACGCGGCCACGCGCAAAGATGTCGAAGAGATCATCATCAGGGCCGGATTCAAACCGGTCATCCGCGATACGTATTGGAATTTGCGGCCCGACATGGCGCTCGCCACCGCTTAAGCCGCGCTCAAGCGGCTCTCGGCGCGCGCGCCTCAAGGGCGCGCTGCGCGGGGTCCTTCGACAAGCTCAGGATGACATTCTGAGAAGCTCACCATGACGCTAGTGCGCTCGTGCGCCTGGATCAGAACGTCGATTCGATGGTCGCGGCGCCCAGCACTTCTTCGGCGTCCAAATCGAAGAGCGCAACCAATTGGCCCGGTGAGACCGCTTTTTGCGGCGATTCGAACTCCATGCGTAGTGTTGAGCCGTCGATCGTGGCGGCAGCCGGTTCCAAGTTGGCGCGGTAGCGCGTCATTGCGAGCACGCGAACCGGCGAGCCGTTGAATCGCTCAGGCCGAATCAGGTTCAATTCGTTCGCCGTCAGACCCGCTACGGCCAGCTCGTCCTCGCGTCCGATGACGATCGTGTTCGTCGCCGCGTCGATACGCGTCACATAGCGCGCGCCGTCGCCGCTGGCGGGCAACCCTTGGCGCTGACCGATCGTGTAACCCGAGACGCCGGCGTGGCGGCCGACGATCTCACCCGCAACCGTTACGACATCGCCTGCGCGCGCCGATTCAGGACGAAGCTCCGCAACGATGTCGCGGTAGTCGGCGCCCTCAACAAAGCAAATGTCTTGCGACTCGATCTTGTCGTGCACCGGCATACCGAGCCGCTTCGCATGCGCGCGCGTTGTTTGCTTATCGATGTCGCCGAGCGGCAGCAGCAATCCTGAAAGTTGCGCGGGCGTGAGCTGCGCGAGCGCGTACGCCTGATCTTTTGCATGCGTGCCGCGCAGCAAGTGCGGTCCGTCGGCGCGAAGCTCGATGCGCGCGTAATGTCCGGTTGCGACATATGGCGCGCCAAGCGAATCGGCGTACTTGCGAAGCGTGCCGAGCTTGACGAAATTGTTGCACGAAACGCACGGATTCGGGGTGCGGCCGGCGGCATATTCTGCGGCAAAACGGTCGATCACGCTGCGGCGGAACGTTTCCTCAAAATCGAGCACGTAATGCGGAATGCCGAGCATGGCCGCGCTGCGCCGGGCGTCGTCGAAGTCATCCACGCCGCAGCAGCTGCGGGCGTGCGGCGCGCGCGTCTGCGAATACATCTTCATCGTGACGCCAATGACGTCGTAACCGGCTTCCACCAGCAAGCCGGCTGCCACCGCCGAGTCGACTCCGCCGCTCATTGCGGCGATAACGCGAGTTTTCTCCATCATCTAAAGACACAGGATAACAGGATAGGGACGCTAACAGAAGCTCCATATGGGGCTGGGCGAACGCTTTCGAGCAGCGCGCGAAGAACGGGGCCTCACCCTCTCCGAGGTCGGCGAGCAGCTGCGCATCCGCTCGGTCTACCTTGCCGCTATCGAGGAAGAAAACTGGAAGGCGATTGGCGCGCCGGTCTACATCCGGGGCTTCCTGCGAACCTACGCGCGCTTCTTGGGACTCGATCCGGAAGAGGCTGTCGGCGAATTCAACACCGCCAGCGGCGTCGCGCCATCTTTAGCTCCCTCGGCCGAGATCCGCACTCCCTCAGGACAGCGGAGCATGAAGCCGCTGCTGTGGATCGCCGGAATCGTTGCAATCGCGCTGATCGGTTTCGTGATTTACGTCTATGTCTCGCCGCCTCACTCCGTGACGACCGCCCAGCAGAGCGCGGCGCCGTCCGCATCTCCATCAGCTTCTGCCGTTACGGCGCACCCCTCGCCGCGTCCTCAGCCGCTGCTGACGCGAACCCTCGCGCTCAACGTAATCTCAGCATCCTGGCTCAGGGTAACTATTGACGGGAAGGTTGGCATGGAGGGGATATTTCCGCGCGGCACGAGCAAGATATTTCACGGCAGGACCGCGGTGGTTCGCGCCGGCAACGCGGCGGGCGTAGCGCTAACGATCAACGGCAAGCCGGCGGCACCGCTCGGCGGCGCCGGCGACGTAGCTGAAAAGAGTTTTACGTTATAACTTATGCCGACCGACGCATCATTCGACATTGTTTCACGGGTCGATCAACAAGAACTCGATAACGCGCTGAATCAGACGCGCAAAGAGATCGCCGGCCGTTTTGATTTCAAGAACAGCAAGACGACCGTCGAATACGACGGGAAGAAAGTTATCACGATCGTCTCCGACGACGAGTTGAAGATGAAGAACGTCGTCGATATGCTCCAGTCGAAGGCAGTCAAGCGCGGCATCGATCTGAAAAGTTTGGAACTGGGCACGGTTGAACCCGCGGCCGGCGATACGGTCCGGCGGACGGTGACGCTGAAAACCGGCATTCCGAAGGACAAGATAAAGCCGTTGATGGACGCCATCAAAGATATGAAACTCAAGGTGAACGCGCAATACCAGGACGACCAGATTCGCGTTTCCGGAAAAAACAGGGACGACTTGCAGAAGGTCATCGCGCGACTGCGCACTCTCAGCTACGAGCTGCCGCTGCAATTCGTCAACTACCGTTAGTGCCTAAACGCGTTTCTTTCGTCAGTTTAGGCTGCGCGAAAAACCTCGTGGACACCGAAGTCATGATCGCGAAGCTCGGCGAAGCCGGCTGGGAGCTCTGCGCGGATTCCACGCAGGCCGATACGGTCGTCGTGAACACGTGCGCGTTCATCGATCCGGCCAAAGCCGAATCGACCGACGCCATCATGGAACAGGCGCAGCTGAAGAAGCCCGAGCAGCAGCTGATCGTCGCGGGATGTCTGGCGCAGCGTTATGGCGAGCAGCTGCAGGCGCTCGTCCCCGAGATCGACGGCGTCGTAGGCACGGGCGCTTACGCGAGCATCGTCGAGGTGCTGACGGAAGCCGCGGCCGGCGCGCGGCCGGCGCGTCTGGGCTTCGAGCCGGAACCCGAACACGATTTCTTGCCGCGGCTGGTGACCACGCCGCGGGCGACGGCGTACCTCAAGATCGCCGAGGGCTGCGATCATCCGTGCACGTTCTGTATCATCCCGCAGCTGCGCGGCCGTTTCCGCAGCCGCAGCGAGGAATCTCTCCTAAAGGAAGCGCGCGCGCTGGCGCAAGCCGGGACGCGCGAATTGGTACTCATCGCGCAAGACTCGTCGATGTGGGGACGCGACCGCGGGTGGCGCCGTGGAGGGTTAGCGCACTTGCTGCGCGGCTTGCACGAGATCGAAGGCCTGGAGTGGATCCGCCTCCTCTATCTTTATCCGGCTACAATCGATAGCGAGCTGATCGCGGCGATCGCCGAACTGCCGAAAGTTTGCAAGTACATCGATATGCCGCTGCAGCACGCGCATCCTGAAATCTTGCGTGCGATGCTGCGCCCCGGGAACGGTGAGCGCTACTTGGAGATCCTCGAAGATTTTCGCAGCCGCATTCCGGGCATCACCATGCGCTCCACGTTCATCGTTGGATTTCCCGGCGAGCGCGAAGAACACGTGGCGTACATGGAGGAGTGGCTCGGGCGCGCGCAACTCGATCGCGTTGGGTTCTTCCAATACAGCAGCGAGCATGGCACTCCGGGCGCGACCCTTCCGGACCACGTGCCTGCGCGCGAACAGCGGCGCCGTTTGGTGCGTTTGCGCGAGGCTCAGCGAGCCGCATCGCTGGCGGCGCGATCGCGGCGAATCGGCAGTACCGTTCGCGTTCTGGTTGAAAACCGCACGCGGCGCGGGTGGGCCGGCCGCTCGATGGGCGAGGCGCCGGGGGTAGACGGCGCGATTCATTTTACGGGCCCTGCGGCTGCCGGCGAGTTTGTCAATGTCACGCTCGAACGCACGACCGCGTTCGATTTCCATGGCCGGATAGCGCATGGGTAAACACATGAGCCCCGACGATTATTCCGAATCGCAGGTGCGAACGCGCGCGCCCGTATTCAAACGCGTAGCGGTCGTCGCGGGTATCGTTCTAGCGGGCGTCATCGCGCTGCTCGCCGGCATGTCGATCGCGCAGCGCAAACCGGTTTGGCAAATCGTCGCGACGGCGCTCACGCCTTCGCCGCAACAGATTTTCGGCAAGAATAATATTCTGTTGTTGGTGGAAGGGCTGGATTACGACTACACGGCCAAAGACGAAGAGTATTCGACGCAGGCGCGCAGTGACGTCATTTGGGCGGTCAACCTGGACTTCATAACGCATCGCGTCTATCAGCTCTCGATTCCGCGCGATATGGTCGCAACCTATCCCGGCGGCCGGCAGCAAAAGATCAACCAGGCGCAATCCGACGGCGGCGTTACTGAAGCGCAAACCGTCATATCGCAGTTCTTAGGAATTCCGGGATTCGACCGTTACATCGTCCTTCGGGTCAACACGACAAAGGATTTTATCGGCGCGATCGGCGGCGTGGACGTAAAAGTAAGCAATTCGGACTGTTTGATGCACGCGCAGACCTGCACGAACGGCCCGCTCGATTACGACGACACCTGGGGGCACCTGCACATTCATCTCAAGCCGGGAATGCAGCACCTGAACGGCAATCAGGCCGTGGGATACATGCGGTTCCGGCACGACTGGTGCGGTGATCCCTGCCGGATCATGCGCCAGCAGCAAGTGCTGCACGCGCTCCTGCGCAAATTGTCCTCGAACAAATTGAACACGCTGCTGCATCTCAACGATTTGATCGGCGTTCTCAACCGCGACGTCACGACGAACTTTACAACGCAAGAAGAAGTCAGCATTGCGACCGCGTTTGCGGATCTGCCGCCAAACGGCGTCGTTACCAAGCAAGTGCCCTACGTTGCCGACGTCACTCTGCCGGATGGCGGCGCCGCGATCGTTCCCGATGAAACGAGACGCGCGCAGCTCGTCCGCACGATGCTGCTCGCTCCGCCGCAGCCGACTTCGCCTCCCGATCCTGGGGCCTTGGCCGCTGTAGCGCCTGGCTCGGTGCGCGTGGATATAGAAAACGGCACCGGCGTGCCCGGCCTGGCAAAACGGGTCGCCGCGCTGCTGCGCTCGGAAGGCTTCAAGATCGCGCAAGTCGGCAACGCGGCTTCCGGAAACGTGGCGACGACCGAAGTACACGAGCACTCACTCGTCGCAATGGCCGGACTGAAAGTGCGCAACGGTTTAGGGTCGCGCGCGAGCCGCGTGCCGGTCATTTCCGAAGCGGTCTCTTCTCAGACGCCTTCTCCGAGCGACGTTACGGTGATTATCGGTGACGATCTCGTCACCGTGATGAGTTCGCCGCCGGCATCGCAATGAAACATTGGCGGGCGATCGCGATCGCGCTGGTGTGCGCGGCGCTGGCGGTCGGAGCGTTCCGTCTTTTCGAGCACACCGCGCATCTGCAGCCCGCGCTGGTGACGCCGAACATGGACGCGCAGCAAGCGCTCTCGCCTTCGCTTGCCGGGCACGTGAAGCGGTTGTTTGGCGAACAGGGACTCTACGGCAGCCGAGCCAGCCGGCCGAAACTTATCGCGTTGACTTTTGACGACGGACCGTACCCGATCTTTACGCCGCTGCTCCTGGACGCGCTCCAAAAGTTGAAGATTCCGGCGACCTTTTTTCTGATCGGACACGACGCCCAGCATTGGCCCGAACTGACCGAGCGCATCGAGCAAAGCGGCGACGAAATCGCCAATCACACGCAGACGCATCCCGACCTCGACCTTTTACCCGACGCGCAAGTGCGCAGCGAAATCGTGAACGGACGCACCACGCTGGACGCGCTCGTAAAGGATCCCTCCATCGACCGGTTTTTCCGGCCGCCGCATGGCCGCTATAACGTGGCGGTGGTGAAGATCGCCCAGTCCCTCGGTTACACGACCGTCCTATGGAACGACGATCCCGGAGACTGGCGCAGCAGCGTGGTTACCCCACAGGAACTCGACCAGCATATCCGCCGCTTCGCAACCGCGCCGGACATCGTGCTGCTGCATAGTGGAAAACTGGCGACCATCGAGATGCTGCCCGCCCTGGCGGCTGCCTTCCGGTCGGCAGGCTACCGCTTCGTGACTTTGGGGAGTCTCATGAGGGCGGTTCCGTTCGACGACGTGAACCATCCGGCCAAGCATCCCGTTTAGAGCCTGAATGCCTCGGCAAATCATCGATACGGAATCGAGCCGGCCCCGCTACGTGTGGCGGGTGGCCTGGACGATCGCGACCGTATTCCTCGTCATCGCCCCTCTGGCAATCGCCTTCGCCCTGCATTTTCCAGGAAAGTGATCCGCGTGGCGGGTATCCTGGGAAGCCACCCCTCTAGGAGAACTATGCTGCGCCGTTCCTTTCCCGGACTGATCTTTGCCCTGGCATGCGCCGCTGCGTTTGCCGCCTGCAGTTCCTCCGGAACCAGCATCCCGTCGAGCGGCGGAGTGCAGGGTCTGGGTCCGAACTTCGTGACGAACACGCTGTACGTGACCAACACGACTCAGAACGTGGTGGAACTTTACACGCCCAGCCCGGTCGCAACAGCGACGCCGCAGTACGCGATCGGCGGATCGAACACGCAGCTGAACGGCCCGCTGTACGATGCCTTCGACAGCACCCGCCGCCTGTACGTCACCAATTACAATCCGGGAACCCAGGTCGGCGCACTCAACATCTATCAGACATTTGCGACAGGTAACGTGCTGCCGCTGGCCACGGTCAGCGGTGCGGGCACGCTCATCGATCAGCCGCACGGCGTCACAATCCTCAGCGACGGCACAGTGGTCATAGCGAACACGTCGCCCAACGGGGCGTTCCCGAATTCGGTGCTTGTGTTCACCGCGCTCAATTCGTCCTCGCTTCCGGTCCTTTCCGCGATCATCGCGGGAAGTCTGACGCAGCTCAGCGCGCCGACGGGCGTCGCATCGGACTCGAATAAACAAATTTTCGTCGCTAACCGCGGTTCCGGCACGATCACCGCCTACGTCGAGCCGACGCCGACTCCGATTCCGTCGACCACGCCTTCACCGACACCGTCACCGACACCGACGCCGACCACGAATCCGTCGGCCTCGCCGTCGGCCTCTCCATCACCCACACCCACTCCGTCCAGCAACAACGTGGCGCCGAACATTGTGATCGGCGGCGCGCTGACGGGTTTGATCGCCCCCACCGGACTCACGCTCGACGCGAATAACGTGATCTACGTCGTCGACCCGGACAACGGCGTTCCCAGCGTGCGCGTCTTCGCAGCCGGCGCAAATGGCAACGTGGCGCCCGTGCGCGTTATCACCGGGCCGTTAACGCAGCTTTCGAATCCGCTTGACGTAAAAGTGGATGCCGCCGGAAACATCTACGTCACCGATGCCGGAGCAAACAAGCTCTTGATCTACGGGCCCGGTGCCAGCGGCAACGTTGCGCCCGCGGTTGCGATTACGCTGCCGGTGGGCAGCGTCACGGGGCTCGCACTATCGCCCTAGAGCATCGTGCGCCGGCCGCTGACCGTGAAGCCAAGCTCAACGCACTGCTTGCGCTCATCAACGAACGTGCCGGACACATTCTCGACCGGCGGCGCATTCTCGAATCACTGAGCGAAGATATCCGCGCCGCTTTCGGCGCGGACCGCGCGGTCATTTACGGCCGCGGCGAAACTGCCGAAGACGCGAGTCTGCTTGCATCCGCGCAAACTGAACGCGCGTGGACCGAGCCGCCTCCCACGGCGAAGATCGCGCAGACTTGGCTGGACGAAGCTTTTAGCGGCGCGGTGGTGATGCGGCCGCGAACCACGAGCGACCCGCGGGACGGCTTCCTGCGTTCGCTCGGCGCGGGATCGGCGATCGTCGCACCGCTGGTCATCGAGGGGCGCGTCGAGCATGCCATCACGCTGCATTTCAATCAGCCCAACGCCTTCGATGAGATCGATGCGCTGCTGCTGCGTTCGGTGGCGTCTCACGTGGCGCTGGCGCTGGCCAACGTGCAGGTCTACGACCTCGAGCGCCTGCGCCGCACGCGCGCCGAATCGCTGGAGCGCGTTGTCCGGATGCTGCGCGACACGCGAACGACCGAGGAAGTCGTGCTCGTCTTCGCGGTCACCGTTTCCCATGAAGTCAAAGTCGCGTGCGCCATTTACGAAATCGATCGCACCGCCGCAACGCGCCGGGCCGTTCGCACCTTGGAGCCGGCGCGACGCGGTATGCCGGCTCGTGTTGACGCCTCGTACCTGCTGCCGAAGCTCGAGCGCGGCGAGCTCACGCTTTCTTCGAAACTTCCCGAGACCGAACGTAAGCGGCTCTTCGGCACGAACAGCGGCGCGATCGTTCCCTTGCGCAGCGACGGCAACGTGTGGGGCTTCGTGCTCTTCATGGACTCGCCCGGAGCTTTTGATTGGGAAGACGTCGAGCGCCGCGTGTATCTGCGCACGCTGGCTTCGCATCTCGAGCTCGCGCTCTCCGCCGCCATCGGATTCGAACGCATTCAGCAACTGGCGCGCGCGCTTTCGGAAAGCAACGAATTCAAAGACGATCTGCTCGCGATGCTGGCGCACGACTTCAAAGGGCCGCTCACCGTGATCGCGGGCTACTGCGAGCTGCTGCTCGAGAGTTCGCCGCCGGCACTGCACGAAGAGCTTGAAACGATCTATTCGCAGACGCAGCGCTTGGTACGGCTCGCTGACGACGCCGTCGCGCTTGCGCAAACGCAGGCCGGCGGATTCTCGCTGGACCGCTCGGTTCTGGACTTACGCGAAGTCGTCGGCGAAAGCGTCAAAGCGCGCAACCGGGCCGCCGACCGCATCCGTTTCGAGGCGCCCGCACAGCCGGTTCCGGTCTCGCTCGATCCGGGCCGCTTCAATCACGTGCTCGATAATCTGCTCATGAACGCGCTGAAATATTCGGACGGGGAAGTTCTCGTGCGCGTGAGCCGCGGCGAAGAGAACGCGTCGATCGCGGTCACGGACCGCGGAATAGGCATTCCGAGTGAAGAGCTCGGGCAAGTCTTCACGCGCTTCGGCAGGGCCAGCAACGCTCGCCGGAAAGGGGTATCGGGTTCGGGGGTGGGGCTTTACGTCAGCCGCAAGATCGTCGAGGTTCATGGGGGCAGCATATCGGTTGCTTCCGCCGAGGGCCGCGGAAGCACGTTTACCATCTCGCTCCCGATCTCCGACTCGCTGTAAAGCAACCCTCTTACTCGCCGGACGGTACTAGGAACGGTATGTCGATTCTCAAGGCTATCTTCGACGGAAACGAACGGGAGATCGGGCGCATGCGCCGCACGGTCGAACGCGTCAACGCGCTCGAACCGGCGATCTCTGCCCTGAGCGACGACGAACTGCGCGCGAAGACCCCGTATTTCCGCGAGCGACTGGCCGCGGGCGAAACGCTCGACGATATGCTGGCCGAAGTCTTCGCCGTCGCGCGCGAGGCCGGAAAACGCGCCGCCGGAATGCGGCATTTCGACGTACAGATTATCGGCGGACAAGTGCTCTACGAAGGGCGCATCGCCGAGATGAAAACCGGCGAAGGCAAGACGCTGGTCGCGACGCTGCCGGTTTACGCGCGTGCGCTCGAAGGACGCGGCGTTCACGTCGTCACCGTCAACGACTATCTCGCGCGCCGCGACGCCGAGTGGATGGGGCCGATCTATGAAGCGCTCGGGCTGACCGTCGGCATCATCCAGCACGACCTCGACAGCGCGCAGCGGCGCGCCGCGTACAACTGCGACGTGACCTACGTCACGAATAACGAAGTGGGCTTCGACTATCTGCGCGACAACATGGCGTGGCAAGTCGAAGACATGGTGCAGCGCGACTTATACTTCGCGCTGGTCGACGAAGTCGATTCGATTCTCATCGACGAAGCGCGCACGCCGCTCATCATCAGCGGCCAGGGTACCGAGCCGACCGAGCTCTACGAAAAGTTTGCCCAGATCATCCCGCGCTTGAAAAAAGGCGAGGATTTCACCGTCGACGAGAAAGCGCACGCCGTTCCAATCACCGAAGCCGGCGTGGCAAAGGTCGAGAAGATGCTCGGCGTTTCCAATCTGTACGAGCAGCGCAACATCGAACTGACGCATCAGCTCAATGCCGCGCTCAAAGCCTGGAATCTGTTCCACCGCGATCAGCAGTACATCGTCAAAGAGGGCGACGTCGTTATCGTCGACGAGTTCACCGGACGCCTGATGTACGGACGCCGTTATTCTGACGGCATCCATCAAGCGATCGAAGCCAAGGAAGGCATCAAGGTTCGCAGCGAGGATCAGACGCTCGCGACGATTACGTTCCAAAACTACTTCCGCTTGTACGAGCGGATCGCCGGTATGACCGGTACGGCCAAGACCGAGGAGCGCGAGTTCCGCGATATTTACGGACTCGACGTGGTCGTCGTTCCTACGAACATGCCGATGATCCGCAAAGACAATTCGGATATCGTCTTCAAAACCGAAAACGCGAAGTTTAAGACTGTCGTCGACGAGATCATCACCGAGCATGGACGCGGACGGCCGGTTCTGGTCGGCACGCGTTCGATCGAAAAATCCGAGATGCTGGCCGCAATGCTTCGCCGCCGCGGCGTCGAGTGCAACGTGCTCAACGCCAAATACCACGAACAGGAAGCCGAGATCATCAAGGATGCCGGACAAGGCAGCCAGGTGACGATTGCGACCAACATGGCGGGCCGCGGNNCGCATCGACAATCAGCTGCGCGGGCGTTCGGGACGCCAAGGCGATCCGGGCTCGACCAGGTTTTACGTCTCGCTTGAGGACGAAGTCATGCGGCTGTTCGGCGGCGAGCGCATGACCAACATCATGGAGAAGGTCGGCTTCACCGACGAAGCGCCGATCGAGTCGGGAATGGTTACCAAGTCTTTGGAACGCGCGCAGAGCAAGGTCGAAGCGCACAACTACGAGATCCGCAAGCACGTCCTCGAGTACGACGACGTGATGAATAAACAGCGCGAAGTGATTTATGGCGACCGGCGCGCGATTCTGCGAGGCACGTTCGACTCGCGCGAGTTCATGCTGCAGACGCTTACGGCCAAAGTAGACGGCGTAGTGCAAGGCAACGCGCCCGAGAACGCGCATCCGAGCGACTGGGACCTCGACGAGATGCTCAACGAACTCGAGCTGATCTTTCCCGTGAAGCAATCCGTTTCAGTGACGGATGTCGAGAAGAAAGATCGCGAAGAGATCCGCCGGATTCTCCAAGAGAAAGCCATGGAGGCGTACGAGACAAAAGAGGCGGAGGTAACGCCCGAGATATTGCGCATGGTCGAGCAGCGGTACTTGCTGCTGCCGATTATCGATCGCATGTGGGTGGACCATCTCTACGTGATGGATCACCTCAAGAGCGGCATCGGACTGCGCGGCTTTGGCCAAATCGATCCGCGCGTCGAGTACGAAAAAGAGGCCTACGAGATTTTCGAAGATCTCAAAAGCAACATCGCCGACGAAGCGATCAAGGGCGTCTTCCGCGTCGTGATCGAGCAAGGTCCGCCCGACGCGCAGGGCAACGGGCTCGCGGGCCAATCGTTCGAACCGATTCCGTCGGGAGAGATGATTCCGCAGCCGTCGCGTCCGCGCGAAGTCAAAACGAATCGCGACGACGAGGAGCCGGCCAAGCCCATGCACCGCGACCAGCGCAAAGTCGGCCGCAACGAGTTATGCCCGTGCGGCAGCGGCAAAAAATACAAGAAGTGCCATGGAGCGGCGGCGTGAGTATACTCTTCGCCCTGCTCCTAGCTCAGGCGGCTACGCCTACGCCTGCCGCGACGACCGCGCCGCTCACGGTATCATTTCCGACTCGCATCGAGGTCAGTGCTTCCTCGGCTACGAATTTTGCGCGCTTTAATCATGACGGCTTCGGTTCGTTCATAGTTAGCATCAAGTGCGACGGCAGCAAGATCCCGATCATTCCACCAACGCCGGATATCGACAGCGACCTGAAAACAGTATTGATGCGCTTTCTTGACCAGACAATTGTAACGATTGGAACGGGCTGTCAAACAGCGATCTTTGTCGTTCGCTTCGAAGTCCCCAACGGTTCTGTCACAGAGGTTGCGCTACCGCCGCCGCCCGGCTAAGCTGGCTTAATATATAACTGGCGCTTAGCGTAATCGAAGAACAGTTGGTACTGCGAAAGAACATCGCGCCCTAAAATCCCGTCGTAGTCGCTGAGATTAAATGTCGACGAGCTCGGCACGAATACCGAGGCGTCGCCGAAATGAATGCCGCCGAACTCAAGGTCGGTCAAGCGCCTGAGCTGGGCCGGAATTACGCCGCCGACGACACTCAGGCTCATCCCTTGCTCGAGGAGCGGGGCGGACGATCGCAGTTTTTGCACGTAGGTTTGATAGGCGACGGTGCCCGTCGCTCCCGTATCCACCAAGAAAAATCCCGGAACGCCTTCGAACGAAGCTTGGACGCGCGGTACGCCGTCATCTAGTTGCAGGGGCAGCGAAAACATTCCAAGCGTATGCGGATCGAAACCGGGTGGATAGAGCATTATTGTCGACTTGTGAAAATCGATGCCGAGCACGGACGATGCGATGAAATCGCAGCCCAAGATGCCGACGATGCGCGACCCGTCGGCGTAATGCGAAATCGGGACGACGGAAAAGGCGACGTCGTGCAAATGCAACGGGCCGACAAAGAGATCGGGCACGCGCGTTCGCGATATATTCACGTCGCCGCCGATCGTCTGATTTGTCACGCCATAGGCCGTTAGCCCGAGCTGGTGCGCGACGCCCGCATCGATCGCCATTCCGGACGCGCCCGAATCGAGCAGAAAATCTAATCCGCGTCCCTGGATCGTCACGCGCACGACGATGCCGCTGTTCGAAAACGTCGCGGGTATGACCACCGGCTTATCGATTGTGTACAGCCCTCGCGAAACCGGCATCGTGACCGCGGGGCTGTCCGCGGGCGCGCGCTCGAACGAGAGCGTCTCGGTAACCGTGTCATTTTGGGGGCGTCCGTCATAGTTGTGGATGCGGAATGGCCTTATGCTCCCGAAGACGGGACGGTAATCGCTGAACTCGGTGACGTGCTGATGCATGTCGGCGTCGAATGTGATGAACCGGTCGACCAAAAACGTCTTTGCGTCGTAGTAGCGCAATTGATCGCTTCCGTCGGGCGGGTTTGCTTCGATGACGTATTCTTGCGGCTGCGCCGTTGTCAGGCCGAGAACTGAAACGCGGTTGGCCGGATCCTCCGGATGCAGCAGCGCTTTGTTATTCGGATCGACGAAACGGCGGAAATCGCTGCGGAGCAAGACGAGGCCGTTTTCGTCTTGACTCCATCCTTGCCCATTGTAGAATCCCGACGCGTTGGTGTATTGGCCGCTTTGCACGATTGCGATGGAGTTCGGGCCGTCGATGCGGGTCGTGCGGACGCGATCCATTCCGCCGCCACGAATGCGATCGACGATGACATAACGCCCCGTCGCGAGCGTTCCGCGCGCCGTTCTGCCCCTCGCCACGATCTCCGGTGCGCTCAGATTCGCGGGCAAGTATCCGACTAAGAGGAGAACGGCTGCTCCGAGCAGTGCCCCCATGCCCGATGGTTAAGTGTGGCGCACCAAATCCCCGCCCAAAGTCACCGCTTGCGCGGCGACGCTTACGTCGACGCCCGGACCGTTGCCGCGCAGCGTCGTGGTCACGGATCCGCCCGAACCGTTGTCGTCGGAGATGACCAGCGAACCGTCGGTGTTTCGCGCGACGGTTTCACCGCGGCCCAGCTGCATCGATTGGCCCGCAGCCAAGTTCAGCGACTTCCCGTTGCGAAGCACAAGCGCGTTGCCTTGATTGTCGAGCGAGACTTGCGTGCGGCCGTAGTTCGTCGTGACCGAGGCCTGCCGGTTCCACGTTACGCCGTTGGCGCCCGCGGGCGTTACCGACGTACCGATTTGAAAGCCGCCGTTAAACGAACCGGAATCGAGCAGATCCGGCTGATCGTTCATGCTGTCGAAGGCCGACTGTTGCGTGCCCGCGGCGGTCGTACCGTTGAACGCGAGGTGCGGGTCTCCGCTAGACGACCCTTGCGCGCTGCCGAAGTACGGCTGAGCGGTATTTCCTTGGCCGCCGAGCGCCGAGAGCAGTTGCTGGAGCAAGTTCATGATCTGCGAGAGCATCGCGTTCATGCCGCCGCCGGCACCGGCCGATGAAGTCGAATTCCCAAGTGGCGACCGGCGAACGCAATCGCCGTGTTTTGGTCGAGACTGATCCGGCGGCGGCGGTGTGTCCAATCCGATAATGCCGCCGCCGTCTGCGGGATTTTGGATGGCGCCGAAGAGCGAAGCTGCGCCTTGTTGAATCTGCATGCGGTCCTCCGTTTTCGTCTCTCATTCACGCCGCGGGCACGTTTTGGAAAGGGCCGCGCTGCAAACCGCAGAAGGCGCGGGCATGAGCGACTCGCAGCTCACCGCCATCGGCCGGCTCTCCGAGCGCCTCGTGACGCTCAAGGAGCGGCTTTGACTATTCCGGCAAGACGCGGCTGATCGGCGAGCTCGACGCTCGCACCCGCAACGAAAATTTCTGGAACGATCCCGACTCCGCGCAGCGCGTGATGAAGCAGCTTTCCGACGTGCGCGCCGACGTTGATGCGATGGACGCGGTTTCGCGAACGCTAAGCGACGCGCGCGAGCTCCTCACGCTCTTCCCCGACGACGGTTCGGCGGATAGCGAGATAGACGCGAACCTCGCGCTGGCCGAAAGAAGCCTCGACGACGCCGAGATGGCCGCGAATTTCGACGGGGAGTTCGACGCGCACAACGCCATCGTTAGCATCTATGCCGGAGCGGGCGGCGTCGATGCCGCCGACTGGACGGCCATGCTCGCGCGCATGTATTCCCGCTGGGCTGAAACCAAGGGTTTCCTGACACACGTCGCCGACGAGTCGCCTGCCGAAGAAGCCGGGCTGAAGTCGATAACATTTTTCGTGCGCGGGCGCAACGCATACGGAACGCTCGAAAGCGAACGCGGCGTGCACCGCCTGGTGCGCATCTCGCCGTTCGACGCCGCCCACCGCCGCCACACGTCGTTCGCGGCGGTCGACATCATTCCGGAGATCGAAACCGGTGAAAACGTTCAGGTCGAGATCAATCCCGAAGATCTGCGCTTCGAAACGTTCAAGTCAGGGGGTGCGGGCGGTCAATACGTCAACAAGACCGAGTCGGCCGTGCGCATCATCCACGAGCCCAGCGGTTTGATCGCCGCCTCGCAGCAAGAACGCTCGCAAGCCCAGAACCGCGACGTTGCAATGAATATTCTGCGCGCCAAGCTCGTGCAGCGCGAGTTGGAGATGCGCGACAAGAAGTTGGCCGAACTGCGCGGCGAGCGCAGCGCCAACGAATGGGGATCGCAGATTCGCTCCTACGTCCTCAATCCATATCAGCTCGTCAAAGATCACCGCACCAACGTAGAAACCGGAAACACAGCCGCCGTACTGGACGGCGAGATCGACACCTTCATTTGGCCGTATCTACAACAGCGCCGCGCGATTTAGTGCCGTCCCGGACTCTGCGCGACGGCGTGCTTTGGGCCGCCGTGGCGGCATACGCGGCCATCTATTTTGCGCTTGGCTACATCAAATATGTCGCGCATCGCAATTTTGTAGACCTTGGCATTTTCGCGCAGACTACGGCCAGCGCGTTCGGATGCTTTTGCAATACGATAGAAGGAAGCCACTGGGCCTTTCACTTTTCGCCGATCCTCTATGCGGTCGGCGCGATCATGCAGGTATGGCACTCGGCGCTCGCGCTGGTTGCCGTTCAAGCTTTTGCGGGTGCGCTAACCGCGCCGCCGATCTATGGAATCGTGCGCCGTTATGCGGATCGGAAGACGGCGCTGCTTGCGGCGCTCGTCGTGCTGCTCTATCCGCCGCTGGCCGGCGTCGTCTTCAACGACTTTCACGAGAACGGATTGGCGCCGGCCGCGATCGCGTGGCTGTTGTGGGCCTTTGACGGCGGATACGTTGCCGCGACGGTCGTATTCGCCGCGCTTGCGTTAGCGATCAAAGAAGACCAAGCCGTCTTTCTGACCGCGGCCGGCGCAATCGGTGCGTTCGCGTACCGCCATGACCCTAAACGTCGGGCGTTGGCTGTTACGGTAGGCGTCGCATCCTTGGCGATCTTCATTTTTTATTTTGCGGTTATTCAACCGCATGCGAATGCGAACTCACATTGGGCGCCGACGCGCTTTTACGGATGGGGCTATAGCGTGGCGAATGGCGGATTGGCTGCCGCGATCGCGAACGCGCTACTTCAACGCGCCGGCTATTTGCTGCTCGCTTTTCTGCCGTTGCTGTTCATCCCGTTTCGCAGCCGGGCCGCCGTTCTTGCGATTCTCCCACTGATCGAAGTTCTGGCTTCCATAATGTCGACGACGTTCACCATGGGCTCTCACTACGCGGGCGTTTGGATCGGATACGTGTTTTTCGCATTTGCGCTCGGCATCGCAGGGATCGCGCGCTCGGACGCGCGGCGCGCGCACCGGCTGCTCTACTGGTGCATCGGTTTATGCGTGCTGGAGTTTGCGGTCGCAGACCCCCTACATCCCGGTTACTTCTTGCGCGCGCCGGCAATGAGAGACGCAAGGCTCGATCATTTTCTCAAGTCGCTTCCGCCCACGGTGAGCGTCGCGACGCAGGAAGAAGCATACACGCATCTCGCTGCCACCGACCCGAATGCGACGCTACTGCCGGAAGCGGTCGAACTTATGGCCGGTAGCGCAGTTCGTGCGTGTTACATATTAACCGATGCCGACTTTCCCGATTCGGTCCGCCTGATTGAGGCCGGACCGCTTGTCAACAAACTCGTCTCTTCCGAAAAATACGTTGCCGCAACTCGCGACGGCGCGATCGGTCTTTACAAAGCGCGATCTTGCGTCAATTCGTCGAGCGCGGTACCGGCAGCGTTCGGCCAGTCTCCGTTCATCTCCACGAGTTTGTAAGGCGCCGCCCAAGGCGACCAGCGTCCGGTTTGCAGCGCGAAACCTTTTTGCGCGAACACGGCAACCGTCGGAGTGCCCGTCATTCCCGCGACATGGATCGCGCCCGAGTCGGGCGCGATGACGGCCTTTGCCGCGGCGATCGCTTCTTTCCATGGACCCAGCTCGCGAAAATACTCGACTGTAATGCCGGCGGAAGCCGCCCGCTCTTGCGCGTAGCCGCGCTCGCTTTCGGCGGCGACGAAGCGCATCGCGTGGCGTTGCTGTAAGGCTCGCGCGAGATCGGCTACCGCTTTCGGCGCCGCTCCCAGCCGCTGCCACTTGTCCGTCACCTGCATGATCACGCGTTCGTCGGGTTGCGGTTCGGCATCGACGACAAAGCCGCGCAAGATACGCGGGTCGCGCGGAATCTGCGACGTGCGCACGATTCCGCTTCCGAGTTGGAAGAGAACTTGGCTTTCGTGCGGCGCGCGCGGATCTAATCCGGCCGTCCGGTAGACGGTACGCGTGAGCAGCGAGCGCGCCCACAGCGATTTGAGCGGCTTGCCCCAACCGTTTTGGAAACCGACGCGACCCGGCGCGCCGCTGGCGCGCGCGAGGCGATAGCCGGAGGCATCTTCGGTCGCGACCAGCGCGTAGTCATAACCGTTCTGCGCGAGTCGGTCTCCCAATCCGGGTCGCTCGACGAAAACGCGGTCGACGGCGTTTTTCGAAAACGCGTCCGCGTTTTTCGGCGAGAGCACCACGTCGATTTGCGCGCCCCGTTCCCGCAGCGCCGCCAGCAGCGGAACCAGCGCGAGCGCGTCGCCGATCGCGTCCAGACGGACGATGAGGACCGATGGGGAAGAATTCACTCCGGCAATGATTGCGAAAGAGAATCTGGTAACCCTGGACGCACCCGACGGATTTAGCGTCGCCTGCAGCTTGGGGCGCGTCACCGGCAGCGCCAGTCGCCCGCACAGCATGCTGCGCGCGACCTTCAGGAGCATCGGCGCGTTCATCGGGCTCGCGCCGATCGAATACCTGACCGATGCGGAGCGTGCGCGTGAAGAAGCGCTGGAAGCGCTGCGCGCAAATGCTTCGGCCCTGGGCGCCGACGCCGTGATTAAAATTCAGTTCGATGCGGTCGAAGACGACGGCGGGATCACCGCGGTGGTCGCGAGCGGCGAAGCGGTGCGGCTGCAGTGAGTTTGCAAGAGCGCGCGCGCCGCGAGCGCTTTCTGGAAAAAGCGGCGGCAACTGCCGGCGCGTGCCGGAAGTGTCAGATAGGTTTTGAGCGGCGGCACAACGTCTACGGCGAGGGCGATCCGTGCGCGCGCTTGATGGTGATCGGCGAAGGCCCCGGCGAAACCGAAGATTTGCTCGGGCGGCCTTTCGTGGGGCGCGCCGGCGAGCTGCTCGATAAAATGCTGGCCGCGATCGACCTTCCGCGCGAAGACGTCTACATTTGCAACACGGTAAAGTGCCGCCCGACGGTTCTCGACGGCGAGAAGCTACGCAACCGCGCGCCCGTTCCCGCGGAGATGGCGAATTGCCGGCCCTATTTAGACGAACAGATCGAAGTGATTGCGCCGCAAGTGATTCTGGCGCTGGGAGCCCCGGCCGCAAAGTCGTTCCTCGGCGTTCATTTCAGCATTACCAAATCGCGCGGCATCTGGTACGAGGGACCCAACTCTATCCCGCTGATCGCCACGTTTCACCCGGCCTACATTTTAAGGCAGGGCGGGATGGCGATGAACGAAACCAAGCGCCAGGTTTGGTCGGATCTGAAGCAAGTGCGCGAGAAACTCGACGCTCTGCGGAAGCCGCCCGAGCAAGCGGACTTGTTCGAATCGCCGCCCGTGATATAATCGGTCGCCGTGGTTCGAAACGCTCAAGAGATTTGGTTTGCGGAAAAAGTCCGGCGCGCCGGTTTTGGCGACGCCGCCGCCTTTGCCGCGCATTTTGACCTGAAGCCTTACCGGCTCGAGCAGATCTATCGCGCCGCCGCTAAGGAGCTGGCGGAGGACGTCGCGGCCGTAACGCCGCTGCCCAAAGAATTGCGGGCACAGCTGGAAGCAAGCGAATTCAGCTTCGACAGCGTTACACCGATAGTGGTGCAGCGTTCGCGCGACGCGCAGACGAGCAAGGGACTTTTCCGGTTGGCCGATGGCGCCGAAATCGAAGCCGTGCTCATGGAGCATTTCGGCGACCGCAACACCGTCTGCATCAGTTCGCAAGCCGGCTGCGCGTTCGCGTGCGCATTCTGTTCCACGGGCCAAGCCGGCTTCACCCGAAATCTCACCGCGGACGAAATCTTCGACCAGGCGCGCTACTTCGCGCGCGAGCTCGCGGCCAAAGGCAAGCGGATCACCAACATCGTTTTCATGGGGATGGGCGAGCCGTTTCATAACTACGACGCCGTCATGAAGGCCGTCGCGTTGTTGCACGATCCGCACGGCCTGGGTTTAGGTCACCGCCACATTACGATCTCGACAGTAGGCCTGGTTGATAAAATCGACCGTTTCTCAGACGAGCATGTGCAAGTCAATCTCGCGATTTCGCTCCACGCGCCTAACGACGCCATCCGCAGCGCGATGATGCCGGTGAACCGCAAATTTTCGCTGGAAGAAGTCATGGCCGCGTGCGAACGCTATATCGCAAAAACGAACCGAAAAATTTTCTTCGAGTACGTCATGCTTCGCGACGTCAACGACTCCGAAGAAAACGCTCGCGAATTGGCGCACATCATGACGGGCCATCTCTATCACGTGAACCTGATTCCGTACAACACCACGCCGGGTGCGTCGTATGCCGGAACGGATCAAGATCGGATTTGGCGCTTCGCCGGAATCTTGGAAGCCGCCGGCGTCCCAGTCACCGTGCGGCAGAATATGGGGCGCGACATTGCCGCCGCGTGCGGGCAGCTGCGCGCCGAATCGCAGCCGCGCTCGAACGTGGTTATCTAGCCTGAATATGAAAGTCTTCGTGCGGTACGTTTTCACTGGCGCAGTCTTGGTTGTGGTACTTGATGCTATTTACGCCGCGCTCTCGCTTTATTCGCATATTGCGTACGCATGGTTTACACTGCCGCAAATGGCATTTTATGCAATCCTTGCTTGGATCGTGACCCGCAACTTGGCAAATTGGCGAGCTGGAGCTGCGACTGCATTCATTGTTTCAATCGTTGAAGCTACCCTGGGGTGGTGGGTTTCGGCGCTTATTGGCCCTGGCAGACCACCGGAGCGTGGGGCCGTCATGCTTGTTAGCGGTGCGCTTTTTGCGATTGCCCTGTCTTCAATCGTTGGAGCTATCTCGGCGGGTTTAACCGCGCGTCATATGTAGTTGCGCTAGCAAATACGCGGTCGGCTAGGCCTTCTCAATAAAAGGACGCTCTCCGCAACTAACGTAAACTCGGGGCTCTATGGAGAGGGAGCCCGCAGCGGGGCAAGCTTCGATGGAAGATATCACGGCGCTGGCGAAGCGCCGCGGCTTTATTTTTCAGTCGAGTGAGATCTACGGCGGCATCGGTGGCTTCTAC